>JBELHK010000039.1:0-20312 GCA_042091415.1 Polaribacter sp. | reverse complement strand
CCAAAGTCTGTTGATTTAAGAACTCTTGCTTTTTTACCTCCTGAAACAATCCAAACTGTACTTCCCAATGTTTTTATATTTGTATTACTTGCTGCAAAAAATGCCTCACCTTCTTCAAATTTAGGTAAGCTATTACAATTAATTTTATGCCAAGATTCACCCGAATTTGATGAAACAATAATTGAAGGACAGTCTTCAGTAGGATCTCCAACAGCAATAGCGTGAATTCCATCATCAAAAAAATGTAAAGAATCATAAAATACTTTTTCGTGTATTTCTTTATAAACAAGAATAGTATCTAAACTGCTAATTTTATATAATAATGCTGGATTTGAAATGGAAAGTGCAAAGACATTTTTATTGTTTAAAGATATACTTCTAAAATTTGGAGTAATTGAATCTGAATATGTTAAAGTTTTTTTTGCCCAAGATTGCCCTCCATCATTTGTAAAACCAATAGCTCCATTTGAGCCAGCATAATAGACTGATTTTTTATTTACCGCATGAATTGCTCTTATACTTGTCCCTTGAATTTTAAATTCTTGAATTTCGAGAGAATCTATATTTCTTTGTTTTTGATTAGAAGTACAACTTAAAAAGATGAAAACAAGAAATAAACTAGTGATCCATTTCATTTTTAACTATTTTTATAATAGTAAAAATATAAAAATGATTTTGAGTTAATGAAAAAAGCGTTGGTTATTTCAGGTGGCGGAAGTAAAGGAGCATTTGCTGGTGGTGTTGCTCAATACCTAATAAAAAAAGAAAAAAAGAGCTATGACTTATTCTTAGGAACTTCAACAGGTAGCTTAATGGTATCTCATTTAGCTTTAGATATGTTAGATGAATTAAAAGAATTGTATACAAATGTAGATCAAGAAAGTATTTTTAGTAATAATCCTTTTAATATAAAAAAAGTTGGTGGTGAAAAAATTGTAAGTATTAATCATTTTAATACTATTTGGAACTTTTTAAACGGCAGAAAAACTTTTGGTGAAAGTAAAAAACTGAGAAGCCTAATTAAGAAGAAGATTACAAAAAAGATGTATGAAGAAGTTCTAAAAAGAGATAAAGAAGTAGTTATAGCTGTTTCTAACTTAACAGCGAATCAAATTGAATACAAATCAAATAAAGATTGCTCTTACGAAGATTTTTGTGATTGGATTTGGGGTTCTTGTAACTATGTGCCTTTTATGAGTCTACTTGAAAAAAATAATCAACAATATGCAGACGGCGGTTTTGGAGCTTTAGTTCCGATAAGAGAAGCAATATTAAGAGGAGCTACTGTAATTGATGCTATAATTTTAGAAACAGAAGTAAATTTGATAAACAGATTACCTGCAAAAAATCCTTTTTCATTATTATTTAATGTTTTTGATTTTATGCTTACTCAAGTTGAAAAACATAATATTACTATCGGTAAACTCGCCGCAACAAATAAGGATATAAAATTAAATCTATATTATACACCAACAATTCTAACTACAAATTCTCTAGTTTTTGATAAATTTAAAATGAGAAAATGGTGGAAATCTGGTTATAATTATGCCAAATCTACAAATGAAGAGATCATGAGCGAATTTAGACCAGCCATACTTACAGATCAAGAAATTGAATCTAAAATTGAAAAGTTAAACAAATAAAAAATCTAATTTGCAACTCTAAATTTTAGATCTGTAAACATATTGTTTGATGCTGGATTTGCTAATTTAGAATTATAAATTTCAGTTGCATTTATAGAATTTTTAGGCTTATCAGTGGTTTTAGAACCAGTTAAAATGTATTGTATAGTTCTTTCTAATAAAGGATCTGATTTTTCACCTAAAACACCTAAATTACTAAAATCTTCCTTTAATTCTATTCCTGGTAAAGTAGTTGCCGGAATAATACCATCAGGATAATTCTGGTTGTCTTTATTTTTAATTTCAAGACAAATTGGTTGCATTGCATATTTATGATTTGGATTTAAATTTTCACCAGATCTAAATAAGTTATCAGAGTCATACAAAGTTATTGACCCAACTTGTTTACCAACCGTTTTAAAACCAACTAACCTAACATCAATATAAGGACTTAGAGAGTTTATAACTAATTCTGATGCGGAAGCAGAACTTGCAGAAACTATAAAATAAACTTTATTTAATTCTAAGTTATTAATGTTTTCTTGTAAAATAACATTGTCGTTAGTATCTTTATTAAGTATCTCATTTGTAAAATTATTTTCAAATGTTTCTGATGGAAAAGCATTCATAATCTTATCATTCCAAACTTCTTTAGAAAATAATTGACCTGAAAACTGACCTGTAATCATACTTGCAAGATATCCTGCAGAACTTGTTGAACCTCCAGGATTATATCTTAAATCAACAATTAATTCATCAACACTTTCTGATTTAAAATTTGCAAATACTTCATTTAAATTACTATCATAATTTCTAGCAAATTGATTGTACATTAAGTAACCAATTTTTGTATTTCCTTCAGAAAAAACTTTTGATATTTTAACAGGATTTTCATCAATTTCTGTTTTAATTAAATTTATTGTGGTTGAATTAGAAACCGGATTTCCATCATTATAATCTGCCAATTCTATAGAATAACTCGTGTTATCATCAAATAATAATGACTCGTAATTATTCACTGTAATTTGAACGCCATCTACTTTATTAAACAGCATTCCTCTTGTAACTCCCTTATTTTCAGCATCAGAATTTGGTACAACATATCTAACATAACAATAAACATTTGAACTACCATTTTCATATAATACCAAACCAAACTCCATTCCGTTTGTAACATTTATACCTGCAAAAGAATTTTCTAAAGCTACATAATCATCAACAATCCATGAAAAACGATCAACGGTTCCATAGTTATAAAGTAAACTTCCAAAGACATTTTCGGGAGAGTTATAATTTCTGAAATAAGAATATAAATCATTGTAACTACTAAATCGATCATCTGCTAAATCAGAAACTTCATCTTTCCATAAATAATAAGTTGCTAAGCCTCTCCAAATAAAAAAGTTTATATCATCGTTAACAGTTGTTTCAGTTACGAATACATCTTTTTTTTCGCACGAAACAAAAATGATTGTAAAAAATAAAATAATTATCTTAAGATTTTTCTTCAATTTATAGATATTTTTAGATGAGTAAAAAGGAAATAAATACATAAAACTAGCTAGATTCATAATTTAACAGCTAAATATATTCTTAAAATAACAAATATATAAAAGAATAAATTTTATCATAAATATATTTGTTAAATAGTATATTAAAATCACCTACAGTAATAACTAAACAAATTCTAATGTTTTTTTTAATTTATTGTAACAAAATATATTTGAGTTCGTCGTAAGTGTGTAAACTTGATTTAAAAAAAAGAAAAATCAGGAATCAAAACTGAATAAATGAATCAATCAGACTTTTTAAAAGTTGTTTTGCCTTTTAAAGACAAGGTATTTCGTTTAGCAAAAAGACTTTTAGTTTCTACTGAAGAAGCTGAAGATGCTACACAAGAACTATATTTTAAATTATGGAGAAGCAAAGAAAAAATAGCTGATTATAAAAATGTTGAGGCATTTGCTATGACAATGACGAAGAATTATTGTTATGATCGTTTAAAAAGTAAACAAGCAAATAATCTAACATTAGTTCACAGTAATTACAAAGAGAAAGAAACACCTTTAGATAAAAAACTTGAATATCAAGACAGTGTAAACCAAGTGCACCAATTGATAGAAAGTTTACCCGAAAATCAAAAAATAATAATTCAATTAAGAGATATTGAACAATATGATTTTGATGAAATATGTAAAATGGTTGATATGAAACCAACAGCAGTTAGAGTAGCTTTATCTAGAGCAAGAAAAACAATAAGAGAAAAACTAATTAAAAAGCACAACTATGGAGTTAGCTAACATAGAAAAATTAGTAGAGAAATATTTAAATGCCGAAACTTCTTTGCAAGAAGAAACTACCTTAAAAAACTATTTTAGAGAAGGTAATGTTGCCCCACACTTGCAAGAGTACAAATGCATGTTTGATTATTTTGAAACAAAAAAAGAAGAAAAGTTTACAAAAACCATTCAGTTAGAACCTAAGAAATCTAAAACGAGAAACTTTAAATGGTTGTCTGTAGCTGCTTCAGTAGCTCTTTTATTTACATTATTTATTGGTAAACCAAAATACGATGAATATAAGGAACGAAAAAAAGCTGAAGAAATTTATGCTCAAGTAAGTAAAGGATTACGTTTGTTATCTACAAACCTTAAAAAAGGAGAACAAGCAATTGCACAATTACATACTTATGAAAACAAAGTAAATAGAATATTAAAATAAGAACCAAGTTAAAATAGAAATTATGAAAAAAACAATATTAATAATTACGTTAATTCTAACACCTTTATTATCAAATGCTCAATCGATATTTGATAGTTTAGAAGATTTAGACGGTGTAGATATGGTAGTTGTTACCAAAGATGCATTTCAATTATTAAAAAAGTTTCAGCCTAAAAGCTCAAATTCAAATGATAATGAAGTGATGCAAGCATTTGAAATGATTAATGATTTAAATGAATTTAAAATGTTTTCTACAGATGATTTAGATATCGCCACTAAAATGGAAAAAATGGTAAATAATGCTATCAAATCAAGTAACTTAACAGAATTAATGAGAATAAAAGAAGATAATTCTAGAGTTAAAATATACGTTAAAGCAACTAAAAATAAAGATTATGTTAGTGAAGTTTTAATGTTTGTAAAAGGTATAGACAAAGAAACAAAAGGCTTATCTGAAGCGATGGTTATGTCTTTGACAGGAAATATAGATGTAAATAAAATGTCTGAATTTACCGATAAAATGGTAAATGAGAATAAGTAAAAAATTAAAAGTCCAGATTATTAAATCTGGACTACTTTTAAAATAAATCATATGAAAAATATTGTAAAAATATCTATATTATTAACTATAGTTTTATTTGTAAATGCTTGTAAAAATGAAAAATCTCTACAAGAATATTTAGTAAATACTAGCGGAAAAGAAGGGTTTTATACAGGTGATTTACCAATTAGCTCAATTCTTAAGGCTAACGCAGATGTTACTGATGAAATTAAAGAAACGATAAAAAGTATCAAAAAGATAAATATTGCTTTTTTACCTAAATCTGATGACAACACAACTACCTATAATGTCGAAAAAGAAAAATTAAAAAATATTTTTAAAGATAACGACAACTATAAAAGTTTAATGTCTATGAAAATGAAAGGAATGAATGTAAAACTTTATTATTCAGGGAAAACTGATGCTATAGATGAAGTAATTGTTTTTGGCTATGGAGAAAAAAATGGAGTAGGAGTTGCTAGATTATTAGGAGAAAACATGAATCCTTCAAAAATTATTGAAATGATGAATAATGTTAATGTAGATAGTAATAATGCTTCATTTAAAAATTTTTCTAACATTTTAAACCTTTAAAATAAACTTTATATTTTATCATAAGCTGTAATTCTGAATAGAATCACAGCTTTTTTTATTTCATTTACCATACTTTTTTAAATTAACTGCTTCTTAACAAAACTACTATGGTGTTATTTGTTATTTTTGAGCGTTTAGAAATAAAATTATATGAATTATAAACACTTTTTTATCATTGTCTTTTTATTTTTTGAGATTACTGTTTCATCGCAGAACACTATAAATTATAAAGCTGAAAGAGAAAAAATTCACGATTTAGTTCACACAAAATTAAAGGTTGATTTTAATTTTTTAGAAAAAACAATGAATGGTGAAGCTTGGATTACATTAAAACCACATTATTATGCAACTAACAAAGTAACCTTAGATGCAAATACTATGATGATAAAAGAAGTAAAATTTGATAATAAAAACCTTAACTTCAACTATAATGAATTCATTTTAGAAATTGAACTACCTAAAACTTTTCAAAGAAATCAAGAATTTACAATTTATATAAAATATTTAGCACAACCAGAAAAAGTGAAAGATGAGGGAAGTAAAGCTATTACTGATGCTAAAGGACTTTATTTTATAAATACAGATGGTTTCTTTAAAAACAAAACAGCTCAAATTTGGACACAAGGTGAAACAAAAGCTAATAGTGCTTGGTTTCCAACGATAGACGCTCCAAATCAGAAAATGACTCAAGAAATTTATATTACAGTTCCCAATAAATACAAAACACTTTCTAATGGAAAACTAATCAGCCAAACAAAAAAAGGAAATGATAGAACAGATTATTGGAAATTAGATAAAAAACATGCTCCATATCTAGCATTTATCGGTATTGGAGAGTTTGAAATAATTAAAGATACTTACAATAAACTCCCTATCAATTATTATGTAGAAAAAGAATATGCCCCTTTTGCAAAAGATATATTTGGTCTTACTCCTGAAATGATAGAGTTTTTCGAGAAAAAATTAGGAGTTAATTATCCTTGGAATAAATATGATCAAATTGTAGTAAGAGATTTTGTTTCTGGCGCAATGGAAAATACAACTGCTGTAGTGCATGGAGAACAAGCATATCAAAAACCTGGTCAGTTAATTGATGAAAATAAACAAGAAAATACAATTGCACACGAAATATTCCATCATTGGTTTGGTAATTTAGTTACATCAGAAAGTTGGTCAAATCTTGCATTAAACGAATCTTTTGCCAATTATGGGGAATATTTATGGAGAGAACATAAATACGGCAAAGTTGAAGCAGAAATGCATCATTTTGAAAAAGTAGAACTATACAAAAACGCACAAAATAGCTCAAATTTACCATTAGTTCGTTTTGATTATGATGATAGGGATGATATGTTTGATTTGGTAAGTTATAATAAAGGAGGTGCAATTTTACATATGCTTCGAAAAGTTGTAGGTGATGATGCTTTTTTTGAAGGACTTAAGATTTATTTAAATACATATGCTTATAAAACAGCTGAAGTACCTCAATTACGATTAGTTTTTGAAGAGTTAACAGGTAAAGATTTAAATTGGTTTTTTGATCAATGGTTTTACGGAGCAAATCATCCAAATATTCAAGTTTCATATGATTATAATACCTTAAGAAAAACAGTAACGGTAAATCTATATCAATTACAATCAGAAAATTTTAAATTCCCTTTAAATATTGACATTTTTGAAGGCTCAAAAAAAACTACACACACTGTATTTATTGAAAATAAAGATGCTTCTTTTACTTTTCCTTATCAAAAACAACCTAGTTTAATTATTGTAAATTCTGATAACAATTTAATTTGTTCCTTAAATGAAAATAAGGTATTAAGTGATTATATTTTTCAGTTTAGAAATGCTGATAATTATTCACACAGAAGAGAAGCCTTATTAGAAATTATAAAAAAACAAGAAGATAAAGAAGCCTTTAAAGTAGTGGTAGAAGCTTTAAGTGATGAGTCTTCTAAAATTCGAATATTAGCGTTAGAAAATATAGATTTAATCAATAAATTTTCAAAGAAAGATGCTATTAAAAAGATAATGATAATGGCCAACTCAGATGAAAAAACACTTGTTCAAGCAGCCGCAATAAACACACTTGGTAAATTGATAGATCCAGAACTAGAGCCAGTATTTGAAAAAGCACTTGAATCAAAATCATATTCTGTTTTAGGAAAAGCATTAATTGCAATGTATTATGTAGATAAAGAAAAAGCTATTTCAAAATCTAAAACATTACCAGACGAAATTCGCGAAATATTATCTAAACCCTTAACTCAAATATTTATTGAAGAAAATGATGAGTCTGAGCTTCCTTTTGTTGCTAAAAATGTTATATCTGGTATGTTTTTATCAAATGACGATGCTTCAAAAGCGTTATTTGAAAAAGCTTTTCAACAAATATCAAAAAGTGATAATACAAAAGCAATTGAAAATGTAGTAAACGATATGGTGGAAAAAGGAGAGCAATACAAAAGCTTTAATTTTGATAAAGTTGTTATTAATCTAATGCGAAAAATGATTGAGGAACAAAAAAAGATTAATAAACCTATAAACATCAAAAATATTGCAATTATAAAAACTGCTATGGCAAAATTGCTATAAGTTTAAATAAGAGACTTTAACTCATTAAAATTATTAATTACCATATCTGCATTTTTTAAAGTTTGATCTGTAACTAATGGGTTATTGTAACCAAAAACAAAGATTCCTGCATCGTTAGCAGCTTTTATTCCGTTGTCAGAATCTTCTATTACAACACAATTTTGCTTTGAAATTTCAGATAATGATGACGCTTTTATGAATATCTCAGGATTTGGTTTTGATTCCTTTAAATCTGCACCACTAATTTTTGCTTTAAAAAATTGATGTAAATTAAATCGATCAAACACACGATTGATATTCACCATCGCAGAAGATGAAGCTAAAATCAACGTTATACCTTTATCAAAAAAATAATTAATAATCTCATAAACACCATCGACTAAATCTAAATTTGGGTCGTTTTCAAAATAATCAACGTATCGTTTACGTTTGTCTAAAACTAATTCATTAGGATTTAAATCTAAATTGAAATGACTAACTAGTTTTTGAAAAGCGTTTAGTGTTGAAGAACCAGTAAACGTTTTATATAATTGTTCAGAAACATCAACTCCTATTGAATTAAAAGTTTCAAAATATGCTTTTTTATGGAGTTCTTCAGAATTAATAATAACGCCATCCATATCAAAAATTACACACTCAATTTTATTAGGTAAATTCATTTAAAAGTTTAATTAATCTAAAAATTTTGATTTTATTTCAGCAGAAGGAATCATACATATATCTCTCTTTCCAAACCATTTATATCGATTTTTAGCAACGATATCGTAAATACCATCTCTTAAATATTGGGGTAAAATATACCCAACTTGTGTTAAATACCATAACCCTCCAAATTCTTTCATAATTTTTAAAGCTGCTGTAGATTTAAAATCATAGGAAACGCCTTGTTCATATAGAATGATAGATTCTTTGTTTTTAGAATCGATTTTTAAATGGCTCGTGATTTCTTGTGAAATTTCAGACTGTAAAGAAGTGAAAACAAAACGGTTATTTGAATCATACTTAATTATCAAATTAATAAACGAATTACATAAATTACAAACACCATCAAAAATTACAACCTTCTTATTTACAGGTAAATCAATCATTAATAATTTGGTATAAATTTAAAAAATCAAAATTAAGATAAAGATTTTAAAATATTGCTGTAACATTTTTTTATTTAATGCGTCTTAATGTAGTTAGAAAGTACAAGTTGCTTTTAACATAAAATTAATAGTAGAAAAATTAAGCAATCTATACATTCGCTAAAAAGAAACCAACAAATGATTAAAATTGAAAAACTTCACAAATCTTACCCAATAGGAAAAGACTCTTTGCATGTTTTAAAAGGGATTGACTTGCACATAAAAGAAGGTGAGTTTGTATCTATTATGGGATCTTCTGGTTCAGGTAAATCTACTTTATTAAATATAGTTGGTCTTTTAGATGTTCATGATGAAGGCAGGTATTATTTGAATGGTCAACTTATTAAAGACATGAATGAAAAAAAAGCAGCTATTTTAAGAAATAAATTCTTGGGCTTTGTTTTTCAATCATTCAATTTAATTTCCTACAAAACAGCGCTAGAAAACGTAGCACTTCCTTTATACTATAAAGGTATAAATAGAAAAGAAAGGTTAAAAACTGCTCTTGAATATTTAGAAAAAGTTGGTTTAAAAGATTGGGCAAATCACTTACCTAACGAGCTTTCAGGAGGGCAAAAACAACGTGTTGCAATTGCAAGAGCATTAGTTACTAAACCCAAAGTAGTTTTAGCTGATGAGCCTACAGGTGCATTAGACTCTACTACAACAGATTCTGTTATGGATTTGCTAAAAGCGATAAATGATGAAGGAATGACAGTTTTTGTTATCACACACGAAGAAGAAGTTGCAGAGCAAACAAAAAGAATTGTTCGCCTAAAAGATGGCATAATTATTAGTGATGAATTAACCAAAGTGTCTAAAGCTGTATAGGTATGTTTGACTTAGATCGTTGGAGAGAAATTTTTCAGAGTATTAGTAAAAACAAGTTACGTTCTTTATTGTCTGGCTTTACAGTAACTTTTGCAATATTATTATTTACATTATTATTTGGTATTGGCAATGGTCTTCAAAATACATTTAAAAAACAATTTGCTGGTGACTCCATGAACTCTATTTACATTTGGTCTAATTATACTACAATAGCATACAAAGGAAATCAAATAGGAAAAAGAGTACAATTTAAAAATGATGATTTTACGTTTTTAAAAGAAAACTTTGGGAGCAAAATTCAAACAATTAGTCCAAGAATTCAAAGAGGAGTTAATGTTGTTTACAAAAATGAAAAAGACAACTACTCAATGAGAGGTGTTTATCCAGAATATCAAATTTTGGAGTCAGCAGAAATTAATGAAGGTAGATTTTTAAATTACAGAGATATTAATGAAAGATCGAAAGTAGTAGTAATTGGTAAAATGGTCGAAAAAGATTTGTTTGGTCAATTAAGTGCTTTCGGAAAAGATTTAAAAATTGGAGGTATCATTTATAAAATTATTGGAGTTTTCTCTGATTCTGGAGGAGATAGCGATGAGAGATACATTTATACACCATTTACAACAATGCAAAGATTATATGGTAATAATGATTATGTTGATGAATTTGGTATTACTTACAATCCTAATTTAAGCATAGATGAAGCAATAGCCTTTGGTAATAAAATGAAACGCGAGTTAAAGAAAAAACATAAAGTATCTCCAAATGATCAAAGAGGGATAGGAATGAACAATTATGCTTCTGACAACAAAGAAGTTTCAGTAATGATGGTTGGATTAGGAATTCTGATTTTTATTATTGGATTTGGAACGTTAATAGCAGGTGTAGTTGGTATCAGTAATATAATGGTTTACATCGTAAAAGAACGAACAAAAGAACTAGGTATAAGAAAAGCTGTTGGTGCAACACCAAAAGCAATTATTGCTATGATTATGCAAGAAGCGATTTTTATTACTGCAGTCTCAGGATATTTGGGCTTAATCTTAGGTGTTGGAATTTTAGAATTATCAGGGCCTAGTTTAGAGTCATTTTTTATTCTAGATCCAGGAGTTTCCAGTCCAGTTGTAATAGGTGCAACTATTACATTAATTATAGCAGGCATGATTGCAGGTTATTTACCAGCAAAAAGAGCGGCAAGAATAAAACCAGTAATAGCATTAAGCGCAAATTAACATGAAATTTTTATTCGAAAAAGATACTTGGCAAGAAATTTACGGGAGCATTCGTAAAAATAAAACTAGAACAGCAATTACCATTTTTGGTGCTTTTTGGGGTATTTTACTTTTGGTAGGTTTATTAGGTTCAGCAAAAGGAATTGAAAATAGCTTCAATAGTCTATTCGGAGACTTTGCTACCAATAGTGTATTTATTAGTGGTGGTAGAACTTCTATGCCTTTTAAAGGATTTCAAGAAGGCAAACAAATAAAATTAACAACTAGAGATGTTGATTTAATTAGAAGTGAAATTAAAGGAATTAAGTTCGTAGTTCCAAGAAATGCAACAGGTGGTCAAGTTACTAAAGGCTTTAAAACTGGTAATTTTACAGTTTTCGGTGATTTTCCCCTATTGGATAAGGTTCAGAAGAAAAACCTTACAGATGGTCGCTTTTTAAATCAAAAGGATATTGATGAAAACAGAAAAGTCTGTGTGATTTCTGATGGAATTTATAAAGAATTATTTGATAAAGATGAAGAGCCAATTGGTACTTATTTAAAAGTTAGTAATATTTCTTATCAAGTTGTTGGAGTATATAAATCAGGGCGATTTGAAGGTAAAAATGATTTACACATTCCATTTAGCACATTTAAAATGGTTTACAACCAAGGAGATAAATTTCAATGGATGGTAGTTACTGGAAAAAAAGAATTTGATATTGTTCAAGTAGAAGCAGATGTAAAATTACTTTTAAAGAATATTCATAATATTCATCCTGAAGATAATAGAGCTCTTAGAGGATTTAATCTTGGTAAAGAAATATCAAAAGTAACAGGTTTTTTAACAGGAATGCAATTTTTAACATGGTTTGTAGGTATTGCTACTTTAATTGCTGGTGTTTTTGCCATTGGTAATATTCTATTAATTACTGTTAAGGAAAGAACAAAAGAAATTGGTATAAGAAGAGCATTAGGAGCAACACCAATTATAGTAAGACAACAAATTATTTTAGAATCGCTGTTCTTAACCTTATTAGCAGGTTCTTTAGGTATAATTGCAGGAGGCTTAATATTGATGGTAGTTGATGCTCAAGATTGGCTTACGAATCCAACAGTAAACATCCCTATAATATTAATTGCTTACAGTGTATTAGTGTTTTTAGGAACATTAATTGGATTTATACCTGCATATATGGCAACAATAGTAAAACCAATTGACGCACTAAGAGAAGAATAACAACCAAATAATAAACAGTAAATAAAAATGAAAAAAATATTAATTTTTGGAAGCATCGCAATCGCATTAATACTTGTATTAATATGGTTTGGTAAAAAAAATAGTGCTTCTCCAATAACTTACGAAACCGAAAAAGCCTTTAAAACTTCTATTGTAAAAAAATCTGTGGCTACTGGTAAGGTTACTCCACTAGAAGAAATTGAGATCAAACCTCAAATTACAGGAATTATTGATAAAATATTCTTGTTAGAAGGTTCTAAAGTTAAAAAAGGAGATTTAATTGCAACGGTAAGAGTTGTACCAAATGAACAGTCCTTAATAAGCGCAAAAGGTAGAGTTAATAATATTAAAATCAACTTAAAAAACGCACAAGTTAGTTACGATAGAAATAAAAAATTATTTGATAAAGGTGTTATTTCTAGAGCAGAGTTTGAAAGATTCGAACTTACATATAATCAAAGGAAACAGGATTTAAAAAATGCTGAAAACGATTATTTAATTATAAAAAGAGGTTCTGCAGGTTCAGGAGGCGCTGCAAATACAAATATAATTGCTCAAATATCTGGTACTATTTTAGAGATACCTGTTAAAGAAGGAGATCAGGTAATACAATCTAACAACTTTAACGCAGGAACAACTATTGCTTCTATAGCGGATATGAATAAAATGATATTTGAAGGTAAAGTAGATGAATCTGAGGTTGGCAAATTGATAAAAGATTCTGATATAGAAGTTTCAATAGGAGCAATTGAGGGAACTAAATTTCCTGCAAAATTAACTTTTATAGCACCAAAAGGAACAGAAGAAGCAGGTGCTGTACAATTTAAAATTAAAGCAGATGTATCTTTAGATGATAAATACTTTATAAGAGCAGGTTACAGTGCAAATGCAGACATAGTTTTAGAAAAGAAAGATAGCGTACTGTCTATAAAAGAATCTCTGCTTCAGTTTGATAGAAAAACTGAAAAACCATTCGTAGAAATAAAAAATACTGAAGGAAAGTTCGACAAGAAGTTTTTAAAATTAGGTACTTCTGATGGAGTTAATGTTGAGATTTTAGAGGGAGTCGATATGATGGATGAAATTAAAATCTGGAATAAGAAAACTGAAAAAGACGAAGATGATTTTAAATAAAATTATATCTTATAAAAATATAAAAGGAGCTCAATTTTGAGCTCCTTTTTTTATTCATTTTCTACGAATTCTAACAAGACTATAGCGAATACTAATTAATATCTTAAAGTGTTTCAATAGAACTATAATTTAGGAGTCTAAACTAATATTTAAACTTCTTATTATGGAACAAAATTCAAATAAATTTGTACAATGGATTCAAAAATCTACAACTTCTAGAATGGTTGTAATTGGTGTATTAAGTCTTATACTATTAATTCCTTTAACCTATATAGAAAATATAATTATTGAGCGTTCTTATCATCAAAAAAATGTAGTTAATGAAATTGATCAACAATGGGGTAATGAAGTAAGTTTATATGGCCCTATCATCAGAATACCTTATAAAACGTATACAGAAAAAACGATCACGGATAAAGAAACTAAAAAAGTAACAACTGAACTTGTTGAGCATATTAAATTTGGGTATTTCTTTCCAAATAAATTAGATATTACATCTACAATCAATCCAGAGGAAAAGAAAAGAGGAATTTATAAAACAGCAGTATTTAAAAGCGAAATTAATTTACAAGGAAATTTTAAAAGATTTAATTTTTCAAAAATAGATATTGAGGACAAGGATATTTTATGGAATAAATCTAAAGTTATTTTTAAAACATCAAATGTTAAAGGAATTAGTACTAAGCTTTCAATTTTGATAAATAACAAAGGATATGATTTATCATCTGATACAGATTACAACTCAAACGATTATTATCATCATTTAGAGAGTGGTTTTATTCCTCTGAAAGAATTAAATAAAGTAGGTGAAAACGTAAATTTTGATTTAAAATATGAAGTTAAAGGAAGTAAAGAAATTCAATTTATTCCAATAGGTAAAGAAACAAATACTCAGATAACTTCATCTTGGAAAACAGCTAATTTTAACGGTAGTTTCTTGCCTTATAATCCAAATAAAATTAATGAAAACGGTTTTAATGCAGAATGGAAGGTTTTAGATATTAATAGACCTTTTGCACAAGAACATTTTAAACTTTTACCACGATTGAAAGATTATGCATTTGGAGTTAATTTTAAAATTCCAGTAGATGAATATCAAAAAAGTTTAAGAACAGTTAAATATGGTTTTTTAGTAATTACCCTAACTTTTTTAATTTTCTTTATAATTCAATCTGTTAGTAAAATCAATATGCATCCTTTTCAATATTTAATGATAGGCATAGCATTATCAATGTTTTACACTTTATTAATTTCCATTTCAGAACATAGTAATTTTTTAAAAGCTTATACAATTGCGAGCGTTTTAGTTATATTATTAATTAGTCTTTATTCAAAAAGTATTTTAAAAAGCAAAAAATTCATGCTTTTTATTTTTACATCACTTCTATTTTTGTACACATTTATATTTATAATTATTCAACTAGAAAGTTATTCTTTATTAGTGGGCAGCTTAGGGCTCTTTGCAATATTGGCCGCAGTTATGTACGTTTCTAGAAAAATTGATTGGTCTAAAAGTTTATAAAATGAGAATTACCACCATGTGATAAATATCTTGAAGATTTCTCCATTTTGTTTTTTTAACCAACAGAGTGGAGAAAATTTTCTATTCATATATTCTTTTAATTCAACCTTAAATTCATCAAATTTTAACCATGAAATGTTTTGATGAGGAATTACCAACCAATCCTTTTTAATAGGTATATAAAACTTGAAATTTGAGAATATTTCTAAATCTATATAACTTATATAATAACCCGCAATTGAATCAGGATTTAAATTATTAAGATTTATTTTCTTTTTGTACGGAATGAAGAGTTGTGCTAAAAAACAAACTTGCTGCTCAATAAAATCGACATTTAAACCTTTAGCGGTTAAAAATAACTTACAATTATCAGAGTAGAGAAGAGGTAATTGTTTTTGTTCTAATTTATTCAATTTATCAATTAAACAATCTTTTCTATTTGGGCCAATAAAGTGATCGATTTCAGAATTACCAATAGTTTCATCATATAAGTAAAACTTATAAACTACTTCAAGGTGAATTATTTTTGATTCACTTACTAAAATACAATCCAATTCTCCTAAAGTGATTTTCTTGTTTTGTATTTGAATATTTTCAAATAAAATCTTGAAATTATTACTTTTTAAATGGTAAAATAAAAACTGCTCAATATACTTACCTAACCTAAGTTTATTATCAATTTCAAAATCAAAATTTATTGGATTTCTAGAGAATTCAAATTGAGTTAATCCAAAAATAGAATTATTTTTCCATAGGCTATTTGTTTTTAAAAAGCCCTCATATCTTTTTTGTATTTCTTTTTGTTTTTGATACATTGTAAATTCGAAGTTACAATTCTATTTTGTAAATTTAGATTTCAATTTTATAAATATGCAAGTAGAAAAATCAACTTTTCAATTTCTTACAGATTTAAAGTCAAATAATAACAGAGATTGGTTCGCAGAACAAAAATCAACTTATAATAAGGCGCTACAAAATGCAAAAGAAGTCTTTGAACAAATTAATATCAATCTTCAAAAACACGATCAGATAGAAAAATCTAAAATGATGCGTATTTATAGAGATGTTCGTTTTTCTCATGATAAAACTCCTTATAAACCACATTTCGCAAACTCATTTTCGAGATTAGGCAAAGAATTAAGAGGTGGCTATTTTTTAAGAATAAAACCTGGTGAATCTTTTTTAGCTGGTGGCTTTTGGGAACCTAGTAAAGAAGATTTATTTAGAATTAGAAAAGAAATTGAACAAGACGCTTCTGAAATAAGAGATATTCTTAAAGATTCTATTTATAAAAAACATTTTGGTGATAAATTTGAAAGTTTTTCTGAATTAAAAACAGCTCCAAGAGGATTTGACAAAGAACATCCAGATGTAGATTTGTTAAGAAAAAAAGGCTTTATAGCGTCTAAATCGTTCACAGATAAAGAAGTTTTATCATCAGATTTTGTAAAAAATGTCGATGAAAGTTTTCATGCATTAAGACCTTTCTTTAATTTGTTTAGCGATATTTTAACCACAAATCTAAATGGAGAAAGTATTTTATAATTATGGAAAAATTTATTCATAAATTAACTGTAGTTAAGGATGATATTGATAGCTTAAACCACGTAAATAATGCTGTTTATGTAAAATGGATGGATGAAGTTGCACAATCTCATTGGGCAATTTTATCTAAAAATCACGATTTAGAAAATTATATTTGGGTTGTTAGCAGACATGAAATTGATTATAAGAGTGAAGCATTTTTAGGAGATGAAATTACTGCAAAAACTTGGGTAGGAGATACAAAAGGTATTAGTTCTGAAAGATTTATTGAGTTCTATAAAGAAAATAAACTACTTGCTAAATCAAAAACTATTTGGGTGTTATTAGATGCAAAAACGTTTAAGCCAACACGAATTAGAGAAAACGTTCTAAAAGTATTAGAACCAATCAAATAAAAGTATCTTTGCAAAAAATATAAGATACAAAATGTCAACATTTGCTTCATTAGGCGTTCATAAAGATTTTATAAAATCTATAAATGAAATAGGAATTTCTAAACCAACAGATATTCAAGAAAAGGTAATTCCTGTATTATTAAAATCTAAAACTGATTTAATTGGTTTAGCGCAAACAGGTACTGGAAAAACTGCTGCTTTTGGTTTACCTATTCTAGATCAAATTGATACAAAATCAGAAAATATTCAAGCCTTAATTTTATCACCTACAAGAGAATTAGTACAGCAAATAAAAAAACAACTATTTAAGTTTACAAAATACGTAGATCAAAGAATTTTTGTTGAAGCCGTTTTTGGAGGAGAGAAAATTGATAGACAAATCAATAATTTAAAAAGAACAACTCATATTGTGGTGGCAACTCCTGGTAGATTAATTGATTTAATCGAAAGAGGCGCTGTAGATATTAGCCATGTAAAAACTGTAATATTAGACGAAGCTGACGAAATGTTAAGCATGGGTTTTAAACAAGATTTAAATCGTATTTTAAAATTTACAACAAAGTCTGATAGGAAAACCTGGTTATTCTCTGCTACGATGCCAGATGAAATTAAAAGGATTGTAAAAACTTATATGGATGCAAATGCTCCAAGAATTGAAGTAAATAAAAACGCTTTAGTTAATGCAAATATCAGACATCAATATACAAGAACAACATTAAAAGAGAAAACTGATGATATTATCACTTTTCTTGAAAAAAGAGGTTCACAAAGAGGAATTATTTTTTGTAGAACAAAAGCAGGTGTTCAAAATTTTGCAAAACAATTAATTGAAGAAGGTTTCTCTGCAGCAGCTTTAGAAGGAGATATGCAGCAAAAAGAAAGAGATAAAGTAATGCGTGCCTTTAAAAATGAAAGTTTACAATATTTAATTTCTACTGATGTTTCTGCAAGAGGTATTGATGTAAAAGAATTAGAGTTTGTAATTCATCATCAATTACCAGAAAAATTAGAATATTATACACATAGAAGTGGTAGAACTGCAAGAGCAGGAAAATCTGGAACTTCTTTAGCTTTTATTTTACCGAATGAAATTGAAAAAATTCATCAAATCCAAAAAGATCTAAACATAAAGTTTACTGAAGTAACCGTGTAATAGTGGAACATATTTATATTTTAGATATTTTAGGTACACTCGCTTTCGCAATAAGTGGTGCATTAGTGGCTTCAGACAAAAAGTTTGATTTATTTGGAGTTGTTATTATTGCTTTTGTAACTGCTGTTGGAGGCGGAATGTTAAGAGATATTCTAATAGATGCCCATCCTATAAATTGGATTGAAGATTTAAACTATTTATATGTAATTTTTATTGCGGTTGTTTTAACGTTTTTATTTAAAAGCAAAATATTGCCTTTAAGTAAAACAATGTTTTTATTTGATACAATTGGATTGAGTGTTTTTACATTATTAGGTTTACAAAAAGGTTTGCGTTTTGATTTACATCCCATTGTATCATTAATAATGGGAATGATTTCTGCTGTTTTTGGAGGTGTTTTAAGAGATGTATTAACAAATAAAATTCCTTTAATTTTTGAAAAAGAAATTTATGCTTCTGCTTGTTTAGCAGGTGGCATGTGTTATTTGTTACTAAACGAATTCAATTTGAATGAAGAATACAATTTTATAATTTCTGCTTCAGTAATTATTACAATAAGACTAATTGCAGTGAAATTCAATTTAGAATTACCAAAAATAAAAGATGATATTTTTGGAAAATAAAAAAGAGAAACTCTTCGAGTTTCTCTTTTAATTTCATATTAAAAATGTCCTTTATTTTGTGTCTTTTAATAATTCTTTAATAGAACGTAATAATTGTTGATCGATACCATTTACAATTTCTTTAGGCATGTTTTTAACTTTTATTGTTGGTTCTGTTTGATTATTTTCCATCCATTCACCAGCTTTATTTTTAGCGCTTACAGGAACAACCCCCCAATATCCTCCATTTGGCAATCCTTCCCAACCAGCAAAACTACATGTACCAGGAACAGGCATTCCAACAGTTTTTCCAATCTTTAAATCTGTATAACCTTGAGCATAACAATGCCCATCTGAATAATTGCTTTCATTAAACATTGTTAATGTAGGTTTTGTCCAACGCGATGTAGGTTCTCCGCCAATAACTTTAGCTTCTGTTGCATAAGTTATAAAAGGTACACCTGTAAAAAACATAGCTAAATCAGCAACTAAATCTCCTCCGCTATTAAAACGTGTATCTACAATAACTCCTTTTTTATCTGAGTATTTTCCCATCATATCTTGATAAATACTTCTATAAGGACCATCACTCATTCCAGGAATATGCACATAACCTAGTTCTCCGTTACTTTGTTTCTCAACCTCTTTTTCATTTATTTTAACCCATCTATTGTACAATAATCTATTTTCAGCGTTTATAGAAATTGGCTTAACTGTAATTGTTTGTGTTTTTTTAGTTTTAGGATTAAGAATTTCAAGTAGAGTGAAATCTCCTGTTTTTCTATTCAAATATTTAGCAACATCTTCATTTTTTGAAATAGTTACTCCATCAATTTTTTGAATAATCATTCCTGAAGAAATCTTAAATTTTGCCTTATCTAGAGGTCCTCCTTTTATTATTTCATCAATTAAAATACCATCTTTTTTGTAGTTATAATTCATAAATATACCTAAAGAAGCAGTTGCATCTGAGTTTGAAATAGAAACTCCTCTAAAGCCTGCGCCAGCGTGAGATACATTTAATTCTCCTAACATTTCAGATAACATTTCAGAAAATTCGAAAGCATTATCAATATGAGGTAAATATTTTTGATACTCTTTTTTCATTTTGTCCCAATTCACACCATGAAAAGTAGGCTCGTAAAATATTGCGTTTGTACGAATCCAAACATGATTAAACATAGCCTCTCTTTCTGCAACTTCATCAAATAAAATTTCACTATTGATTTTTACAGGAGTTCTTTTTTTAGTTTCTGGATTTAGTTTAGATATTCTTCCTCCGCTTAATAAATAAAGATTTTTCATTTCTTTATCCCATTCTAAACTTCCATAACCAACGTTAAGTTTCATTAACATTTTAGTTTCTCTAGTTCTTAAATCAGTGCTCCAAAGATTTGAACGACCTTCAAAACTTGATAAATAATAAAGTTTATCTCCTTTTTTAGAAAGAACAGCATCTCCCAAGCTAGAAGAATGGAT
>JBELHK010000038.1:9259-20636 GCA_042091415.1 Polaribacter sp. | reverse complement strand
TGTTCCTTGCGCTGTAGTTAATGTAACGATATATATTCCTTCAGATACATTTACAGGAATTTCAATAAGATTTTTACCTTGAAATTCATTGTACTGAACTTTTTGACCATGAACAGAATAAATAGCAACGGAGGCATTGCCCGATTGTATGCCTGTAATTCTAAGATTTTTACCTACGGAATACAAAGCATAATATTCTTTAGATACCGAATCATTACTCAATACATCTGAGGTAACATGTAGATAAAAACGCCCAGTATTGTTTATTTTTTCAGAGGTAGTTATTTTGTAATTATCGCTATTGTTTAAAAGTGTAAATGAATTAGTTGTTTTATCTTCTAAATAGACATGCAAGTATTCAGGTAGATTTAAAGTTTCTACAGAGAAGGTCAATTCTTTGTTTGCATCAGCGATTACTCCAATAGGAATAATCATTTCTGAGTGATTCTTGTTAGGTAATGATTGTATTTGATAATTTTTGCCAACGTTTTTTGTTATCAAATGTGAATAAATATCTAAGTTGTTGTTTTGACCATCAAATGTTTCTCCATCATACCCATTGTCAAAACTTGTGGTTGCCCCTTGTGTGTAATATATTTTAGCAAATCTGTAAGACCTACCATCTGTAAGTTTTAATACAACTTCTTCTTTTGGGCTTTCTGTTTTTTGAAAGGTATCATAGCTATCAGTTTCATAAGCTTTATCAAATGAAATAGATGCTGCGTCAGATGCTGCTTTTACAAAGAATCCTTGACCAGGAGCAATTGTAAAATTGTCACGACTTATTTTTGTTTCGTAATTTTCTGTAGATTGATTCCATAACCATAAAGTTTTACTCGCTAAACTACTCGCGTTATCATTTAGAAACTCAGAACTATTCACATATGCTGTAAAAGGATTTCCTAATAAGTTATATCCGTTCCCAGATTTATCTAATACAACGTTCACGTCAGAATTTACAATATTCCCCGTAAATGATACAGTTCCTGTAAAACTTCTTCTTTTTACAGAATATCCATAACCAGAAATGCTATTTATTGCCTCTTGAGATTGTAAATAAGACCAATTATCATCTGATTCGTTATACTTAGCTACTCCTCTGTTAGAGCCACTAACAGCAATATCGTTGTTAGAAACAAAAGTATCGTTAAATAGAACATCTGAAACAGGTGATGATACTAAGTGCCAGCCCTTTGAATTTCCGTTTACATAATTTAATGTTCTATTGTAGGTAACTTCTCCGTTGAAATCTGCTTGAGTAACCAAAGCAGCGCCAGATTCAATCAGTACAGAATTGACAATTACCTCTGAAGATACGATAGGATATAGCAAACGATTACTAAGAATTTTTACATCTGAAAAAGGTGTAGGAACACCGGCACTCCAATTACTTTCGTTTGTCCAACTAGGATCAAAACTCGAGAAATCTCCAAGCCATGTGGTCGTATTTACTTTTCCAGGAGATCCTCCGTTAAAAGCACTAGCTTGCCAATTTTGATTGGTGTTGGTATTGCTTTCTGAATTATTTTGAACTTCATAAGAAGGTCCTGCGCCATTTGTTGAAGCAATATCAGTCCCATAAGTAACACCATCTACTGTGGTTCCAAAAGAACTTTTTAATACAATTGTTCCTCCAGAATTGCTGAGGTTGTTGGTGTCAGTTGTATTTTTTACATCTTGATTTGAAGGGTTTCCTTCTAAATTGTTAAAATCAGGAGTAAATGGATTGTCATTATTAAAGGTTCCGTCACCATTACTTCCTAGGGCAATTGTGATATAGGAATCATGAGAAATTGATGATGAAGAAGGGAAAGTATAAGAAGAATTAGTTCCATATTCAATAACCCAACCCGAGAGATTAATTTCAGTAGCAGAGGCATTGTAAATTTCTATCCACTCATCTTCCGCTTCTGAGTTAGAATTATACATTACTTCATTAATAGCAAGATCAGTTGATTCTATGTATTGCCCTCCATCTGTAATAGACCAACCATAGTTCTCTATGATTTGTTGACGTGCTGTAATTGCATCCGCCGAAGCATATTTAGAATTCCCTGCATTAAATTTAACATTTCTTTTTAAATCAAGTAATGACCAATTTGTAAGTAAGGCATCATAATTATTCACAGAAAGAGTAGTGCCAACGAACATATTGCTCATATTGGTTACCGAAGAAACATTCCATCCGCAAATATCTCCGTTAAAGGAGGCTGCGCCAGCAAACATAAATCTCATGTCGGTTACTGATGATACGTCCCATTGAAGGTCTTTGTTAAATGAAGTAGCCCCCGCAAACATTGCATACATATTAGTTACCGAAGACACATTCCAATTACTAATATTTCCATTAAAGGAAGTGGCTCCATAAAAGATTTGAGACATATTTGTTACTGATGATAAATCAGGGGTGTCTGTAGCGGTATAGGTTAGATTTTTACACCCTCTAAAGGCATTTGCCATTGTTTTCCAAGCTATGTTTCCCCATTTATCTATCGATAGAATTTTGTCTTTTTCTGATCCATTATTGAAGTATATGGCAGGGAATTTTCCTCGAATATGTATTTTATGGGTCCCTGAATTAGGATATACGTGCGTTTCACTATTTCTAGCTCCGATTATATCCCAAGTACCATCTCCTTCCCAATCAATATCGTAAAGATAAGAGTAGC
The DNA here is from genome assembly GCA_042091415.1 of Polaribacter sp. GTDB lineage: Bacteria > Bacteroidota > Bacteroidia > Flavobacteriales > Flavobacteriaceae > Polaribacter. The sequence continues at coordinate 17,967 of JBELHK010000038.1, read as the reverse complement.
CTGGATGAGTTGGAATACTGATTTCTTGATTCTCTTCTGTGGTTCTCCAAGTGGAGATAAAAGCATCTTGTGAATATGCTGTTGAACATATGGGGATATATAAAAAAAGGAATAATGGTAATTGCTTCATCGTTAAAAATTCATAAAAAGATTTTGTGCATGCTTTGTCTTAACAATCTTTATTTGTAAAGTTTTCTAAAGCTTTAGCGTTTAATCTCTTATAATATTTATTTTTAAATTTTAAAAGCGGCAAAATTACGAAATTAATCTTATTTAACTATGGTTTTTTGAGATGCTTTTTTAGTGCTTTAAAAAATTGAAGAGGCTTGTATTTTGAATATATTTTTTGATTAGTTATAGAGGTGATTTATTCATTATTACTAATGAGTTTTTACAACTGGTTTTTTTATAATTTAAAGACTTTTGTTTTTAGCTCCTTTTTAGAGTTATTCCCTAATTTATTTTTTTATTAATACTTTATAAGTTGCCTGTAATGGTAATATTAGTGTAAAAAATGAACTCTTTTGAAGATTGAGTACTTGGTTGAAAAAAATATTTGTAAGACCTCTTTGTTTTAAATTTTTCTAAAGGTTAGTCAAAGAGAATTTTTTGAGGGATTTTTTTACACTAAAAAAAGATGGGTTTAACAATATGTAAATTTAACTACATATTTTTTGTGTCGTATGTTGTTTTAAAAATTCGGAGACTTCTTCTACCGTTTTTTTTGCAGTTTTACCAACGCCATAAATAGTTGCTGATGCAAAGCCTGTCCAATTTCCATAGCCAACAAGCCAAAGTGCTGGCTCATTTGTAGCGTGAGTTTTTTGTGTTTTGATTCTGTAATTATCAGTTAAACCTAGTCTTTTTAAATGGTCTAAGTTTGGTTTAAAGCCAGTACACCAAATTATTACATCAAAAGATTCTTTTGAGTCGTCTTGCCAAATAACACCGTTTTCATAAAATGCTTTAAATGGTCTAAAGTCTTTATAAACTCCGTATTTTAAACCTTCTTTAACAGATTTAATTTGAACAATATTACTCAAAGATACTTTTTGCCGATATTCTTTTGTTTCTTTGTTGAAATAACTTTCGTTAGCTTGGTTGAATAAGTAGCGACCATCTACATCCTCTGGTAAAAAAATAGGTGTTTCAATTGTAATCCATTTTGTGGTTGTTACTTTTGAAACTTCTGCTAAAATTTGTGCTCCTGAATTACCACCGCCTACTACGAGTACTTTTTTATTTTTTAAATCGTCTGTGTTGAGATAGTCTACAGAGTGAATTTGTTTTCCTACAAACTTCTCAGAATTTGGGTATTTGGGAATAAATGGAGACATTGCTGTACCTGTTGCACTTATTAAACTTCTACAATAAAATGTACCATTGTTAGTCTCTAATTCAAAAACATCTTTTTCTTTTGAAACTTGAATTACAGATGTATTTCTTTGAATAGGAAAGTTGTACCTTTTTTCATATGCTGATAAATAGTTAAGAAACTCGTTCTTAGTAGGGTATTCATTTTGACTAGGTGGCATTTGCCAACCAGAAAGAGAACTATATTTTGTTGGGGAGAATAATTTTAAGCTATCCCAAGTGTGTAACCAAGCACCTCCTGGTTCTTTTTGATTGTCTAAGATTAAATAATTCAAATCGGTTCTTTTCATAAAATAAGCTACCGATAATCCTGCTTGACCACCCCCAATAATAATTGAGTCATATATTTTTAGCCCTGATTCTGTAATCATAATTTTTTAGGTATTATAGCTTTCTATTCCATGCAACCTATGATGTATAAGACTTGGTTTTGTTAAGAGTTTTTGATCTTACACTTCAAGATACCTTATAAAAATAGATTTATTTTGTAACAAAAGCAAGAAATAGCAGCGAATTTTATCTTCGTAAGTTTTCTTTTTGTTCTCTTAATGAGTTGATTAAGCCGAAAGTGGAGATAAGTTTCGTTTTTCTACTTATAAATCTTGTTGCTCATTAAAATCTACTTGTTATTTATTAAATCTTATTCTGATAATAATTCTGAAAACTTAATGAAGTTTCAATCAGAAAGAATTTCTTGGTACGTTACAATTAAATTTAGTATTAAAACTATTCATACATAGCTTTCTTTAATTGAAGAAAAGCTTGTTGAATTTGTTTTAAAGGCGAGGCAATATTCATGCGCATAAATTGAGGTTGATTCTTGTCAAACCAAGAGCCTGGTGTAAGCGCTATTTTAGCTTTATTAAAAATAAGATTTTTTAATTCAGAATCAGATAATTGTAAACCTCTAAAATCTAACCATATTTGATAAGTTCCTTCTGGTTTTGTAAGCGTGATTTTTGGCATCTCATTTTCTATGAATTTTTCAATCCAAAATACTGTTTTTTGCAAGTATTCAATCAATGCATCAACCCATTTAGCTCCTTTTGTATAGGCTGCAATAGTTGCGCTTGTAGTAAATGCATTTCCATGGTCTAAATATAAAGAAGCAACTGCGTGTTTTATTTGTTTGTGTACTATGTATTTAGGAATGTATATGTAGCCGTTAGAAATACTTTGCATGCCAAAAGTTTTAGCGGGCGATCCTAAAAGAACAATATGTTGTTCTTGGTTAAAAGAGGCAATACTATTAAAAACAGAATTTTTATAAATTATATCAGAATGAATTTCATCACTTATAATAGTGGCTTTGTATGTGTTTGCAAGATGAATAAGTTTTTCAAGTTCTTCTCTTTGCCAAACTCTTCCAACAGGATTGTGAGGATTGCATAATAAAATAATTTTTATGCTACCTTTTTGAAGTTTTTGTTCTAAATCTATGAAGTCCATTTGATAGTAGCCGTTTGTATTTATCAATGAACTACTCACAATTTTTCTTTTAGAACTTTTGATAATTTTATAGAAATGATGATAAACAGGTGTTTGTACTAATATTTCGTCGCCTTCTTTAGAGAGTTTTCTTATGAGCAAAGCAATGCCTGTTAATACTCCTGTAATTTGAATAAAATGATTGCTATCTAATTTTAGTTTATTTCTTTTTAAATTCCATTCACAGATCGCTTTAAAAATTTCTTCGGTGTGAGATTCATAAGCATAAATTCCTCTATTTATAACGTGTTGTAATTCTTCTGTTATCTCTTCGGCGATTTTAAAATCCATATCAGCCAGCCAAAGAGGTATAAGATTACTGAACCCAAATAATGATTGTAAGTTTTCGGGGTTACTTTTAATAAACGAATGTGAATCTGAATTGTAAGATTTATCAAATGGATTCATTTTTATGAAGAATTAGGGGTGTTAAATTAAAATATTAAAGCACTTTAAAACTGTAGCAACTATTTTATTGTAAGTAGGAGTTTAGCATCCATAAAGTTTTTTCGGTTTCTGATATATAGTCGCTCATTAAACTAACCGTGCCTTCGTCATTGGCGTCTCCTGCAAGACTTAAAATTTCGCGTTCAAGGGCAATAATTGTTGATAAATTTTTTACTACAATTTTAACTCCTTCTGTACCATTAGTTACACTTTTCTCTTCTGCTATTTTTGAATTTTTAAGATAGTCTGAAAACGTATGAAAAGGTTCGCCTTCTAACGTTAAAATTCGTTCAGCAATTTCATCAATTTTGATAACAGCATCATTGTAAAATTCTTCAAACTTTAGATGTAATTCAAAGAACTCTTTTCCTTTAATATTCCAATGTAAACCTCTTAAATTTTGATAAAAAATTTGATAATCGGCAAGTAATTGATTTAGTTTTTTACTTAGTGTTATTGCTTGTTCTTGGTCTATTCCAATCAAATTTTTCATCTTTTATTATTTTGAATTAAAGTAACTTGGTTCTATCAGTTTTGATACGTTTTTATAAAGTTACTAAAAATCAGACAGAAAGAAAAACGATGTAGATTTTATAAATTATTGTTAAGTAGTTGTTTATGTTTGCTTCTTGATGAGGTTATTCATCACAGGTAAAATGAATAGAAGAATAAGATTGTGATTGTTGAAAGCAATATCTTAATGAAAGAGTATAATTTTTTGTCTTAAAGTTGTTGAATTTTATCACTTTTAAATACTTATTTCGACATAATTTCTTTAGATAAAGTTTTTACCTCTCTCAATAAAATAGGTAATGCAGGATACATCATTTGTCCGTGATTGAATCCATCTAGTTCTAGAATCCGAACCTGTTTATGCCCTGAAACCTTCATCATTCGCATCATATATGCGTTCTCTTCATATCTGCCTAACATTTCGAGCTCTCTATCTCCAGTAATAATTAATAGACTAGGTGCGTCTGGTCTAACATAAAATAATGGTGCCAGTTCGTCAATAATTGGTTGTGTTCCTGGAATTCCGTCTTCTTTTCGGACTGTAAAGTGTGTGATAGCGTGTCCAGAAAATGGTATTAACCCAGCAATTTTATTTGCATCAATATTGTGGTTTTCTAAATATTTTTTGTCTAAACCTATCATATAAGTCAGGTATCCGCCAGCAGACATACCTGATACAAATATTAGGGAGGAGTTACCTCCATATTTTTCAATATTTTTAAAAGTCCACGAAGTTGCAGCTGCAGCATCCTTAATACATTCTGTACTTTTTACATTTGGAGACAAACGATACTCAACTCCAACAACTGCAACACCTTTGTTTTTGAGATATTCAGGTATTTCACGTTTTCCTCCTGTTAAACCACCTCCATGAAACCAAACAATTGTTGCGAAATTTTTAACATTTGTTGGGTAGTAAAAATCAATTACGCACATTTCCTTCATGTATGTATCGCCATTCATACTGTTTTCGCTATAGTAATGAATTGAAGTTTCTGTTTTATACTTTACTTTTTCTTGAGCTAAAACACTTTTTATAAATAGCGTAAGTATAAAAACGATTACTAATTTTACTTTCATAGTTCGGTTAAAATTAATGTACGTATTAAATTCCCTTAATTTTAATTAAATCTTTCTTTTCAGAGCTTAATTTTATATTCAAAATTTTGAGTTTTCGGTACTTTTTTTCTAGGTATTCAATATTTGCAATTGTCTCAATTTCAGATTGAATGAAATAGGATTTATCAATTTTTAGATTATTTAAATTTGGAATTAGCTTACCGTTTATTTTAACCAATGTAAAATCATCAATTTCCTCAATGTTTGTATGATTTTTAAGAACTTCTGAAAATGTCCAAAATTCAAATGGTTTTGATTTTGTGTACATGTAAATAGCTCCATTTTTGAGTTTTTTAGAAACATTTATAGAGTCAATATTTTTGGCATTAATGAAAGTCTTGTGGAAATTAATTTTTTCATTATTCAAATAAAAATCAGGATTTGTATCCTTTTGAGAATAAATTAAGGAGTTAAAAATTAACAGAAGAATCAATATATATTGTTGCTTTTTCACGTCGTTTTTTATTATCAAATAACTCCTTCTATTATCAAATGGGAAATTAATTCTGTTATGTTATCAGCATTTGATTTATTCATGATGTTTTTTTTGTGAGTATTTACTGTGTGTAAAGAAATATTTAAATTATTAGCAATCATTTTTGATGATTTACCTTTTGAAATTTGACTTAATACTTCAATTTCTCTTCTAGATAAGTTTGTTGATTTTTTTGTTAAAGGTTTAATGGTTTTCATATCATCTGAATAGTAAGAAGGTCTTCCATTAATGCCTAAAAAAGTAATTGTATCAGACATTGGAATTTTTAAGTGAGTCAAATCAGTTTCAATACAGAAAGTGTATACAACTTTATGATCATCAGATATTGCAAGTGCAGTTGATTGATGTAAGATTTTTTTGTAATTTCCATTAGCATCTTTTAGCCTATTTAAATATGAAACTTTATAATGTAACATGTCAATAGGTGGAATATGATTGTAAAAAAAATTAATAATTAAATCTTCTTTAAAGGACATTTTTTTTAGATCACTTGGATGCCAAAGTGCTAGTAATTTTTCAACCGAAGTATTTTCTTTAGTTATACCTAAAACATCTAAAATAGAGTGACTTACATAATCTATTTTCATTTCTGCAAGATTCATCAAAAAATAAAAATGATTTCCTAAAGCGAAAAGACTAGCTATATTTTCAGCACGTACAATTTGTTCTATAAGTTCATTCTTCTTTATTCGAGAAGGTTTTTTTATTGAATGTGATTTTTCTAAAATCGTTAATAAGTTTTTTGCGTCAGGGGATAACATTGTTTAATAATTTAAGACAGTAAAGACTTTTGTTTTTGTTCGTTTTTTTACTTTAACTAGCTCTCTTTTTTTTAAATATTATTATTTGGTTTTATACGTTAATTTCATTGTTATTGATGCGGTTTTTCTTTTTGATATTGTATTAAATGTTCCGCTCCAAGAATAATTTTCTTTCGAATTTTGACCTGTTATTTGAAAAACCCCCATTCTTGCAGATACTAATTTCCCTAATTTATCACCTGAAAATTCAGCTATTTTTTCAGCTCTTACTCTTGCATCTTCTGTTCCTTTTGATATCATTTCTATTTTTAGATCTGAAAGTTTTGTGTAATAATATCTAGGTGTTTCAGAATAAAACTGTAATCCTTTATTCAATAGTTCTGTTATTTCTCGTGATATTTTTTCAATCTTTTCGACTTCTTTTGATTCAATTTTTAGAGATTGTGTTAGTCTGTATCCAATAAATTCATCTCCAATATATTTACCTTCATTAGAGTATATACTTTTTCTTTCATCATTAACAGAAACAGCATTAAATACTATTTCATTTTCAGAAACACCTTTTGTTTTTAGGTATTCTTTAATTACTGTTTTATTTCTTTCAAGTTCAGAGTAAGCATTTTTAAGTTCTTTGTTTATTACATTAAAACTACCTCCCCAAACAATTAAGTCTGAAACAAAGTCAGTTTTTCCTAAACCTGTTACCTGAATTTCTCCTTGTGTTTTTGTTCTTTCTACATATGCTCTTCCTAAAAATATAGATGATAGTACTATTGCGAGTCCAAAAATTATGGAATTTATATTATTTTTCATTGTTATTAATTTATTTGTAATTATATTTTTCTATCAAGACAGCATTAAAATTTGATGAAAATTCCATTTTTATATAGCTATTTTCCAGATAACAGAAATTGTTTTTCTTGGTCAGTATTTTTATTTAAATCTAATATAATTTTGTCTAATGGACTCTGTATTTCTAGTAAATCTTTTTTAGCAACATGAGTGTAAATCATAGTTGTTTCTGGTTTTACATGGCCTAACAGCTCTTGAATATGCCTTAACCCAACTCCGTTTTCTAATAAATGTGTTGCATAGCTATGTCTTAAGGTATGAGGTGTTACACTTTTTTGTATGCTTGCCAACTTACAATTTTTTGCTAAAAATTTACGCACACTACTTTGTGAATATTGTTTTGCTTGTGTGTTTTCAACAAAATAGAATTTTGGTTGATATGTTATTATATAGTTTCTTAATAGAGGAATAAAGCTTTCAGCCAACATAACAAATCGGTCTTTTCTTCCTTTTGCATTTTTTATGATTAGTTGCTTTCTATTGATGTCAATATTTCTCAGTTGTAAATTGATAAGTTCTCCAATTCGTAATCCTGAAGAATAAAGTAATGCAATAATTGCTCTGTGTTTAATGTTTTTGGTAACCTGTATCAAACGAATTACTTCTTCTTGCGATAAAACATTTGGTAATTTTTTATCTTTTTTAGGTCTATTAAGTTCTAAACCATCAACATTAGATTTCGAATAAAATTTAAAAAAGAGTTTCGCGGCTCCAATAAATTGGCGTTGTGTGCTTATTGAATATTTTCTTTCAATAAAGACTTGTTCAATATAGATTTCAACATCTCTACTTTTTAATTCAGTAACTTCTTTTTGAGAATTAAAACAAATAAAGTCAGCAATAAAAAAAGTATAGGTTTTTATTGTGCTTTGGCTATATCTTTTCCCTTTTAGATAGATATAAAATTCATTAAGTATCTTTTTCTGATCTTCAGATAGTTTATTTAAATGTTTGGTTTTATGACTTAGTTTTTCTGAATTAACAATGGCAATATCTTTAAAAACAGTATAAATATTTTGTAGATTTTTTTTAGAATTTAAAACATACCATGCTTTGTTTGTATTGCTCCAACGCGAACTATCTAAACTTTTTACAGCATCAACAAGCTTTTGATTGTAAGAAAATTTTATAAAAATGATAGATAAGTCTCTATGGTACTTATCTTGAAGAACAATAACAGGTAACTTTTTCATAGTATTTAGCAATGTCCTAAAATAAAAAAAATAAGTCATTTTGTAAAATGACTTATTTTTTAAAAAGTTTAAAAACATTGTTTTTTTAGAATCTAAATGTAGCTCCTAATAGAAAGTTAATTGTAGCTTGCGGGTAATAATAAATATAACCACCACCATAATCTACGGCATTAGCAACATATTCTTCATTAAAAATATTATTTATTAATCCTGTAAATACAATAGACTTAAATATTTTTTTAGGTTTTAATTCATAAACTACATTAAAGTCACTAGTAAAATAGTCGTCTAATTTAGAACTTGTATCATCAATGTTGTTTAAAAACTGTTCTCCAACATATTTTGATAATAATGAGATTTGTAGGTTTTCTTTAATATTATATTGGAAAACATTACCTACTACAACATCAGGTGAGTAAGATAAATTAGTGTTTCCTAAACTTTTTGCAATTCCGTTTTCTTCAA
>JBELHK010000038.1:0-9159 GCA_042091415.1 Polaribacter sp. | reverse complement strand
GGTGAGTAAGATAAATTAGTGTTTCCTAAACTTTTTGCAATTCCGTTTTCTTCAACGAAAAAATCTCTATTTTTATTTGTACTAAAAGCAACATTTGGTTTTATAGAAAATTTATCAGATAATGTAATATCAGCATCAATTTCTAAACCTAATCTGTAACTACTTCCAGAAGTTGCTCTTATAGGCTGCCCAACATCATCAATAGCGCCAGTTAAAACCAATTGGTTGTCATAATCCATAAAATAGATATTGGTATTTAATTTTACATTTTCAGATTTTAATCGCCAACCTAATTCATAGTCAAGTAAGTTTTCTGCTGTAGAAACACCGTTTTCAAAATCATTTCTATTAGGCTCTTTATTAGCCACTGCAAAAGAAGCATATAAATTGTTGTTTTCATTTAGTTCATAAGTAAAACCAAATTTTGGATTGAAAAAATTAAAGTTTTCATCAACATCTATAGAAACTCTATCTGAGGTTAATCCTTTAGTTTTGTAAGAAACAAATCTTCCTTGTAAATCTACATAAGCAGAAAGTTTTTCATTTACATCGAAGTTTGCTTTTGCAAAAACTGAAAAATCGTTTTTTGTAGCATCAGAAAAATAATAACGGTCTCTAATATTTGTGTTTGGAGCTAAATCTTCTCCCCAAATAACTTCACCAAAGTGATCGCCTGTATAATTTGAATAAGAAATACCGGTAATTAAATTTAATGTTTCAGTTTTGTAATTTGCATTAAAATTTACAACATAAAAGTCGTTATCTAACCATCTTCTTACAATAACATCTGTTTCATCAACTATTAAATTATTAAAATCAGCAGCACTTTCTTCTTCTTTATATTGCTCGAAAAAACCTTCTCCTTTTGTGTAATTTAAACCTAAGTTAGTACTCCATTCGTCGGTCCATTTTTCATTCCAATGTAATTGGTAATGATCTTGTTTGTAGTCGTCAACTTCATTATCATAAGTATATGGATTTTGTCTTCTATCTTCTTCTAATTGAGTTGCATCTAATCCAAACCAAGATTGATACGTTCTTTCTTTACCACCGAAAGTAATCGCTTTTATCAAGGTATTTTCATCAGTATAACTTCCTTGTAAGAAATACGATTTTATATCGGTAAAGGCTCTATCTACATAACCATCAGAATAAATATTAGATAATCTACCAGATATTTCTATATGATCATTGAGTTTACCCGTACTAAATTTTAAGGTGTTTTTTCTTGTGCCGAAAGAACCAAAAGAACTTTGAATTTCACCAAAAGCTTCTTCAGAAATAGCATCTGTTAAAATATTTAAACTAGCGCCAAATGCACCGGATCCGTTAGTTGATGTTCCAACACCACGCTGTAACTGTAAATTTTGAGTAGAAGAAGCAAAATCTCCTAAATTTACCCAAAATGTTCCTTGGCTCTCAGCATCGTTATAAGGAATACCATTTATAGTAACGTTAATTCTCTCACTATTAGATCCACGAACATTCATGTAAGTGTAACCAACACCTGCACCTGCATCAGAAGAAGAAACGACATTCGGTAAATAATTCATTAAAATAGGAATGTCTTGCCCTAAATTACGTTTTGCAATTTCTTTTTTAGATAAATTAGAAAAAGTTACAGGTATATCTGCATTTACACGAACTGCAGATACTAATACTTCGTCTAACAAAGTTTCATTGGGTAATAAGATTACAGAAATTTCTTCGTTTTTTGTTAAATTAACTAATTTAGAAACAGTTTTGAAACCTAAAAATGAAATTTGTAATGTGTAGTTTCCTTTTGGCAAACTAATACTAAATTTTCCATCAAAATCTGTTGATGTTCCTTTTTTAGTTTCCTTAATTGTTATTGAAGCACCAGTAAGTACTTCATTGTTTTCATCAACAACTTTTCCTGAAAGATTAAATTGCTGGGCGTTTACAAGTATACTTGCAAACAAGAATAAAAAAATGGTAATTTTTTTCATTTTAAAAAAATTAAAACGAATAAAAAGAGGTAATTATTCTTGTGATTTATATTGAATAATTTTAAAAGTCACTTAAAAAAATGACTTGATTACATTTCCCTAAACAGCATTACCTGTTCTAGGTTCATTGGGTATGATCTCAGCTTTTTAAAGCACCCCTTTTGAGAACGGCGCAAAGATACTTCTCATTTTTGATATCAGAAAGAATAAAAGTTATAAAAGTTCGCTTAATTATATGTTTTAAATCAATTTTTTTTAAGTAAACTATTTTTTATTCTTTAGTTTTGTTTTCGCTTCTCTAATACATGTTAATTTTTAAGAAGCAATTATTTTTTTGTAATTTTAATATCTAGCATTAATATAAGTTTATGAAATTGAATAAAGTAAATAGTAAAGTTTTTCTTGTTTTAGCTTTTGTTTTTTCACAATTTTTATGCTTTAGTCAAAGCGAAATGATAAGTGATAGTATTCCTGATAAAGGATATCCATATAGATTGCCAATTTGGGGAGAAAAGGCATATGAAAAAGGTTATGGAGATCAGTTGCAGTTACCTTTAGGTGTAAATTTAAATTATGTCTATGCTTTTATTGATATGGAAATTAGTGAATTTGCTCTAAATATTGGAGATTATGATTTGTCAGAGGTCATCAATATAGAGACTTTAAATTTTACCGAAGTTTCAGCGACAACAAGCGGGGTAAATATGAGGGCAGATTTTTGGCTCTTTCCTTTTATGAATATTTATGGATTGTACTCTAAAATTTCTGGAGGAACTAAAGTGAGTCTTCAACCAACCTGGAAAGATGCTGTTGGCAATACAATACTGCAATTACCAGAATTTGGTGCTTCAGTTGATTTTGATGCACTAGCTTATGGGGCTGGTACAACATTGGTATTTGGGTATCAAAATTACTTTTTAAGTACAGATATTAATTATTCTGCAACAGAAACAGAACTTTTAGATGACCAAGTTGGTGTTCTTAATCTTTCTGCTCGTTTAGGTTATAAGTTTGATTTATCTAAAAAGAATCCTGACTTTTTTTTAGCGGCGTATGTTGGTGTTATGAATAGAGATTTTGTTGGTGCAAAAGGTAGTACGGGTTCTATACAATTTAATGAAGTTTTTCCAGATATAGATAACGTTTTTAATGAGAGAATTGATACTAGAGTAGCAGAAAATAATCAAAAAATTGAAAACTTAAATCCGATTTCAGATGCTGGCGAAATTGTAAAGTTAAAAGCTCAAAATATAGCTTTAGAGGAAATTCAAGGGAAGGTGAACGAAAGTGGAGCATTTACAACTTCTATAAATTATTTTATTAAAAAAGATATGATTCAAACACGTACTTTTCAATTTGGTTTTAATTTACAGCTAAATAAGCATTTAATGTTTAGAGGTGAGTATGGTGTTTCTGGATCTCAAAAATTTATTTTAACAGGTTTGCAATATAGATTTGGTATTAAAAAATAAAATATTATGAAGAATAGATTTACAATTTGCTTACTTTTTTTGCTTCTTACACCAAGTTTAATGCAAGGTCAAGCCGCAATACTGGCTCTTATATTTGGTGATAAAGTAGCTACTGAAAATTTTAATTTAAGTATGGAAATTGGTGGGAATTTTACTCATTATTCTAACTTAGAAAATTTTGATAGAACGCGCTTGGGAATTAATTTTGGTATATCAGGTAATATTAAAGTTTCGGAGAGCTTTTATATTAGTCCGAGTATTTTTTTTCTAGGAGATCGTAATATAAAAATTGATAATATATCTCTTCAAACCTCTTCGCCATCTTTAAATGAAAATTTTAATAACGTAAGTGCAGAATTGAATATGAATTATTATGATGTTCCTATATTATTCTCATATCTCAATAAAAAAGGAACTATTAAATATAGCTTAGGTCCTCAAATTTCATTTCTAAAAAGTAGCGATATGGTTTATTTAGGAGAGGAAGGTGAATTTACTGAGGATTTCAAATATAATACAAAGTCTAATGATTTTGGCTTTATTGCAGATGTTGCTTACATATTTAGAAACTTTAAAGGAAGTAAAGATATGCACATTCACGCCCGTTATTATTACGGAACTCAAGATGTATTTAAATCAAATTTTAGTAGTGCTACTAATAAGTCAGGTTATTTTTCTGTGGTATTAAGTTTTCCTTTTATCAAGAAAGACTAGTTTGATAAAGATTTTAAACCTGATTTAAAGATTCAGTTTATTAGAGCCATCGTTATTCGAACTGTGGCTTTTTTCTTAAATTCCTTTTAAACGATTTTGCTTGTTTGTTTTCTCTCTTTAGGTTTTATAATTCAAAATTATTAATACTCAGAGAATACAGATCTCATAAGTATTCAATATATTTAATTTTTGAAATCCATACTTGCATAAAACGAATTCATGAAGATTTTTCAAAAGTTATTAATCTTAATATTTCTTTTGTTATCAACAAACAATATAATAGCACAGGAAAAAGAGACAAGTTTAGATAAGTTAGTGGAATATTTTACTTTTTATCCTAATAAAAAGAAAGTAGAAAAAGATTCAACGCTTTATTTGTCTAAGTTTATTGCAGCGCCTACAATTTATTATTCTCCAGAAACAAGTTTAGGTTTTGGTATTGGCGCAAAATATCTGTTTAAATTTAAAGGTAGTGGAGAGGAGACAAGAACTTCTAATATGCCACTTTATTTCTTATATACTTTAAAAAATCAATTTTTTATATTTTCAGGGTTTGAAGTGTTTACAAATCAAGAAAAATGGGTAATTACCGGAAATTTTCTTTTCCAAAATTATCCAAGATTATATTTTGGAATTGGGAAAAACACGTCGGAAAATAACGAGGAACTATATGATAGTTATCAATTTTTATTTGAACCCATAATTTTAAAAAGAGTATTTGCCCGTTATTTATTTTTAGGAGGAGGTTTAAGATATAACCAAGTTTATAACACCGAAGTTGAGCCGAATGGATTATTAGATACTAATAAGCCAACAGGTTATAATGGTTCAACTTCAGCCGGTTTTGAGCTTGCAGCTTTGTATGATAGCAGAGATAATATTTTAAATGCAACTAAAGGCTGGTATTTAGAGTTTACTAAAGGATTTTACAATACTTCTTTAGGAAGTACTCATAATTTTGATTTAACAAGATTTGATTTGCGTTATTTTTTGACAGTTTCAGAGAAAAGTAAAGATGTAGTAGCTTTTCAAGCAATTGGTCATTTTACAAATGGAGATGTACCTTTATCTGAATATGCACTTTTTGGAAGTGAAGAAATAATGAGGGGATATATAGAAGGAAGATATGTTGAAGAGAATTTATTAGCTACACAAGTTGAATACAGAAGAACATTTAAAGATAGTCGTTTTGGTTTTGTTGCTTTTTTGGGAGCTGGAGATGTTTTTAGTAGTGCTAAAGAACTAAAATTTAAGGATATAAAATTAAATTATGGTGTAGGACTTCGTTTTGTGTTAGATAAAAAAGAGAAATTAAATATTAGATTTGATTACGGAGCGGGAAATGAATCTGATGGTAATTTATACTTAAATATTGCAGAAGCATTTTAAGACTTTATTCCAAATTTGGTCTCTTACGTAATGCTTTTTTAAGTGAATTTCTTTGTTTATTTTCTGCTTTTCTTTTTAAGGAAGCTTTACTTGGTTTTGTAGGTTTTCTTTTTTTAGGGCGAATTAAGTTTATTTTTATTAAGTTTAAAAATCGCTTTATAGCTAGTTCTTTATTTCTGTGCTGAGATCTTGTTTCTTCGCAAAAAAGTATTAAAATATATTCTTTAGTTAATTTACTTTGAAGTTTTATTTTTAGTAAATCTTTCTCTTTTTCAGAAAGTGCAAGTGAGTTATGAAGATCAAAAGTTAGCTCAATTTTTGAAGAAACTTTATTTACATGTTGTCCTCCGGCACCAGAACTTCTAACTGCCTTAAAATCTAGTTCTTTAAGAATTTCTTTAGTATTCATTATTTCTATTTGAAATAATTTTATCAATTGTAAATATTGCTGTTTTTAATCGAGTTTCTTTATCCCCTTTTAATAAAATATAATTTTTGTTATTTTCTACGAGAGCATTTTTAAATGCAGCAAACATTTCATTTCGCTCATTTGGTCGATCTCTTAAATCATCTGCTTTCCAAGGAGTGTCTATATAGGTTAATAGATACAAGTCGTATTGATTGTTTTTTGCAGCTTCGTTTAATTTATCATCTACAAAGCCTCCATAAAATTCTTCTGAATACACTTTTGTTTCTAATAAATCTGTGTCACAAATAAGTATTTTGTTTGCTTTCTTTGCCAGTTCGTTTTCTAATTTCATTTGTCCAAAGGCAATTGGTAAAATATCTTTTTGCTCACAAGTTTTATGTTCGTTATTCCATTTTTCTTGTAAATACTCACGAGCAAATTCTGGAGCCCAAACCGTATTATAATGATTTGCCAATTGATGTGAAAGTGTTGTCTTTCCTGTAGATTCAGGACCAAATAAAACAACTTTTATAATGTTTGTTGGCTCTTGTGTAAGTGTTTTTTCCATGCTAGATAGCCAAAAAAGGCAATGATAGTAAATCCAAAGTATTGAAAACTTGTAAAAGTAAATCCTTTATAAAAATATAAAGGTATAGAAATGATGTTTCCTAAAATCCAAAACAACCAATTTTCTATTTTACGTTTTGCCATAAGCCACATTCCTACAAAAAATATTGCCGTAGTAAAAGTATCAACATAAGCTACCCAAGAAGTCCATTTATCAAAAGTTTTATAAACAACAAAAACGAATAACAGTGTGGCTATAAAAATACCTAAACTTATTTGTTGTTCTTTTTTTGTGGTTGATGAAATAGGAGTCGCGTGAGTATCATCAACTTTTCTTGTCCAAATATACCAACCGTAAATGCTCATTATAAAATAATAAGCATTAATCATCATATCACCTAAAAGTTCCCATTTTAAAAGCAAATACACAAAAATAGAGGTGCTAATCATTCCTGTGGGAAAAACCCAAATTTTATTCTGTTTAGAAAACCAAACAGATAAAAAACCAAAAATTACAGCAACGATTTCTAAAGTAGTATCTAAATTAGAATACTCTTTATACTGACCAAAAAGAAAATCGAAGATTTCCATCATTATAAATTATAAAATACAAATTTATCGAAATCTTAAAGATTTAGTAAGCAAATACGCAAGTAAAACTTTCAAATTCTAAAAACTCAACTTTATATTTTTCTGTGAGTCCGTTGAAGCGAATTTCTCCTATTGTTTTTTTATCATCAAATTTAAAATCCTCAATATGAATATGGTGTAAGAATAATAGTTTCTTTTTACCGTAGATTTTGTATAAACTTTCTTTTGCTCCCCATACAATAGTTAGTTTGCTTATTAATGCGTCTGCATTGGCAATGGTTTTGTATTCTTCAATAGGAGTGAATTTATGAGCGATTTTTAAAATTTTTTCTCTTTGTTTTTCAATGTCAATACCAACAGCTGAGTTTTTAGAAAATATAATTGCGGCAAACTCAAAAGAATGCGTAATAGAAATAAAATTACCTCCGTTTAAATGAGGTTTTCCAAAATCATCATAATATAAATCGACATCTTTTAGGCCAATTTCTTTTAATAAATGTCTTACAGATAAGAATCCTTTTTGATGCAATTCAGATTTCATCGCATCTAATTTTTTGGTGCTATTTTCAGATAATTCTATTCCAGATTTGAGTTCTTCAATAGATTCTTCAATCTTCCAAATCAATACTTTAGTAGTTGCTGATACCGTTAAAGTTTTATGTAGTGCCATAGGTTTTCAAAAAGGATGTTGTATCTTTGCAAACGCAAAAATAGAATATAAATATACACAAATATGAGCACAAAAACCGCTTACGTACCTTATAAAGTTAAAGATATTTCATTAGCTGATTGGGGAAGAAAAGAAATTGAATTGGCAGAAGCTGAAATGCCAGGTTTGATGAGTTTGAGAGAAGAATATAAAGATTCTCAACCTTTAAAAGGAGCAAGAATTGCGGGTTGTTTGCATATGACGATTCAAACAGCAGTTTTAATTGAAACACTACAAGCTCTAGGAGCAGAGGTAACTTGGAGTTCTTGTAATATTTTTTCTACACAAGATCAAGCCGCTGCTGCAATTGCTGCTGCAGGAACGCCTGTTTATGCTTGGAAAGGGATGAATGAAGAAGAATTTGATTGGTGTATTGAACAAACTTTATTTTTTGGTGAAGACAAAAAGCCATTAAATATGATTTTAGATGATGGTGGAGATTTAACAAACATGGTTCTTGACAAATACCCAGAATTAGCTCCAGGAATCAATGGTTTATCCGAAGAAACTACAACAGGTGTTCATAGACTTTACGAAAGAGTAAAAAATGGTACTTTGCCAATGCCTGCAATTAATATTAATGATTCTGTTACAAAGTCTAAGTTTGATAATAAGTATGGATGTAAAGAATCTGCAGTAGACGCAATTAGAAGGGCTACTGATATCATGTTAGCAGGTAAAAGAGTAGTGGTTTGTGGTTATGGAGATGTTGGTAAAGGAACAGCAGCTTCTTTTAAAGGAGCAGGTTCTATAGTTACCGTAACTGAAATCGACCCAATTTGTGCTTTACAGGCTGCTATGGACGGTTTTGAAGTAAAACGCCTAGAAACAGTTATGGGTAATGCTGATATCGTAATTACAACAACAGGTAATAAAGATATTGTTAAAGGAGAGCACTTTAAAGGCTTAAAAGACAAAGCGATTGTGTGTAATATTGGTCATTTTGATAATGAATTAGATATCGCATGGTTAAATGAAAATTATGGTGATACAAAAGTTGAAATAAAACCTCAAGTTGATAAATACACTATTGATGGAAAAGACATCATCATTTTAGCTGAAGGGCGTTTGGTAAACTTAGGTTGCGCAACAGGTCATCCTAGTTTCGTTATGAGTAATTCATTTACAAACCAAACTTTGGCACAAATGGAACTTTGGAATAATGCAGATGCTTACGGAAATGAAGTATACATGTTACCAAAACATTTAGATGAAAAAGTAGCAAAATTACACTTGGCAAAAATTGGTGTAGAGCTTACAGAATTACGTTCAGATCAAGCAGAATATATTGGTGTAACTGTAGAAGGTCCTTACAAGCCAGAACATTATAGATACTAA
>JBELHK010000037.1:0-20688 GCA_042091415.1 Polaribacter sp. | reverse complement strand
TTGCTTGTTCGCCTACTTTTCCTTTAAATCGAATACAAGGTTCGATGATAAAATTTATATTTTCAGATTTTAATCTTTCAGATAAAGTATGCCAATCATTCCAAGTTAACACGACTCCAAAATGAGGAACAGGAACATTATGACCGTCAACAGGATTTGATATTTTTTCTAATTTAAATCCTTCTTTTTGGTGAATAACTAATTGATGACCAAAAAAATTAAAATCAACCCAAAGTGTATCACTTCTACCTTCTGTACAGCCTAGAATTTCTCTGTAAAATTTTCTGCATTTTTCTAAATTTTTAACAGGTATTGCTAAGTGAAAAGGTTGTATCATAATTAATATTTTATTTAAATTTTAAAAACCAACAGCGGCATCATCACCTCTTGGATCTGCACCACCTTCTAAATTGCCATTTGGTAAAACTAGTATTGCATCAACTCTTCCAATAATTAATGAATTTCTTTCTACTATTTTATATCCTAAAGATGTTAGGTTGTTTTTTATTTCTTTGTTAAAACCATTAGGTTCCATTCTAATATGGTCTGGTAACCATTGATGATGAAAACGAGGTTGATTTACAGATTCTTGCATTCCCATGTCGTATTCAACAACATTTAAAATATTTTGTAAAACAGAAGTTATAATTGTAGAACCTCCTGGAGTTCCAACAACCATAAAGAGTTTATTATCTTTCTCAACAATAGTTGGTGTCATAGAACTTAGCATTCTTTTTTCAGGAGCAATTGCGTTTGCTTTAGAACCTACTAATCCGTATACATTTGGTGTTCCTGGTTTACTACTAAAATCATCCATTTCATTATTTAGTATAAAACCTGCACCTTTTACAACTACTTTAGAACCATAGCCGGTATTTAGCGTTGTTGTTACGGATACTGCATTGCCAAATTGATCTATAATAGAATAGTGTGTAGTTTCATCGCTTTCAAAACTAAGAATTTTACCATTAGAAATTTCAGAAGAAGGTGTTGCTTTTTTCCAAGAAAAATTCTCCATTCTTCTATTAATATAGTTTGTTGAAGTTAAACTATCAATAGGCACATTTACAAAATCAATATCACCTAAATAATGAGCTCTATCAGCATATGATCTTCTTTCTGCTTCTGTGAGTAATTGTATATATTTTGTTGAGTTATGTTCTATATTTGATAAATCAAAAGGTTCTATAGATTTTAATATTTGAGCAAGACAAATACCTCCACTTGCAGGCAAAGTCATAGATGTAAGTTGATAATTTTTGTATTTGAATTCAATTGGTTTTCTCCAAATAGCTTCATATTTTTCTAAATCTTGATGAGAAATAATACCTCCTAATTCTTTGATGTAGTTAACAAATAACTCAGCTGTTTTTCCTTTATAAAATCCATCTTTACCGAAGTCTCTAATTCGCTCTAATGTTTGCGCTAATTCTTCCTGCTTTAAAGTATCTCCTTCTTGCCATTTTTTTTGAAATACAGTTTTGTAATTATTTACTTTTTCAAAAAGAGAGTTTTTGCTATTTAAAGATTTTGCTTGCTTTTTTGTGACTTTAAATCCGTTTCTAGCTAGTTCTATTGAAGGCTGAATTAACTCTCTCATAGGTAAACTGCCAAGCTTTTTGTGTACTTCAAATACGCCCGCTACTGAACCAGGAATACCAACTGCATAACCACCAAGGGTGCTTTTGTTGTCAATTACATTTCCCAAAGAATCTAAATACATGTCTTTATGAGCTAGCAACGGAGCTTTTTCTCTAAAATCTAAAGCTCCTTTAGTACCATCATTATTTCTGTAAACCATAAATCCGCCACCGCCAATATTGCCTGCTACAGGATATACAACAGCTAAAGCAAAATGAGTTGCTATCATTGCATCATAAGCATTTCCTCCTTTTTTTAAGATATCAGAGCCAATTTTTGAAGCTTCTTTTCTTGCAGAAACTACCATAGCTTTTTCGGTTATTAAACCAGTCGTTTTTTTATTTTGACAGCCAAAAACTACAGATAAAATACCTACGTAAATTATAAATCTTTTAATCATGTTTTAGTTGTATTTCTTTAAGTTTATTTTTTGAAAAATGTATCAGATCAAGAAAAAAAGTATTAAAATCTTCTTCCAATTCCTTTTCATAAATATTTAAATCTTCAATAGCTAAATTCATTTGAGAGTTACCTTGTGTTCTTGTATTCATTCCATCCAATACTTTTTGAATTCCTTCTTTAAATTGATAGTTAAATAAAATATTATATTCTACCATATATTTAATGAATTGTTTTGATTTTGTAGGTAACTCAATTGATGTGTTTTTTAATAAACTGTAAAGACTTTTGGTGTAAATGTCTAGTGGAATTGCAGAGAAATTATTCCAATTTTTGGCTAAAAAATAATCATAAAAAATATCTATAATAACGCCATTATAATGACCGTATCGTTTATTTAATATGCGCTTACTTTTTCTTGTTATTTTATGATTATCTGTAAAAGTGTCTATTTCTCTGTGTAAAAAAATCCCTTGTTGAATTTCTTTTGGATATTGTTTGTACTGATTTCCTTTGACATAATCAGCAATAAAATTACCGACTATTATATTTTCATTATTTTCTGATAGATATAGATGTGCTAGAAAATTCATTCTTTAAATGTAATTAAAAAACCACAACTCTAATAAGAATTGTGGCTTTTTGATTTATAAATATTTTATTAAACTATCTAATTGTTTAACATTACAGGCATTACTAACATCGTTACTTTTTCTCCATCGTCAGTTCCGTCAATAGGAGTTAATATACCAGCTCTATTTGGTAAACTCATTTCAATTAAAACCTCGTTCGAATTTAAGTTGTTTAACATTTCACTTAAAAAACGAGAGTTAAAGCCAATTTGCATATCATCACCTTGATAATCGCAGCTTAAACGTTCATCAGCTTTGTTTGCAAAATCTAAATCTTCAGCAGAAATATTTAATTCAGTTCCTGCCATTTTTAATCGAATCTGATGTGTTGTTTTACTAGAGAAAATAGAAACACGTCTAACAGAATTTAAAAAAGAAGCTCTATCTACAGTTAATTTGTTTGGATTTTCTTTCGGAATTACAGCTTCATAATTAGGGTATTTCCCATCAATTAATCGACAAACTAAAACGATGTTATCGAATGTAAATTTAGCATTAGCATCATTATATTCAATATTTACTTCGCTTTCAGAACCAGTTAATATCCCTTTTAATAGATTTAATGGCTTCTTTGGCATAATGAATTCTGCAGTTTGGTCTGCAGTAACATCAGTTCTAGAATATTTAACTAGTTTGTGAGCATCAGTTGCCACAAAAGTTAAGCTCTGAGAACTAAATTGAAAAAATACACCACTCATTACAGGCCTTAAATCATCATTACCAGCTGCAAAAATAGTTTTAGCAATTGCAGTTCCTAAAATATGCGCAGGCACAACTGTTTTACTTGGTGAAGGCAAACTAACAGCTTTAGGAAATTCGTTACCGTTAAAATATGCCATATCATATTTACCTTGGTCTGAACTAATTTCTATAGTGCTTTCTCCATCAGTTTTAAAGGTTAAAGGTTGGTCTGGAAAAGTCTTTAAAGTATCTAATAACAAACGTGCAGAAATAGCAATAGCTCCTGTATTGTCACTTTCTACTTCTACAACAGCACTCATAGTTGTTTCTAAATCTGAAGCAGAAACTTTTAATTCATTTTCAGATAATTCAAATAAAAAGTTATCTAAAATAGGTAAAGTGTTGTTGTTGTTTATAACGCCTCCTAAAATTTGTAATTGTTTTAGTAATTGCGAACTAGATACAATAAATTTCATTGATTTCGATTTCTAATTAGATTTACAAATATAACTTTAATATGTTATTTTTAAAATTAATTTATTAACAAGGTTATAAGTATTTTGTTGATGATTTTAAAAACGTTATAATTATGTTAAAGAATAAAAAACCTTTCTAAAAAACTTATTTTTGCTTGTTATACCAAATATCTAAAATGAAAAAAACAACATTTTTTATCCTTTCATTTTTACTAATTTTTACTAGTATTTATGCTCAAAAACCAAATAAATTATCATCAAATCAAATATACGAGAAATTACAAAAGCTTAATTTTTTAGGAACAGCTTTGTATGTTGCTGCTCATCCTGATGATGAAAATACTAGGTTAATTTCTTATTTAGCCAATGAAACAAAAGCAAGAACTGGTTATTTATCTTTAACAAGAGGCGATGGTGGTCAAAATTTAATTGGTTCTGAAATTAGAGAATTATTAGGAGTTATAAGAACACAAGAATTATTGGCCGCAAGAAAAGTTGATGGAGGAGAACAAATGTTTTCGAGAGCCAACGATTTTGGTTATTCTAAACATCCTGATGAAACTCTTTCTATTTGGGATAAAGATAAAGTTTTGAGTGATGTTGTTTGGGTTATAAGAACATTTAAGCCAGATATTATTATCAATAGATTTGACCATAGAACTCCAGGTACAACTCATGGTCATCATACTAGTTCAGCAATGTTAAGTGTTGAAGCGTTTGATAAAGTTTCAGATACAACACAATATAAAAGTCAATTAGCATTTACAGATGTTTGGCAACCAAAGAGACTCTTTTTTAATACAAGTTCTTGGTTTTATAGAGATAAAAATAAATTTGAAGAAGCTGCAAAAGACTTATCTAAGTTAGATGTAGGTGTTTATTACCCTTTAAAAGGATTGTCTAACAATGAACTTGCTTCTATAGCTAGTAGCCAACATTTATGTCAAGGTTTTGGTAGGTTAGCAACAAGAGGTTCTCAAAGTGAATATCTAGAGTTTTTAAAAGGAGAAGAATTAAAAGATAAAAATGATCTTTTTTCAGGTATTAATACTACTTGGAATCGAGTAAAAGGAGGTGGAGAAATTGGTGATATTTTATATGATATAGAAAAGAATTTTAATTTTGTTGATCCTTCAATACATCTGCCAAAATTATTAGAAGCATATCAATTAATTGAGGAACTAGAAGATAAGCATTGGAGGATTATAAAAGAGAAACAAATTCTTGAGCTTATAGAAGCAAGTATAGGTTTGTATTTAGAAGCTTCAGCGGTAAGTTCTTCAGCGAATCCAAATACTAAAATAGGTGTCAATTTCGAAATTTTAAATAGAAGTAAGATTCCTGTGATCTTAACATCTATCACTTCTAAAATTGATAACAAACAAATCTTTAAAGGATTTGAGTTAAAACCTAATAAAAAAATCGTTTTTAAAGAAACAATTCAGTTGTCTACAAATTCTTATTCAAGTCCTTATTGGTTAGAAAAAAATTGGAGTTTAGGAATGTATTCTGTAAATAAACAAGATAACATTGGCAGGCCTGAAACCTTAAAAGAAACTAAAATTGATTTTAATTTGGTTATTAATTTTGTTCCAATAACAATTACAAAAAATATTGTTAGAAGATATTCTGAAAGAGATAAAGGAGAAATTTACGAGCCTTTCGAAATTTTACCAAAAGTAACAACAAAGCTAAAAGATGAGGTTTTAATTTTTTCTGATAGTATCGCTAAAGAAGTTGCAGTAGAAATTAGGGCAGGAGCATCTTATATCAACGGAGAAGTATCCTTAAAATTGCCTGAAGAATGGCAAGTTACACCAGAATCACAGACATTTAATATTGCTCAAAAAAATAATAAACAAATTGTAGTTTTTAAGGTAACTCCACCTAAAAATAAATCTGAAGGTATTTTAGAAGTTATCGCGAGTTCTAACGGAAAATCTTTTTCAAAAGAATTAGTTGAAATTAACTACAATCATATTCCTAAGCAATCTGTTTTATTAAACTCTGAATCTAAAATTGTAAGATTAAATATTAAAAAAACAGGGAATAATATTGGTTATATAAAAGGTGCAGGAGATGCTGTTCCAGAAAGTCTGCGTCAAATAGGGTATGTTATTGAAGAGATTAACCCAGCTAACATCAATGATGAAAATCTTGCAAAATACGATGCTATTGTAGTTGGAATTAGAGCATATAATGTTGTTAAAGATTTAGAATTCAAGCAGAAATATTTACTTGAATATGTCAATAAAGGAGGTAATTTAGTAGTGCAATACAATACAAATAGAGGAGTAGATGTTGGCGCTCCATTCCCGCTTAAGTTATCTAGAGATAGAGTAACAGACGAAAATGCTGAAATAACAATATTAGATCCAGAGAATCCTTTATTAAACTACCCGAATAAGATTACAGAAGAAGATTTTAAAGGTTGGGTTCAAGAAAGAGGATTGTATTTCCCTAATGTTTGGAGTGAAAAATATACTCCTATATTTTCTATGAATGATAAAGGAGAAACACCAAAATTAGGAAGTTTATTAATTACTAAATATGGTAAAGGAAATTATATTTATACAGGTTTGAGTTTCTTTAGAGAATTACCAGCAGGTGTTTCCGGAGCTTATAAATTGTTTGCAAATATGCTATCTGTTGGTAAAGAAAATACAGAAGAAAAAAAATAATGAAGTCACCTAAAAATAACTGGAAAAAAGAATATACTTTGGTTTTAGTAGCAAATGTTATTTACATAATTATATTTTTTTTAATTACTCAAACTTTTGCTAATTAATGGAAACAACAAGTTATTTACAATCACTTGATTGGATTGTTTTATCAACAACTCTAGCTTTTATAGTACTTTTCGGAGTTTATAAAACTCGAAAAAAAGATACAGATGTAAAAGATTATATAAAAGGAGGAAATGACAGTAAATGGTGGACTATTGGTTTGTCTGTAATGGCAACTCAAGCAAGTGCTATAACTTTTTTATCAACACCGGGTCAAGCATTTCATGATGGTATGGGATTCGTTCAATTTTACTTCGGATTACCTATTGCAATGATAATTATATGTCTTGTTTTTATTCCAATTTACTACAAGTTAAATGTTTATACAGCTTACGAATATTTAGAATCTAGATTTGATCTTAAAACACGTTCACTTGCTGCTTTTTTATTTTTAATTCAGCGTGGTTTAGGAGCAGGAATCACCATTTATGCTCCTGCAATTATTCTTTCTTATGTATTAGGATGGGATTTAAGAACTTTAAATATAATTATTGGTTTAGTTGTAATTTTTTACACGGTTTCAGGAGGAACGAAAGCAGTTAATGTTACTCAAAAGCAACAGATGATTATTATTTTTTCAGGAATGGTAATCGCTTTCTATTTGATTTTAGATTACATGCCTAAAGATATTACTTTTTCAAAAGCCTTGGATATTGCTGGAGCAAATGATAAAATGAAAGTTTTAGATTTTACATTCGATTTAAATGAAAAATATACTGTTTGGACAGGTATTATCGGAGGTGTTTTTTTAATGCTTTCTTATTTTGGAACCGATCAAAGTCAAGTTCAAAGATATTTATCAGGAAAATCTTTGAGAGAAAGTCAATTAGGTCTTTTGTTTAATGGGTTGTTAAAAGTACCAATGCAGTTTTTTATTTTGTTAACAGGTGTTATGGTTTTTGTATTTTATCAATTTAATGCATCACCTTTAAATTTTAACCCTAAAGCAAATGAAGCTGTTATAAGTTCACAATATTATGATGAGTATAAAAAACTAGAAGAAGCCCATATAGAAATTGAAAATCAGAAAAAGTTATTAGTAATTGATGGAATTCAAGATGGTGAAAAAAAGTTAATTAAAACTCTTAATGTAGCTGACAAAGATTTAAAAGCTAAAGCACAAAAGATAATACTTAAAGTTGCTGATGAATCAGGTGAAAAAATTCAAGCAGCAGATAAAGATTATGTTTTTATTCATTTTATAATTAACAATTTACCCAAAGGTATTGTAGGTTTATTATTGGCTGTAATTTTAGCAGCAGCGATGTCGTCTACAGCATCAGAATTAAATGCTTTAGCATCTACAACTACAATCGATGTTTATAAAAGAAATATAAGAAAAAATGAAAGTGAAGAACACTATGTAAAAGCATCTAAGTGGTTAACATTTGGTTGGGGAATTGTTGCGATACTCATTGCATGTATTGCAAACTTATTCGATAATTTAATTCAGTTGGTAAATATTATTGGTTCTATTTTTTATGGAACAGTATTGGGTATTTTCCTTTTAGCATTTTTTGTGAAATATGTAAAAGGTAATGCTGCATTTATTGCAGGTGTAATTACTCAAATTGGAATAATATTTCTTTATTATTTTGCAATTTATTTACCCGAGAAAGAAACAGGAACTCCGCTTATTGGATATTTATGGTTAAATTTAATAGGATGTTTTGTTGTTATGGTTTTGGCATTAGTTTTACAATCTTTAAAACCTCATAAAAGCCAAGGTTAAATAATTTAAACCTTTATTAAATGTGGTTTCTAAAAAATATTTATAGGTGTGTTCTTAATGATAGACAAAAAAAATCTCAAGTTTTAACTTGAGATTTTTTTATTTTATATTCTTAAAGAAGGTTTACATAGCTCCCCATTCTTTTAAAGAGGCTTTATTCATTTTTATATATCCAGCATTATTTGCTTCGGTAGCATATTTTAAAGAAGCTTTTGCTGCTGCGATTGCTCCTTTTTTATTACCTGCTTTTGCATGAATTAAAGATTGTTGACGTAAATACCAAAAACGAGGTTGGTCTGAAGTCATTTCAACAGCTTTGTCAATCCATTTTTGTGCTTGTTTAATGTCTTTATCAGCTTGTAAATAATAAACGGCAGCACCATACATATCATTTGCTGTAGGACCATTCATCACTTTTGAAATATTTGAAGATACCATTTTATCAGTAGGTGTTTCAAATTTTAAGCTTGCATATGTGTTTTCCCATAAAATTGCTAATTCAGCAGAATTATTTGTTAAATTATTAAAAGAAATGGTAAACGTTTCAACAGTCATTGGTAAGTTTAAAGGAGTTACTGTAACTTTTGAAGCTACTTTACTTTCATCCCAATTTCTTGGATTCCCCCAATTAGAAGCATCAGAATATAAAATGATATCCCAGCTTTTTTCTCCAGGAATTGTATACAATGCATAAGTTCCTTTTTGTAAAGTTTTACCATCAACCATAAAATCTGTTGAGAAAGTAAGTTTTGTGTTTTCGTTTGCACCTGTTCTCCAAACTTTTCCATAATCTTGAAGTCCGCCAAATACCTTTCTTCCTTTCATACTCGGTCTAGAATATTCTAAGGTTACATCAGTTAAACCAACTTTTTGTTCTATTTTTTGAAAAGGACTTGGAGCTGGAGTTTCAATTTGAGCATTTGTAGAGTATGAAATTACAGCTACAAATAAAGATAATATTATTTTTTTCATTTTGTTAATTGTTATTTTACATTCCAAAATTACAATTTCAGAAAATGACAATTGTTAACAAAACCTTAAAATAAGGGATTGTATATTTGCTCTTTATTTTTAAGAATGAAAAGATATATATCTGAATTTATAGGAACTTTTTCAATGATTTTTTGTGGTACTGGCGCAATGACCATAAACGAAATAACTGGCGGAGATGTCTCACATGTTGGAATTGCAATTACTTGGGGTTTAATTGTTATGGCGATGATTTATGCTTTCGGTGAAACTTCTGGAGCTCATTTTAATCCTGCAGTAACTATTGCTTTTGCTTATGCGAAAAAATTTGATTGGAAAGAAGTGCCAAAGTACATATTAGCTCAAATATTAGGGGCTTTTACAGCAAGTTTTATTTTACTTTTTTTATTTCCAGAAAGTGAATATTTAGGTTCTACGATACCAACTATTGATGTTTGGCGTGCATTTGTTTTAGAATTATTATTAACTTTTTTCTTAATGGTTACCATTATAAATGTTTCAACAGGAAGTAAAGAAATTGGTGTTGTTGCAGGTATTGCTATTGGAGGAGTTGTACTTTTAGAAGCGATGTTTGCAGGCCCAATTACAAATGCAAGTATGAATCCGGCAAGAACTTTAGCACCTAACTTAGTTTCTGGTAATATTTCAGGTTTGTGGTTATATTTATTAGCGCCCATAATAGGTGCTATTTTAGCAGTAATTTCATGTAAATTAGTAAAGCACGATAACTGTTGCGATGAACAAAACTGTTAGTATTTTAGGTTGTGGCTGGTTGGGTAAATCATTAGCAAAAGATTTATTAAAAACAGGATATTCTGTAAAAGGCTCTACAACTTCTTCAGAAAAGATAGGTGAACTTGAAAAATTAGGAGTTACTCCATTTTTAATCGATATTAGTTTAGATACACAAATTATTGAATTTTTAAAAACAGATATTTTAATTATCGCAATTACAAATAAAAGTATTGATGATTTTAAAATGCTAATTTCTAAAATTGAAAATGCTGATGTAAAAAAGCTTATTTTTATTAGTACAACTTCAGTTTACCCACAATTAAATAAGGTAATGACTGAAGAAAGCGAAACTAAAAATTCACCACATTTTTTAATAGAAGAATTATTTAGAAATAATATCAATTTTAAGTCTACAGTTATTCGTTTTGGAGGTCTTTTTGGCGGAGATAGACATCCTGCTAATTGGTTTACAAATAAACGAGAAATACCACAGCCAGATGGTTTTGTGAATATGATTCATAGATATGATTGTATAAAGATTATTGAAGAAATATTAAAACAAGATTGTTTTGGAGAAACATTTAATGCGTGTGTAAATCATCATCCTACAAGGAGAGAATTTTATGAAAGGGCTAGAAAAAATAAAGGTATTGAACCACCAATATTTAAGGATGAAAAAGAGTTAATTTGGAAAATAATATCTTCTGAAAAGTTGCAAAGGAAATTAGGGTATACATTTAAATACAACAATCTTTTAAAGATTTAACTGTATTTTTTTCTTCTTAAAAAATTAAATGCTAATCCGAAAATAAACAACAAAATAATTGGCAAAACAACATTTATGAATTGCCAATAAGTACGCTCTTTATATGCTTTTTGCTTGTCTAAAATATTTATTTTAAGTTTTTTATTTCTTAATAGAACTAACCCAGAATCATCAAGTAAATAATCAACAGTATTAATTAAAAAATCTTTATTTCCAAAGGTTTGCTTTGTCCATATATCTGTGTTTAAATCTGTAGGTTTTCCCTCTAATATTTGATTTTTACCAATATCACCATCAGATAAAACAACCATTTTATTGTTACTTGCAGTTTCTTTAAAAAGTGAAGTTTCGTAAGGTTTTACTCTGTTTTTGTAAGCAGATTTAAAATCACCTTCTAATAAAACACCAAATAATTGATTTCCATAAGCATAATCACTTTCTAAAGGTTGGTCAGCAATAGATTGTAGTTCAACAAAACTTGGTGTTCCTACTTTTTGAGTTAAAGGAGAGCTAAGTAGTAGAGGTGTTTTTTTTATGTTGTTTTGAAGTGTGTCTATTTGCGTTGCGAATTGTAATCGAATTGGAGCAATATTTTTTGTGATAGGATGATTTGGGTTGCCGCCAACAAGAGGATGGTAAAACCAGTCTAAATTTTGAAATTGTGTTTGATTTCCTACTTTACCAGTTGCTAAAGATATTTGCGCAGCATACAAGTCTTTAATCAAACTAGTATTAATTCTTACTCCGTAAGAAAATAGCAAATCTGTTACATTTAAATCTCTCGGATAAGTAAGCATTTTACCTGTTGCCAATAAACTATCTTGATCTGCTTGAACATTATCAATCATCCAGAGAGTTTTACCTCCGTTAGTAATAAATTGATCTATTGTAAACTTTTCCTTTTCTGAAAATTTTTCGGTAGGTTTAGTAATAATCGCCAAATCAAAAGACGATAAATCTTGTAAAGTTTTTTGCGGATTTGTAGCTACAGAGTCTAAAGTAAATTTAGCTAGTTTGTACTTTTTAACCACCTCACTTAAAAAACTATATTGATAAATGTCTCGCAATTCTCCATTTCCGTATAAGACAGCAACTCTTTTTTGTTTTTTTTGAGTGATGGAATTAATCGCATCAGAAAATATGTATTCTAAATTTTCAATCGCTTTTTGAAGTTGTTCTTCTTGACTTGCTACAATTGCAGTTGGTAATAAAGAAACGATTTTTGTTTTTCCTTGATGATTTATTTCTGCCCAAGGAAAAATAATGGCTTCAGATAACTTTCCATCTTCTTCAACGGTTAGTTGACTTGGCATCATTCCTTTTTTAATCAAGTTTTCACGTTGATCATCTGGATTTTCAAAGTGAATTTTAACATTCTGGTTTTTTGCAGCTAATTCTTCTAAATACTGTTGCGTTTCAACTTGTAGTCTTTTAAATTCTGATGGAAAATTTCCTTCTAAATAAACTGTTATAAATAAAGGTTGTTTTACTTGTTGTAAAATAGATTTTGTTGTTTCAGATAGCGTGTAGCGTTTGTCTGCTGTTAAATCAAACCTTTTATAAAAAGATTGATTTATTATGTTAATCGTTATTAATATTACTATTAAAAATAATATGTTCTTAATTTTCTTATTCATTGTTTAAACGAGTTTTAGTAATGAATAAAAAGAAAAAAGTAATACTTGCAAAATAAATGATGTCTCTAGTGTCGATAACTCCTCTAGAAATACTTTTAAAGTGTTCGTTTATACCTATTTGCTGAATTGCAAAACCATCATTTCCAAAAGTAGATGCTATCGCGTCAAAGCCATAGAAAAAGATAAAAGTGATAAAAACACCTAAAATGAATGCGGTAATTTGGTTTTTTGATAATGTAGAAGTAAATAATCCTACAGCGGTATAAGAAGCAGCTAAAAACAGCAATCCTAAATAAGAGCCAATGGTGCTTCCAAAATCTATATTCCCTTTTGGATTACCTAGGTTATAAACTGTATATACGTAAACAAATGTTGGAATTATAGCTATAAGAATGAGTAATAAAGAAGCCCAAAATTTACCAAGTATAATTTGCCAGTCAGAAATGGGCTTTGTCTTTAAAAGTTCTATTGTACCAGAATTAAATTCATCTGCAAAGCTTTTCATGGTTATTGCAGGAATTAAAAAAAGAAAAACCCAAGGAGCTAAATAGAAAAATGAATTTATATCTGCGAAACCAGCATTTAATATGTTAAAATCATCATTAAAAATAAATAAGAATAATCCATTAATCAACAAAAAAACACCAATAACCAAATATGCAATTGGGCTTGCGAAAAATGAGTTAAATTCTTTTCTAAGTATGGCTATCATTTATAAAGTTTATAAAGCTTGATAAATTTAATTAAACTAAAGACACTTTTTTATCTAGGCTCCAAGCTTCAGGTTTATTGTTAAAATAGGTTTTGGTTTGTTTCCAAGTTGATTTAAATAAATCTGAATTTCTATAATTTTCCAAATCGTTTTCACTATTCCAATAAGAGTAGGTAAAAAAAATTTCAGCATTATTTTTATCTTGATATAATTCTAAAAGTTTGCACCCTTCTGAATTACGAATTAAGTTTTTCTTTTCTTCAAACATTTGAAGAAAATCTTCAATACATCTTTTATGGAAACTCATTTTTACAATTCTAACAAACATAGTTTTATGATAAAGTGATGAATTCTGGTTTTTTTTCTGTGAAGAAATCAATGATTATTGGGTCTCTATATTCTAAGCCAAAAAGAGAGGCTGCACCTCCAACGGTTTGTAAATTACTTTTATAAATTGCAATTTCTAAATATCCGGCAGAATTAAATAATGCTAATTTATTTCCATCAAATTGTCTAGAATCAAAATTATTGTTGTCAACTATTTCATTATACTTATTAAATATTTTCGAAAAAGAATAACGTGATGCATTTATTTTAAAAGCCCTTCCTTTGCCAACTTCTTGAAACATTTTTCTACTAATATTTGAAATTACATTCCCGTAATTATCAATGTATAAAACACCTCCAACAATTTGTGTTTGGTTTTGGTTCGTTTTAGGTTGAATTTCTATAAGTTTTTTATATTCTTGAATCTCTTTACCTATAACGGTTAAATTACCTCCTCTTGCTATAAAACAAGCAACTTTTACAAAAACATCAAGAACAGGGAAACTACTCGCCACTCTATCATGTATATTAATTTCAACAATTTTTGTTGGTTGAATTTCAGAGGCAATCATAGAAATTATTCCATTATCTGGGCAAACAAAAAAGTGGTTGTCTAATTCTAAAGCAATGTGTTTATTTCCCGTACTTAGCTCAGAGTCTACACCAACAATATGAATAGATCCTTCAGGAAAACTCTTGTAAGAATTTTTTAAAATATATGCAGTCTCTGTAATGTTAAACGGAGATATTTCATGAGTAATGTCAACAATTTTTGCATCTACTTGTTCACTATAAATAGCTCCCTTAACAGCACCAACAAAATGGTCTTTAGTTCCAAAATCAGTAGTTAATGTAATAATTGCCATTAATATCTTGCTGTTAATTAATTGTGTAAAAGTTGTTAACTATTTTAAGCAAATCTAATCAATTTAGAATTTTTAATTACTATTTTTAGTTTAATAATTCATGCTAAATTTAACATAAAAATAAAGATTTGAACGAGCGCATTATAGAGTTAACCGAAATAAATCCAAAAGATTTTTTTGGCACTCAAAATAGTACCATTGCCCAGTTAAAAAAGTATTTTCCTAAAATTAAAATTGTTGCAAGAGGTTCTAAACTTAAAATATACGGAGATCCAGAAATACTGAATGAATTTGAAATTCGTCTAGAACGTCTTATAAAGTATTTTAATAGGTATAATAAATTAGACGAAAATAGTATCGAAAGAATATTAACTTCAACTGGTAAAGAAGAAAAAACATCGTCAACAAAGAATAATAGTGATGTTTTAGTACATGGAGTAAGTGGTAAATTGATAAAAGCTCAAACAGAAAATCAAAGAAAAATGGTTTCTCTAATGGCGAAAAACGATATGCTTTTTGCTGTAGGGCCTGCAGGAACAGGTAAAACTTATACCGCGGTTGCATTAGCAGTAAAAGCACTTAAAGAGAAAGAAGTTAGAAGAATTATTCTAACTAGACCAGCTGTTGAATCTGGTGAGAATTTAGGTTTTTTGCCAGGTGATTTAAAAGAGAAGCTAGATCCTTATATGCAGCCATTATATGATGCTTTAAGGGATATGATACCGCATGAAAAATTAGAATCTCACTTAGAAAAAGGCATCATTCAAATTGCTCCTTTGGCATTTATGCGAGGAAGAACTTTAGATAACGCATTTGTAATTTTAGATGAAGCACAAAATACAACTCACAGTCAAATGAAGATGTTTTTGACTAGAATGGGTATGCATGCCAAATTTATAATTACAGGTGATCCTGGTCAAATTGATTTACCAAGAAAACAAGTTTCAGGGCTAAAAGAGTCTTTATTAGCATTAAAAGATATTAACGGAATTGCACAGGTTTATTTAGATGATAAAGATGTTGTAAGGCATAGGTTAGTAAAAAAGATAATTACCGCTTACAAGAGTATAGAAACAGAATGATAAAAATTGAAGAAAATAAATTAGGCTTACAAGACTACTTTTATATTGGGTATTTATATTTAATTATTTTAGGAATTGTAAGTGATGCTATTTTTTATGGAATTTTTGGAGTTTCATATTTAAACTATACCACAATATTAGACGCATTAATATCGCCCCTTAGTTTACTCACTAATTATTGGATATTATCTGTTATTTTGGGTCTGTTATTTTGGTTGATGTACATGTATTTTTCTAATTGGATGTTTAAGTTGTATGCATATTTTAGAGAAAAAAAATGGTATAGAAAAATCTATGATATAGAAAAATGGGATAAAAAATATGAAGCTTTAAAAAAGAAAAAAAATAAAATTCCTGGTTTGATGTTTATTTTCTTTTTATTGTTTATTTCAATGAGAACAGGTATGGGAATTGGGTTAAAAGAAAAATATACTACAAAAGAAATAATACCAAATTACACTCTAATATTCAAAGACAATTCTAAGTTAGATGTTAGAAAAGTAGGTCAAAACTCTGCATATTTTTTCTATTTTATACCCGGAGAAAAAGTAATTACAGCCACACCAATTTCAGATAATTTAAAACAAATAAAAGTTTTAAAAAAGAATTTAGAATAGTAAACTAAAACTTAT
This sequence comes from Polaribacter sp., assembly GCA_042091415.1. Classification (GTDB taxonomy): domain Bacteria; phylum Bacteroidota; class Bacteroidia; order Flavobacteriales; family Flavobacteriaceae; genus Polaribacter. The sequence goes on along the minus strand of JBELHK010000037.1, from coordinate 4,594 downwards.
TTTTGCACAAATTACACTTTATGAATACTATCAATAATACCAACTTTCAATTTCCTAGGCAAAAATCTGTATATAAAGGAAAAGTAAGGGAGGTTTATAATATAAATGATGAGCTTTTAGTAATGATTGCCACAGATAGATTATCTGCTTTTGATGTAATACTACCTCGTCAAATTCCTTTTAAAGGACAGATTTTAAATCAAATTGCAACTAAAATGATGAATGATACTGCAGATATTGTTCCTAATTGGCTAATTTCAAATCCTGATGAAAATGTTGCAGTTGGGCATTTATGTGAGCCATTTAAAGTTGAGATGGTAATTCGCGGTTATTTGTCAGGGCATGCAGCTCGTGAGTATAAATTAGGAAAAAGAATTTTATGTGGAGTTGAAATGTCTGAAGGATTAAATGAAAACGATCAATTTCCAGAACCTATAATTACTCCTTCTACAAAAGCTGATAATGGAGAGCATGATGAAGATATTTCAAGAGAAGATATTTTAGCTAAAGGCATTGTTTCTGAAGAAGATTATATCATTTTAGAAAAATATACCAAAGCACTTTTTAAAAGAGGAACTGAAATTGCTGCTAAAAGAGGATTGATTTTAGTTGATACAAAGTATGAGTTTGGTAAAACTAAAGACGGAAAAATTGTATTAATTGATGAAATTCATACTCCAGATTCTTCTCGTTATTTCTACGCCGATGGTTATCAAGAAAGACAAAATAAAGGTGAAAATCAAAAGCAATTATCTAAAGAATTTGTTCGTCAGTGGTTAATTGAAAATAATTTTCAAGGTAAAGATGGGCAAACAATACCAGAAATGAACGACAAAAAAATTAGCGAAATTTCAGATAGATATATTGAGTTGTTTGAGCAAATAACAGGAGATACTTTTAAAAAAGGAGAAACAGAAAACGTACTAAGCAGAATAGAAAATAATGTTCTAGAGTTTTTAAAAGCATGAAAACTGCTAGTATAAAACAACTAAAAGATGAACTCAATTATAAATCGGCCAATGAGTTGAAAGAATTGTGTTTGCATTTATCTCGATTTAAAAAGGAAAATAAAGAATTACTTACTTATTTATTATTTGAATCTCATGATGAAGATTCTTATATACAATCAATAAAAAATCAGATAGATATTCAGTTTTCTGAGATTAATACTAAAAACTTCTTTTATATTCGAAAAAGTGTAAGAAAGATATTATCTCAAATAAAAAAATACATACGTTACTCTAAAAAAAAAGAAACAGAGGCCGAGCTTTTACTATATTTTTGTAGAAAATTAAAAGAATTTAAGCCTTCAATATCAAGAAGTACAAGACTTCAAAGTGTTTTTGAAACACAACTCAGAATGATAAGAAAGGCAATCGAAAAGCTTCACGAAGATTTACAGTACGATTATCAATTAGAATTAGATAATTTAATAAATGATGATTAAAAAGAGACCTATTTTAAAAAATCTCATTAATGATGGAACTTTGAAAGTTGAGGAATTCCAAAACAGTACATTACGCCCTGTAATTAAAATGCAGAATGATTTTCTTCTAAAGTTTTTTAAGTATAATCTTAAGAAAAAAAACATCAATTTTTCAGAATTAAGTTTAATAGAAAAAAAAGAAAAGATTCACTTAATTTTATCTAAAGATAACAGCTTTAAAAGAACGATAATAGGATCAATTTTAGCTCACTTTACAAGTGAAGAATTAGAATATTATTTCGAGAATTCAAATGAATTGAATAGGAGAATTTTACAAATTATAATCCAAAGACTTCAAGATTATCTTACAAGCTAAAAAAAACCGTTACTAAATTAGTAACGGTTTCAATCAATCAACCAAAAAAACTTCTTGTTTAAATTCGCTCAAAGCGATAAAACTATGAGAAGTATTTACTTATATATTTTACACTTCAAAGATAATTAAAATATGTTTAACAATATGTTAAAATAATTAAACAACATCTATTTCTTGTAAAATGTATTTTTTAATTATTGAGGCATTACAACTGAATCAATTGCATGAATAACGCCATTTGATGCATCAACATCAGTTATGATTATTGTAGAGATATTTCCTTTAACATCAGTTAAAATTACTTTACCATCTTTTAAAGATGCAGTCAATTCTCCTCCTTGAACAGTTTTAATAACAAATTTGCCATTGTTGTCTTTAATTGCTTTTACAACATCTTTTGCTTTAAACTCTCCAGCAACAACATGGTATGTTAAAATTGCTGTTAATAATTTTTTATTTTCAGGTTTTAAAAGGCTTTCTACAGTTCCCTTTGGTAATTTACCAAAGGCATCGTTTATAGGAGCAAATACAGTAAAAGGTCCGTCACTATTTAAAACATCAACTAAACCTGCAGCTTTTACAGCGGCTACTAAAGTTGTGAAATTTTCATTTGAAGCAGCAACTCCAACAATAGTTTTTTCATTTTCTGTTTTTGTAATTTTTTCCTTTTTATCATTTTTAGGATTTGTTACGTTGGCAACACTTGTTAGTGCAATTGATAATGCGAATAATGTTGATGGGATTAATTTTTTTAAATTCATTGTTATGTATTTTTGTTTCAACAAATTTAAAATTCAGTCAACGAAAAATTGTTTAATTATATGTTAAAAAAAATAAACAAAATCATAAAAATTTAAAAAAAAGCCTTCTTTTTAGAAGAGGGCTTTTCCTTTTAATAATATTAAAACTCTATTTTGAATTAGTTAATTTCTTTTGATATCTACTTTGTACAATATCGGTTATAATTAAAATAGCAATTACAAAATAAAATGTTGTTTTGCTCATAGGAACAATTTCATTCCCGAAAATTTTAATATGTGCTAAATGTCCACCTTCGGTAACAAGCATAATACCAACAATAAATAGAATGAATAAACCTAAAACCTCATACATTCTATTTTTTGATAAGAAAAGGGAGACTTTGTCTGCTAAAAATAACATTAATAAACCGCTAATTATAATTGCTATTGCCATAATAATAAAAGCTGTGGTAGCGTTTTCAATTTCACTTGTAAGACCAATAGCAGCTAAAATAGAGTCAAAAGAAAAAACCAAATTCATAATAACGATGCTTGTAATAGCAGCATTTGCAGTTTTTTTACTTTTTGAATGATTTGCTTCAGATTCTACCAAATCTTTAGTGCCTATCATATGCCAAATCTCTTTGATTGCAGTATAAATAATAAAACCACCACCAATAAGTACAATAATACTATGGCCATTAAAAGCGAAGCTTACAAAATCATTTATATGTCCTGTTAAAAATGAGAAAGGCTCTTTAAAATAATCAATAATAGAAACCAATAAGAATAATAAAATTATTCTCAAAACTATAGCAATTAGTATACCTGATTTACGAACTCTTTTTTGATCATCAATAGGAGCTTTTTTTGATTCTAATGATATATATAGAAGGTTATCAAAACCTAAAACAGCTTGAAGCATAACAAGCATTAATAAAGTGAAAATATTTTCTAACATAATAATTTTTAGTGAAATTCAAATATATTTTTTATGGTATGGATAAGCAACTTAAATCACAAAAATTTATTAGAAAACATTCATATAAAGTATTCTTAAACTTACGAAAGCAATTAAAATTGATGTAGCCTTCTTTAATTGTATTGGTGTAAAGTACCTATTACTTATTTTATTTCCCAATTGCCCTCCAATAAAAACGGTAAATAGTAATATTGATGAAAAGCTCCAATTAATTTCAAAATTTGGATTAGAAAATTGTCCGAATAAACCAGCGAATGAATTTACAAGAATAAAAAAACTTGCTGTTGCTGCTATTTTATTAGGCGTACTCCAGTTTGTAAGATATAAAAAAGGAGCAAGAAATATACCACCACCTATACCAACCATTCCAGATATAAAACCTATAATTCCTCCAATACAAGTATTTTTTATGAAATTATAATTGTCTTCTTTATTATTTTTTTTTGTTCTTTTTTTAGAAAACCACATGGTAATAGCAGCAAAACAAAGTGTAAATCCTAATACAATAAAAAATAATTTTTGATTTATTTTTAAATATCCACCTAAATAAGAAAGAGGAATACTTAAACTCACAAGAGGAATTATTTTTTTCCACTCCAATTGATTTTGTTTGTAAAATAGGTATACATTTCCAGAGACTACCATAATATTACACAGTAATGCAATGCTTCTTATTTGAGTAAAAGCAATGCCAGTAAGTGCTAAAATAGCTAAATAGCTAGAGCCTCCTCCAAAACCAACAGACGAATACATTACAGCTATTATAAAGAATAGTATAATGATAAACCAAAATTGAGCAATAGTTTCTAAAATCAAATTGATAAATAATAGTTCATTATGAAGCTGAAAAATAGAAAAATAAATTTTTATATTGCTTAGAATTTCTAAAACTAATCAAAAATGCTAAAAAATAAGTCAAAACTATATTGGAAAAAAAACTTACGTTATTTAGCATTTTTACTCTCTATTTGGTTTTTAGTTTCGTTCGTTTTCGGAATTCTTTTAGTAGATGAACTCAACTTAATTAGTTTAGGAGGATTCAAACTCGGTTTTTGGTTTGCGCAACAAGG
>JBELHK010000036.1:0-20839 GCA_042091415.1 Polaribacter sp. | reverse complement strand
TAGAAACAATTAAAATAGAAGAAAACTCAACAGAATAACTTTTAGAAAAAGTTTCTCCCATAGTATTTGCTGCAGATCTTACAGCTCCTAATCTTGTGAAAGGTTCTTTAATGAGATTTGCCATAGCTTCTAATGGTAAAAAATGCATAATTGCATCTACTTTGTCACCTATTTTTTCAGCATCTTTAAATTGCCAATATAAAAAGCCTTTAAACATACTTTCTGCAATTAGCCAAATAAACATCGCGCCAACTGCAAAAGCTGATCGTTTTACTAAAATTCCTAGAAAAAGACCGAAAGAGAAAAAACCAACTAGTTTTATAAAAAAAGCTAAAAAGTATTCTAAGTCAGAGATGATAATTGCAAGTTCATTATAATCTGAATAAATTAAGCCCAAAACTAAAGACACAACAAAAACAAATATTGTAGAAATTAATGAGAAAGCAATGACCGTGTAAAATTTAGACAGTATGAATTCCTTTTTGCTCAAACCATCTATTAAATTTTGTTTTAGAGTTTTGTAACTATATTCGTTAGACATCATCGATACAATAACTAACAATAAAAAGAATTTTAAAATTGCAGCTATATATGTGTTAAAATGCCATATATATGGAAAGTTAAAAATACCAGCATCAGCTAAATGTAATTTGAAATTTCCAAATTCAAACTTAATTGCCGCAATTAAAGCAATCGAAGTTAGCAGGCCAAAATAAATTATAGATAAAACTTTACTTGCTTTATTGTGTTTTAATTTATGAAATTCGATATTTAGTAATCTAAACATTGCTTAAATTTTAAAGGTTGATTAGTTATTGTTTGTTAAGTCAAGAAATTGTTGCTCTAAGCTCGGTTTTCTCTTTATTAAATGAGATAGTACAATATTATTTTTAAATAAATAATTGTTCATTTCAGCTGCTGATATCTCATTTTTTAAATAAGCTGTAATTAGTTCATTTTCTTTTGATATTTTACTGATAGAAGAATGCTTTTCTAAAATTTGAATAAGTTCAGGTTCTTTTTCATCAACTTTTAATTCGAATAATCCTTTTGAAGCAGTCATTTCATCAACTCTTCCAGCATAAAGTTTTACGCCTTTTCTAATAACAACAACATGGCTACACACTTTTTCTACTTCATCTAATAAATGAGATGCTAACAAAATAGTAGTTCCGTTTGCAGCGATTTTTTTTATAATTTCTCGAATTTCATGAATTCCTTGAGGATCTAAACCGTTTGTAGGTTCGTCTAAAATTAAAATTTCAGGATCGTTTAGTAAAGCAGATGCAATTGCCAAACGTTGTTTCATCCCTAATGAATACGTTTTGAACTTACTATCTCTTCTTTCAAAAAGGTTCACTATTTTAAGTTTTTCATCAATACTTTTTGTAGAAACTCCTTTTATTTTACATATTAAAGCTAGGTTTTGACTAGCTGTCATGTACGGATAAAAATTTGGTCGTTCAATAATAGCGCCAACTTTTTTTAAAGCCTCGTGCGTGGTTAAGTTTCCGTTAAACCAAGAAAATTCTCCCGAAGTTTTATTCACTACATTTAAAATGATACCTAATGTAGTGGATTTTCCACTTCCATTTGGCCCAAGAATTCCATACACATTTCCTCTTTCTATATCAAAAGAAAGATTATTTACAGCATGTACTTTTCCGTATCTTTTATCAAGATTTTTTAGAGATAAGATTGTTTCCAAGAAGATTAATTTAGTCGATTATATTATATAAAACGACTAACTTACAATTTTGTTACGGAAGATTTCAGGAATAAAGTATTATTTTGTGTTTAGTAATCGTTAAAATCAAAATCGTCGAAAATATCAAATTCATCATTTGATTCATCACTCTCATCAATATTATCAGCAATAAATTCTTTTTCAGGAGCATTTTCAGGAATTTCACCAACACGTAAAATAGTTTGTGGTAAATCTTCTCTTTTTTCATCACTAATTTCAATAACATCAACATAAAAAGTCCACATATTTAAAAAATCATAAACGTAAATTAGCTTATCATTTTCGTTAGGTAGCGTTTTATTTAAAATACAAGTTTGCATAGAAGTTTGTTCTCCTACTTCAGCCATATTAAATAATGGAATTTCTTCTCCTTGGTTCCATTCTTCATCAGTTTTATAAAAAGAAGCCATTTCTTGACCTTCAAAACCAAAAGCGTTTGAAATAGTCGTATGAAGTTGTTCTAGATTGATAGAATCATTTACCAAAATAGTTCTAATAACATCTTCTTTTGTATCTAAAATAACTCGTATTTTGTACATATAATTTGTTTATGTTTAGATGGCAAAAATACGATAATTTATGTGTATTTTTACTCTGTAAAGTATCTATATATGGATAAAATTAAAACACTTTCTTTTTTAAATAGTTTAAATAAAAACACTTTGATGGAAACTTTAAACATTGAGTTTGTTGATGTTTCTGATGATTTCGTAGTAGCGAAAATGCCTGTAAATACAAAAGTATATCAACCTTACGGGATTTTGCATGGAGGAGCAACAGCAGCTTTAGCAGAAACAGTTGGTAGTTGCGCGTCTAGTTTATTTATTGATAATAAAACAAAAATTGTAAAGGGAATTGAGTTAAGTATAAATCATTTAAAAAGTAAAAAAGAAGGAGTTGTTTATGGTGTTGCAAAACCAATTCATAAAGGAAGAACAACACATTTATGGGAAATAAAAATTCATGATGAAGAAAAGAATTTAATTTCTATATGTAAGCTTACTAATATTGTTTTAGATAAAAAATAATTTTGATCCATCAACAAGATATTTGAATTTGAAGATTTTTGAAAAAATAAATTTTAATTATACCAGTAAACTTCCATTCGTAGTTTATAAAAAGCCAAATGAAAACTTTGTAAAAGGGATTTTTTGTAAAAATGATTATTTAATTTATACGAGTGATTTCTCTGAATCTGGCTTTGTTTTTTCTCCTTTCGATGAAAGTAGAGATAAAGCGATTCTTTTTCCTAAAAATACTTCTAAAATAATAGAAGAACGAGTTGATTTTGAAAATAATACTTTTCATAATTTTAACTATGATAATGATGTTTCATCAAGAGAGAATCATATTAATTTGGTAAGTAAAGCTATTAATAGAATTAAAGAAAGTCAAATTGAAAAAATTGTAATATCTAGAAAAGAAGAGGTATCCATAAATGATTTTAGATTCTTAGAGGTTTACAAAAACTTACTTCAACGTTATAATAATGCCTTTGTTTACATTTGGTTTCACCCAGAAATAGGATTATGGCTTGGAGCAACACCTGAAACACTTTTAGAAATAAAAGGTAATTTGTTTAAGACAATGTCTTTAGCAGGGACAAAAAATTATAAAGAAGGTGAAGAAACTATTTGGGGTACTAAAGAAATTGAAGAGCAACAATTAGTAACAGATTTTATTGAAAATCAGGTAAAACATATTTCAGATTCTCTTAAAATAGAAAGCGCAAAAACAATAAAAGCAGGAACTCTGCTACATTTAAGATCAAAAGTAGAAGGTAGTTTAAAAGATGAAGCTTCTTTAAATACTTTGTTAAAAGCTCTTCATCCAACTCCAGCTGTTTGCGGTTTGCCAAGAAATGATGCCAAAAAGTTTATATTAGAAAATGAGAGTTACGATAGAACTTTTTATACTGGTTTTTTAGGAGAAATTAATTTTAAAGAGAAATCGCATTTATTTGTGAATTTAAGATGTATGAATTTTAAAGACAGTATTGCAAATATTTATGTTGGCGGAGGAATCACTAAAGATAGCATCCCTGAAAAAGAGTGGGAGGAAACTGTTTCAAAGACATCTACGATGAAAGCTGTTTTAAATAAAAAACCATAAACAATTAAGTTTATGGTTTTAGTGTAAATTGAATTTGAATTTGAACTAATATTTACAATATTGTTAAATCTTATATATCATCAAAAGAGATGTTTGTAAAACTTTCAGCGCTTTTATCTTCAGTAACTTCTTCTCTCTTAAAGTTCTTTTGATGACGTTCACTAATTACTTCATCACCTTTTTCAGTAACGATGTAGTCAGTTGCTTTTTTTAGCATTTCTTGAAAATCTGAAAAATCTTCTTTATACAGGTAAATCTTGTGTTTTTGATAATGAAAAGAACCATCATCATGAGTAAACTTTTTACTTTCTGTTACTGTTAAATAATAATCTTCTGCTTTCGTTGCTCTTACATCAAAAAAGTAAGTTCTTCTTCCTGCTCTTAGTACTTGAGAAAAAATTTCTTCTTGTTCAACTCTCTCTGCCATAATTTTTAAATAATCGTTATCATTAATCGGTTACTCCCACAAATCTAATAAAATATTTTACTTGTCAAAGCGTATCATTAAATTTCTTTTTCTAAAAGTTGTTGCTCATATAAATCTTTATAATACCCTTTTTTTGTTATTAATTGATTATGAGTTCCTTGTTGAATAATTCTACCGTCATCAAGAATGATAATTTTATCAGCATTTTTTGCAGATGAAATCCTATGACTTATTATAAAAGTTGTTTTCTTTTTCGAAACCCTTTCTAAGTTCGATAATATTTTCTCTTCAGTCTCAGTATCTACAGCAGATAAGCAGTCATCAAAAATTAAGATTTTTGGATTTTTTATTATTGCTCTAGCAATTGATACTCTTTGCTTTTGTCCTCCTGAAAGAGTAACACCTCTTTCTCCTAAAACCGTATTATATTGATCAGAAAATTCAACAATATTTTTATGTACATCAGCATTTTTTGCTGCCTCAATTATTTCATCTTTGCTAGTATCTTTCTTTCCGAATTTAATATTGTTTTCAATAGAATCAGAAAACAAGAACGGATCTTGCGGAACAAAACCAATTTGATGTCTTAAATCATCTAAGTTTACATTTTTTATAGAAACATCATCTAAAAGAATGTCTCCTTTAGTTGTATCATAAAGTCTGGCAACTAGTTCAATTATAGAAGATTTTCCAGAACCTGTTTTACCTAAAATAGCGATTGTTTGCCCTTCTTCAAGAGTAAAGTTGATATTTTTTAAAGCAGTAATATTAGTATCTTCATATGTAAATGAAACGTCTTTAAATTCTATTTTACCTTTAATTTCTAATTGATTTTGATTTGTATTTTCAATTTCAGGTTTTTCTTTTAAAAACTCATTAATTCTTAATTGTGATGCTTCTGCTTGTTGAATCATTGAAGTAACCCAGCCAACTACAGCTACAGGCCATGTTAAAATATTAACGTATAACAAAAACTCCAATACAACACCAATTTGAATTTCACCATTTATGTATTGCATTCCGCCAAAATAAATTACAATTAAGTTACTAATACTAATCAATAAAATCATTGTAGGAAAAAACAAAGCATTTGCCTTCTGTAACTTTATATTTTTTTCTTTGCTACCGTTGGCTAATTTATCAAAGTCATTAATGATAGATTTCTCTAATCCATATGATTTTAAAACCCCCATTCCAGAAAACATCTCTTGATTAAATGTTGTCAGTTTAGAAAGGTATTCTTGAACAATTGTACTTCTTTTATGAATTACTCTGCTTAGAATAAATATTGATATTGAAAGTAAAGGAAAAGGAATTAAAGTGTATAAAGTAAGTTTTAAATCAACTTGAACCATTTGAGAAAAACCAACCACAAAAGTAACAATCATATTCATGGTATACATAATCGCAGGGCCAACATACATTCTTACTTTAGAGACATCTTCACTAATTCTATTCATTAAATCTCCTGTTCTGTTTTTTTTGTAGAAATTTAAAGACAGTTTTTGGTATTGTTCATATATTTCATTTTTTAAATCGAACTCAATTAATCTTGAAGTTACAATTATAGTTTGTCTCATTAAAAAAGTAAAAAAACCACTCAAAAGAGCAACTCCAATTATAATTAAAACATTAATTAGCAGTTCGTGTTTTACAGTATCTAAACTAATTTCCTTTCCATTTTTATAGTCTTCAACAATGTTTAGAGAGTTTCTTATTATTTGCGGAATTTTTAATGACAAAAGCTTAGAAAGAACAGTTATTAGAAGGCCTAATAATATTCGCCATTTGTATTTAGAAAAGTATTTATTTAGATATTTTAGTGCTTTCAAAAAATAAATTATTTAAAAAAAATCAATCACGAAGATACAAGTTTATAAAAGAATTTTTTACTTAAAAAAGACTTAAAAAATAATGCTTGATATTAAAATAGTAGTATTTTTGTACCGCAATAATAAAAGCAATTATCTAAGTTCTTTATAAAATGATAAACAGAAGACACATTCGCGTAAAAGTAATGCAATCTGTATACGCTATGCAGCAATCTAAAAATGATGATTTAATAAGAGAAGAAAAATTTTTAAAGCATAGCATTTTAAAAATGTCTGATTTATATGCTTTAAATCTTCACCTTTTAACAAAAGTTCAAAATCTTGCATTAAAAAAAATAGAACTTTCTAAAAAGAAAATCTTAGCGACAAAAGAGGATCTTAAACCTAATACAAAATTTATTGACAATAGATTAATTAATGCTATAAAAGATAGCGTTAGTTTAGAAGGATATTTAGAAATCAATAAACTACAAAATTGGGATATAGATGATGAATATGTAAAAATTATTTTTGATGATTTACAAAAAAGTAAATTGTATAAAAATTACTTAGCAACAATCGATGATTCTTTTAAAATAGACAAAGCTTTTGTTATTGATTTCTTTAAAGAAATTATTGCGCCAAACGAAAAGTTAGCAGATTATTACGAAGATAAAATGATTTCTTGGGTAGATGATATCCCTTTCGTTAATACTTGGATTGTTAAAACCTTAAGCAAGCAAAAAGAAGATAAAATATTTGTTCTAGGAAGTTTATATAAAGACAAAGAAGATGAAGAGTTCGTTTCGAATCTTTTAAAGAAAACAATACTACAACAACATAAATACGAAGAGGATATTACTGATAAAACCCCGAATTGGGAAAAAGAAAGAATTGCTGATTTAGATATGATATTAATTAAAATGGCAATAACTGAGTTTCTTAATTTCCCTTCAATTCCTGTAAGGGTAACTATTAATGAATACATCGAATTAGCTAAAGATTATTCAACACATAAAAGCGGTTATTTTATTAACGGAGTATTAGATAAAATTTCAAAAGATTATTTATCTGAAAAAAGAATAAAAAAAGTTGGTAGAGGCTTACTTTAGAATTGTTTTCAGTCAATTATTTACTATTTTTGCTAAAATTTTTTAAAATGAGAAAAATATTATTGATAGCATCAGGTTTATTCGTATCGTTACTTTTTACTCAATGTAATAATAGTAATGCTTCATCAAAAATAAACTCTGATAATTTAGAGAATGCAAAAACTAGAGATGTAAAAATAGAAAAAAGCTCAGCTTTAGTTTCTTTTGATAAGTCTGAATTTGATTTTGGAACGGTTAATGAAGGAGAAATTGTTGAAACTACATTTAAAGTTACCAATTCTGGAAAAATTGATTTGGTTATTACAGATGCACAAGTAACTTGTGGTTGTACAGTTCCAGTTTGGCCAAAAGCACCTATTAAGCCAGGTCAAACAGAAGAAATTAAAGTGAAATTTAATACCAACGGAAAAAGAAATAGACAACAAAAAAACATTACTTTAATAACAAATACTAAATCTGGTAGAGAAATATTAACTCTTAAAGGAATGGTAACACCAAAAACAAAAAAATAAATGTATTTAAGTTTTATATTACAGTCTGCTTCAGGATCTTTAACAAGTATGCTGCCGTTTTTAGCAATGATTGCGGTTTTATATTTTTTTATGTTAAGACCTCAAATGAAAAAACAGAAAAAAGAAAAATCTTTTCAATCTGAATTAAAAAAAGGAATTAAAGTTGTTACAACAAGTGGTATTCATGGAAAGGTTTTAGATATTCATACAAATGACAACACTGTTACAATTGAAACAGGAGCGGGTAAAATTAAATTTGAACGATCTGCAATTTCAATGGAGTTGAGTAATAAGTATAATACTCCAGCGAAAAAATAATTTTAAGTTAACATATTAGAAGAGCTTTTGTAAAATCTACGAAAGCTCTTTTTTTATTTATATATATTTAATTTTTGATTATTTTGCATTCAAATTCACAAATCTTGAAAAGTAAAATATCAAAAACCTTTTTCATTTTTCTCATAGCCTCAAGTTTTATTTGGTTATTGATTACCTTTTCTAAAGAATATTCTAGTACTGTTATTTATTCTTTGTCTTTTGAAAATATTCCTCAAAATAAATTACTTCAAGAATCACCAACTAAAGAATTAAAAATAAAATTAAAGGGTACAGGTTTTAGATTATTTTCGGAAAAAATTAACGATAAAAATATAAGTTTAAATGCCTCAAAATTATTTTTTTATAAAAATTCAATTTATTATATTTTATTAAAAAATCAACTTAAAAATATTGAATCTAACTTACAATCAGGATTAGAAATTATTGAAGTAGAAAGAGATACTATATTTTTAAATTTAGGTAGCCTTACAACAAAAAAAGTTCCTATAAAACCAAATTTAGACATGAAATTTCATCTAGGTTATGGTTTAATGGAGCCTATAAAATTAACTCCAGATTCTATAGTGGTTTCTGGCCCTGAAAAATTAATAAATTCTTTAAATAAAATTGATTTACAACCTTTTTCTCTAAAAGATATAAAAAAAGATTTTTCTCAAGATTTATCAATTTTAAAACCAAAAAATAATGAAGGGTTAAAAATAGAAACCACAAAGGTAAATGTGATTGGTAAAGTTGCTAAATTTACAGAACGAACTATAGAAGTTCCGTTTGAAATTAAAAATGTCCCCGATAGTATTAAATTAACAACATTAACTGAAAAAGTTCAAGTTCAATTTATTGTTGCTTTATCTAATTTTAATAAAATAGATAATAAGCCTTTAAAGATTGAGTGTGATTATCTTCATTCTTTAAAAAATAATTTAAATTACCTTAATCCAATTTTAATAGAAAAACCCAGTTTTATAAAAAGTTATAAAATTGTACCAAATAAAATTGATTTTTTAATTCGAAAATAGCTATGATTATTGGTTTAACAGGTGGTATTGGTAGCGGTAAAACTACAGTTGCTAAAATGTTTTCTTCTTTTTCAAATGTCGAGGTTTATATTGCTGATAAAGAAGCAAAAAAGTTAATGAATACCTCTATTATTATTAAAGAACAACTGATAAGTGAATTTGGTTCAGAATCTTTTATTGATAACAAATTAAACAGAAATCATATTTCAAATATTGTTTTTAACAATAAAAATAAGTTACATACGTTAAATTCTATAGTTCATCCTGTAGTAAGAAAACACTTTCAAGATTTTGTAATTAAACATCAAAATAAATCATACATAGTTTATGAAGCAGCGATTCTTTTTGAGTCAAAAGCAGATGTTTTTTGTGATAAGGTAATATCTGTATTCTCAGAAAAAAATAACAGAATAGAAAGGGTAATGAAGCGAGATTCAATTTCTGAATTAGAAGTAAAATCTCGTATGAACAATCAATGGAAAGAGAATAAAAAAATATTATTATCTAATTATGTGATTTATAATTTAGAAATGCAAAAAACAGCACTTCAAGTACATAAAATCCATAATATTTTAACATAAAAATCGGGTTTCCCTTCGTTTTCCTCTCCTTTTTTGTTAAATTTATCTTAATATTACAATAAATTTGTTAATCAACGTTAAAAAAAATTATTTCAAATTCTAATTAGTTTAATTTTGATTTATGGGCAAAAAAATGTTTGTTCTCATTGTTGTTTTAATGAGTATTTCGTTGATAGGTATTATAACTGTTCAACTTTATTGGATAAATAATGCTTTAGCAAGTAAAAAGCAACAATTTAAAAATGACGTTCAAAAATCTTTGGGGAGTGTAGCTGAAAGAATTAATACAAAAGAGAAAGATATTTTTGAAAAAAAATTAGAAAATATTTTAAGTCAACAAGTATTAGCAAATGAGGCACAAATTAAGAGTTTGTTTTTTCAAGAAATAGACACTTTAAATAATCAAAAGATTTCATTTGGTTCAACTATTTTAGAGGAAAATTTTGAAATTCCTGTAGATTTTTTAGACAATGACACAATTATTGTTAAGCGTGTTACTGGTAAAAAAGATTTTTTTCAATCAAAAATAATTAGAGGTCCAGACAATTTATTTACGTCCTCTGACGAAAAAAGATATTCATTCACAAAAAGATTGAGTAATTTAGAGAAAAGTCAAATCTCTGAATGGTTTAAAGATTATAATACAATTAAACCAATTCATCAAAGAGTTAGTAATAGAGAGTTAAATGAAACAATTAAAGATGAATTAAAAAGGAGAAATATAGATTTAGATTTTAAATATGGAGTTTACAGTTCAGATGGATTGGCTACCAAATTAAAATCGGGTTATTACACAGTTAATAAACAAAATAGTTATTTATATCCATTATTTTTGAGTTCAAATAATGATCCTGAATATATTTTGTATGTTACTTTCCCTAAAAAAAATAATCATATTTTATCAGGAATATCTGATATTTTATTATTGTCTTTATTTTTTATTTTTATAATAATTATTGCTTTTTCTAGTTCGCTTTATCAATTAATCAAACAAAAAAAGATATCTGAAATAAAAACAGATTTTATAAATAACATGACTCATGAGTTTAAAACGCCAATAGCAACTATAAACCTTGCTTTAGACTCAATAAAAAATCCTAAAATAATTAGTGATAATGAAAAAGTTATGCGTTATGTTAAAATGATTAGAGATGAAAATAAAAGAATGCATAATCAAGTCGAAAATGTATTAAGAATTTCTAGGTTAGAGAAAAATCAGTTAAATATAAGTAAAGAAATAATAGATATACACGAGGTTATAGAAGATGCTATAAATCACGTTAGTTTAATTATAGACAACAAAGGAGGTAAAATTGATATTCACTTTAAGGCATTGTCATCAGATTTGCCAGGGAATGAATTTCATTTAACAAATGTTATTGTAAATATGTTAGAAAATAGTATTAAATATTCAAATGGCATTCCAATAATAGATGTTTATACAGAGAGTACAAATAAGTTTTTTATCATCAAAATAAAAGATGAAGGAATAGGGATGAGCAAAGCTGTTCAAAAAAATGTATTTGAAAAATTTTATAGAGAACAAAGAGGTAACATACACGATGTTAAAGGTCACGGTTTAGGTTTAGCTTACGTGAAAGAAATTGTAGACAAACATCATGGTACTGTTTTTGTAGAAAGTGAAAAAGGAAAAGGAAGCATATTTACAGTAAAACTACCTTTAATTTAAAATAAGAAAATGGGAAGTAAAAAAATTTTATTAGTAGAAGATGATCCAAATTTTGGAACGGTTTTAAAAGATTATTTATCGTTAAATGATTACAATGTAACTCATGCAAAAGATGGTATAGAAGGTTTAATAATGTTTAAGAATAATGATTACGATTTATGTATTTTAGATGTAATGATGCCTCGTAAAGATGGTTTTTCTTTAGCTCAAGATATTAGATCTACAAACAAAGAAATCCCTATTATTTTTCTTACAGCAAAGACTTTAAAAGAAGATGTTTTAAAAGGTTATTCTGTTGGTGCAGACGATTATCTTAACAAACCCTTCGATTCAGAAGTTTTATTACATAAAATAAAAGTGATACTTCAGCGAAAAGAGAAAGACATTTCTAAAGAATCTGAGCAATATGAGTTCAATATCGGTTCGTTCTTTTTTAATTCAAAGCTAAGACATTTATCTAAAGATAATGATGAGCCTACAAAATTATCGCCAAAAGAAAGTAAACTTTTAAAGATGTTGGCAATCCATAAAAATGATTTAATGCCTCGTGAGTTGGCTTTAACCAAAATTTGGAGAGATGATAATTATTTTACTTCAAGAAGTATGGATGTTTACATCGCTAAACTAAGAAAATATCTAAAATCTGATGAAAATGTTGAGATTTTAAATATTCACGGAGAAGGGTTTAGATTGGTTGATAAATCATAACTATTGTTTCTTCCCTAAAAAACTCAATTTGTAAACCAAGTTGAGTTTTTTTATATTTATAATATGGCTGAATATATAAAGATATATAACGATAATCCTAATCCTAAAGAAATTTCTAAGGTTGTAAAAATTTTAAAAAGGGGAGGTTTAGTTATATACCCTACAGATACTGTTTATGGTTTAGGCTGCGACATTACAAATGTTAAGGCTTTAGAAAAAATTGCTAAGATTAAAGGTATTAAAATTGAAAAAGCCAAACTATCATTTATTTGTAATGATTTAAGTCATCTATCAGATTTTATAAAACAAATAGATACACCTACTTTTAAAATTTTAAAAAGAGCATTGCCAGGGCCATTTACATTCATTTTGCCTGGTAGTAATAATTTACCAAAAGTATTTAAAAAGAAAAAAACGGTTGGTATTAGAATACCCAACAATAATATTATCAGAAGTTTAGTCTCTGAATTAGGGAATCCAATAGTTTCTTCCTCTATAAGAGATGATGATGATATTTTAGAATATACTACAGACCCTGAGTTGATATATGAGAAATGGAAAAATCTAGTAGACGTTGTTATTGATGGAGGTTATGGAGGTAATCAGGGTTCTACAATTATTGATTTAACAAATTCTGATGCGAAAATTATTAGAGAAGGTAAAGGAAATATAGATATTCTATAATTTTATTTAAGTTGATTAAACTTCTTTCTTCCCAAAAGAAAATATTGGATTACTATACTTGAATGATTGTAATACTTTACTTTATTTTTTATTTTTTTTCTCTTTTTAAATAAAATCAAAATATTTCTATAAAAGCTAATATGAGCTTTTAGAATAGCAAATGTATGGCGAGGTCTTAATTCTAACATAAACTTTACTCCAGCAACTCCATCTAAAATTAATCTTACTAAAAGAACTAAAATAAATTGTTTTTTTGGTACGTTTTTTACGATATTAAATAAACTATTTCTAAAGTTTAAAAATGTTTTTTTAGGATTGTAATTACTTAATGTTGCACCGCCAACATGATAAATTTTAGATTCAGGAACAACTTTAATTTTATAACCATAATTTTTTACTCTCCAACAAAAATCAATTTCTTCTTGATGCGCAAAATAATCTTCATCAAAACCGTTTAGGTCATGAAATATTTCTGATTTTACAAAGAAACAAGCTCCAGAAGCCCAAAATATGTCAGAAATTTCATTAAACTGACTTTTATCATCTTCTAAGGTGTTAAATACTCTTCCTTTGCAGTAAGGATATCCGAAAAAATCTAAATATCCACCACAAGCACCTGCGTATTCAAACTTATTTTTTTGATTAAAATCTAAAATTTTTGGTTGTAAAACACCAATATATTTATCTTTTTCAAATTCATTTATAATTGGATTAAGCCAATTTTTAGTTACTTCTACATCAGAATTTATTAAGCAATAAATATCTGCTTTTATATGTTTTAAAGCATCATTATATCCTTTTGTATAACCGCCATTAGTCTTATTTTTAATTATTTTTAAGGAAGGATAGTTATTCTCAATAAACGAAATAGAGTTATCTGAAGAAGCGTTATCTGCAATGTAAATACTTGCTTTTTCTGATGAAAACTTAGTTATAGATGGTAAAAATTGTTCTAATAATTTTTTACCATTCCAATTTAATATGACGATTGCAATTTCCAAGGATGCGAATTTACATTTTAAAACTTAAAATAAAATCAAATTTTCGATATATAATCGGGTAAATCTTTCAAAAATAAATATGTTTCATTTTTTTGATCTACTATAGAGTAAAAGTGTTGTAACCCGTTTGTTACAACTAAATACTTTGCATTTAATTTAAGATTATATCTTGCAATTTGATCAAAAGTAAGTTGATTAATTTTAATTGACGGAGCTTTGCATTCAACAATAATTTCAGGGTTACCTTCTTTATTAAAAACTAAAATATCAGTACGTTTTTTTAAATTATTGACAGTAAGTTGTTTTTCTACAGATATTAAGGATTTTGGATACTGTTTATAATCAGTTAAATAATTTAAAAAATGTTGACGTACCCATTCTTCAGGAGTTAAAACAACATACTTTTTTCTAAAGTTATCAAAAATAAGCGTCTTATTTTCGTTACTTTTGAGTTTGAAATTATATGATGGAAGGTTGAGTTTTTGCATCAATCAAAAGTAAGAAAATGAATGAAATTAAAGCGATAATTGCCGATATTAAAAATGGAAATCCTAAGCCTATTTATTTTCTAATGGGTGATGAGCCTTATTATATAGATCAAATTTCTGACTTTATTGAAAATAATATTTTAGATGATTCAGAAAAGGGGTTTAATCTTCAGGTTATGTATGGTAGAGATACTTCAATTGAAAACATTATATCTGCAGCAAAAAGATACCCTATGATGGCAGATAAACAAGTAATTATAGTAAAAGAAGCCCAAGATTTAAGCAGAACTATTGACCAACTAATTTCTTATGTAGAAAACTGTCAACCAACAACTGTTTTAGTACTAAATTATAAGTACAAGAAACTAGATAAAAGAAAAAAATTATATAAATCTCTTTCTAAAGTTGGTGTTCTGTTTGATAGTAAAAAGTTATATGAAAATGAAGTTGCTAGTTGGTTAACTAGAGTTTTAAAAGGTAAAGATTATAAAATAGAACCAAAAGCATCACAAATGCTTGTTGATTTTTTAGGAACCGACTTAAGTAAAATTTCGAATGAACTTCAAAAACTAATGCTTATTCTACCAAAAAGTTCTATTATAACAGATGTTCATATCGAAGAAAATATAGGTATCTCTAAAGATTTTAATAATTTTGAATTACTTAAAGCCATTGGAAGCAAGGATGTTGTAAAATCTAATAGGATTATCAATTACTTTATAGAAAACCCGAAGAATAATCCAGCATTTATGACTATTTCATTACTCAATAATTTCTTTAGTAAATTACTGTTATTCCATGGATTAGAAAACAAGTCTAAAGATTCAGTCTCAAAGTCTTTGGGCGTAAATTATTATTTTGTTGATGATTATTTTTTAGCATCAAAAAATTATAATATGAGAAAAGTAGCTAAAATCATTAGCTACTTGAAAGATTCTGATATTAAAAACAAAGGAGTAGGGGCGAACCTAACTCAAAGAGATATTTTAAAAGAATTAATTTTTAAAATTTTGCATTAATTTTTATTCTAACGATATATTTTATCGTATAAATCTGTGTAAATTTTCTTAATAATTGCTCTTTTCATTTTCATTGTTGGAGTTAAATGTCCACCATCTATTGACCATTCATCAGGAGTTAATTCAAAACGTTTAATTTGTTCCCATTTACCAAAGTGACAATTACATTCATCTACTTCATTTTGAATTGCTTCAATTACCTTAGGTTTTGTAATTAGCTCTTTATTAGTATCAAAAGATATTTCATTTTCTTTAGCCCAATCTCTTAGGTATTCAAAATTTGGTTGAATAATTGCTGCAGGCATTTTTTCGCCTTCACCAACGACCATTACTTGCTCTATAAATAAAGATTGTTTGAGTTGCCCTTCTAGTAATGGTGGAACAACATATTTTCCGCCAGAAGTTTTAAACATTTCTTTTGTTCTTCCTGTAATTTTTAAGAATCCGTTCTCGTCAAATTCACCTTTATCACCTGTATAAAACCAATCATTTTTTATTACTTGAGCAGTTTTCTCAGCATCTTTATAATAGCCTTGCATTACATTTGGCCCTTTTACCAAAATTTCACCGTTTTCGGCTATTTTTACTTCTACGCCCTCGATGACTTTACCTACAGTACCAATTCTGAATTTTTCACCTCTTTGGTCATTAACTGTTATTACAGGTGAAGTTTCTGTAAGACCATAACCTTCCATTATAGGCATTCCTGCTGCTGCAAATATTCTTGTTAATCTTGGTTGTAAAGCAGCACTCCCAGAAACCATCAATTTTAATTCACCACCAAGTGCAGCTTGCCATTTTGAGAAAATTAATTTTCTAGCGATACCTAATTTTTTTTCATAAAGCCATCCATTTTCTCCATAAGGTTTATAGTTTAAACCTAAATTAACTGCCCAGAAAAATAATTTTTTCTTAACTCCTGTTAAATCTTCCCCTTTTAATATAATTTTATCATATATTTTTTCATAAAGTCGAGGAACCGCAGTCATTACGTCAGGTTTAACTTCTTGTGCATTTTCGGTCAACTTTTCAATAGATTCAGCGAAATAAATACTTACACCACAATATTGGTATAGATATAAAATCATTCTTTCAAAAATATGACAAACGGGTAAAAAACTTAATCCTTTAGAGTTTCCATATTCTAAAGGAACTCTCTTTTTTGATTCTAAAACATTCGAAACAATATTGTTATGAGATAGCATAACTCCCTTTGGTTTTCCTGTGGTTCCAGAAGTGTAGATTAGCGTGGCTAAATCTGAAGGTTTTATAGTATTTTTTCTTTCTTCTACTTCATTTTGCAAAGTTTCATCTTCTCCAAGATTTAAAACTTCGTTCCAGTTTTTTTCATCCTTAATGTCATCAAAAGTAAAAACTTCTTTAAGTTTTGTATTTCCTTTAATTTGATTTAGTTTTTCTAAAATAGTTTCATCAGAAACAAAGCAATATGTAGACTCGGAGTGATTTAATACATACTCGTAATCTTCTTTTGAAATAGTAGGATAAATAGGTACTGTTTGTGCACCAGTTTGTAAAACGCCTATATCACAAATATTCCATTCAGTTCTATTGGTTGTTGAAATTATGGCAACTTTATCATTGGGTTTAAGACCAAGTTTTAACAAACCTCTACTCAATTGATTTGACTTATCTATATATTCTTGAGTAGATATAGAATGCCATTTGCCATCATATTTTGAGGAGAATGATTTTTTTAAATTATAAGTTTCTAAT
This sequence comes from Polaribacter sp., assembly GCA_042091415.1. GTDB lineage: Bacteria > Bacteroidota > Bacteroidia > Flavobacteriales > Flavobacteriaceae > Polaribacter. The sequence continues at coordinate 3,858 of JBELHK010000036.1, read as the reverse complement.
TGATATTGAGGGAAGTCAAATAATCTTGTTACTTCAGTTGACATAAATAATATTTTGTTCAACGCAAAGTAGTAAAATTACCTTGATTTTACAAACAGCGGTTGAATGTCTTTGTAAATTATTAACAATATATTTTATCACATAAATCTTTATATTTTCTTTTGATATTTTTTCTTTTCATTTTCATTGTCGGAGTTAACAAATCTTCATCAACAGTCCATTCGTTTGGTGTTATTTCAAACTTTTTTATTTGTTCCCATTTACCGAAATTTTTGTTGTAAAAATTTATCTCTTTCTGAATTCTATTAATTATTCTTTCATCTTTGCTAAAATCTGTAATTTTATATTGCTTAATTTTAGCCCAATCTTTAAGAAATTCAAAATTTGGCTGTATTAAAGCTGCTGGCATTTTTTCGCCTTCACCAATTACCATTATTTGCTCTATAAATCGAGATTGTTTAAAATCGCTTTCTAAAGCAGCCGGAGCTATATATTTACCTCCAGAAGTTTTAAACATTTCTTTTTTTCTATCTGTTATTGATAAAAAACCATCGTTGTCAATTTCTCCTATATCTCCAGTATGTAAATAACCATTTATGATTGTTTTTTTTGTGAGCTCTTCATTTTTGTAATACCCAATCATAACATTATCGCCTTTCATTAAAATTTCTCCATCTTCAGCAATTTTAATTTCAATATCATTTAACGATTTTCCTACGGTTCCAATCTTAAGTCCATTGTTTCTTAAATCGTTTAAAGTTCCTCCTGGGGCAGATTCTGTCATACCATAGCCTTCAAAAATATCAATACCTGCTGCGGTAAATACTCTAATTAATTTAGTTTGAAGTGGAGCGCTACCAGAAACCATAAATTTAAGATTACCTCCTAAAGCTTCTTGCCACTTACTAAAGATTAGTTTTCTAGCGATACTTAGTTTATAATGGTAAAGTTTTCCATTTTTATTATATGGTTCATATTTTTCACCTAATTCTAATGCCCAAAAAAAGAGTTTCTTTTTTAAACCTGTTAAATGACTTCCTTTGTCAACAATTTTATCAAATATTTTTTCTAATAATCTTGGTACAACAGCTAAATAACTTGGTTGTACTTCTCTTATATTATCACCAATTTTATCTATACTTTCTGCAAAATAAACTTCAAATCCTTTAAATATATTATAATAAGACGCTGTTCTTTCAAAAATATGCGAAATAGGTAAATAGCTTATTATTTTATTTTGTGTTCCATCTAGATTTAATCTTTCAGCAGTTTTAAAAACAGTAAAAACAATATTTTTATGTGATAGCATTACTCCTTTGGGAGTTCCTGTTGTGCCAGATGTATATATGATAGTTGCTAAATCTTCTGGTTTAACATTGTTTTTTAAAGTTTTGAGTTTTTGAGAATAATCTTTCTTTTCTCCAATTTTTAAAAAAGCACTCCAGCTAAATTCAGATTCATTTTCTTCAAGAAAAAAAACTCCTAAAAGTTTCGTCTGGCTTTGAATTGATTTTACTTTTTGATAAAGTTCTTTGTCAGAAACGAAGCAATATTTAGCATCTGAATGATGAATAATATAAGCATAATCTTTGGCAGATAATGTTGCATATAATGGTACATTTTGAGCGCCAATTTGTAAGATGCCAATATCTAAAATATGCCAATTAGGATTATTATTTGTTGATATAACAGCAACCTTATCATTAGGTTTTATACCTAGTTCTAATAAAGAATAACTTGTTTTTTTCGAGTTTTCAACAACTTTTTTGGTAGAAATAGCTTTCCAGACATTATTTTCTTTGTAGTTGTAACAATTTTGCTTTGGATAGTTTTCTAGTTGATAATCAACAAAATCAAAAATTCGAGAAATGGAGTTTGTCATTGATAAGTTATTTGCTAACAATGTACAACTTTGCTTAGAATAAAAAAAGATGACTAACTAGTCATCTTTTAAATATAAGTGTAAGAAATTTTAGTTGTTATTTGATATCAAATATTTATTAAAGCTTTTGCCATTAATCTGTGTGTATTTTGAATCTATATCATAACCAACTTTCATGTTAGAAATATCAAAATTACCTGATACTTTCATGTATTTAATATCTAAATCATCTTGAAAATCTGTATTTCTAAAAGAAACACCATCATCAAACTGTGTATATTTAAATATTGCCGAGTCTTCAAAAATGGCATTACTAAAGCTTACATTATTTCTGAATTTTGCGTATTTGAATGTTGCTGATTCGGTGAACTTTGTGCTAGAGAAATTAATATCTCTATCAAACTTTGCATATTTAAAAGTTGTATCGTCATCAAATATTGAACCAGAAAAATCTGAGTTTTTTTCAAAACGAGAATATTTAAACATGGCTTTTTCTTTAAAATGACAGTTTTTGAAAATAGCAACGTCTTCGAAATTTGCAGTAAAAGTATACCCTGAAACATCGTCTGGTATGTAAGCTAAAACATCATCTTCGAAAACACAGTTTTGAAATGATATTTTTACATCAATTATTTTTTTTATTTCGTTACTCGAGCCGTTACCCCACCAACTATTTTTCTTTTTGTTTGGTAACTTTTCTAAAGCATCATCCATATAAGTTAAATCTAAAACTCCAATAATCTTAGTATTCGAATATTCTATAGATTTTCCTAATTTAATGTCTTCTAAAACTTTACTTGCGTTTACAGTTTTTTGACCATAAAATACAGATGTTAAAAGAAATGCAATTAATGTGATTTTATTTTTCATAATTAAATCTTTAATAGTTTATCTTAAAGACATTAATAAATTAGAAGTGTTACACTTTTAAAAATTAAAGACTAATTATTTTCAATCCAATTTTTTGCATTAACAAAAGCCTCTAACCAAGGTGATACTTCATCTTTTCTATTTTTAGGATAGTTTGCCCAATTCCATTGAAAAATAGATCTTTCAATATGTGGCATAGTTACTAAATGACGCCCTGTTTTATCGCATAACATTGCAGTATTAAAATCAGATCCGTTTGGATTATTAGGATATCCTTCATAACCATATTTAGCCACTATATTATAATTCACTTCAGATTCTGGTAAATTAAATTTTCCTTCTCCATGAGAAATCCAAACTCCTAATTCAGTACCTTCTAAAGAAGATAACATTACTGAGTTATTTTTTTCAACTTTAACAGAAGTAAATGAACTTTCGTGTTTTTGAGAATTATTGTGGTGCATTTTTCCATGTTCTTTGTGATCAGGATTTATCAATTCTAATTCCATGAATAATTGACAACCATTACAAATTCCTATTGATAAAGTATCTTTTCTTTTAAAGAAGTTTTTCAATGCTTTGTTCGCTTTTTCATTATATAAGAAAGCGCCAGCCCAACCTTTTGCAGAACCTAAAACATCAGAATTAGAAAAACCACCAACAGCTCCAATAAATTGGATGTCTTCTAAGGTTTCTCGCCCTGAAATTAAATCTGTCATATGAACATCTTTCACATCAAAACCTGCTAAATACATAGCATTTGCCATTTCTCGTTCAGAATTACTCCCTTTTTCTCTAATTATAGCAGCTTTTGGTCTCTGTTTAGAAAAATTATTTTCAGGAAGTACACCTGTAAATTGTTTAGGAAAAGTATATTGTAAAGGTTGATTCTTATAATTTTTGAATCTTTCATCAGCCAAATTATTAGCTGTTTGTTTTTGATCTAAAAGGAATGATGTTTTGTACCAAGTATCTCTTAGTTCTGAAACATTAAAAGTAAAATTATCATCGTTGTTTTTGATATTTACAACTCCAGAATTATTAGCTGTTCCAATATTGAAGAATTCAATATTATTTTCTGATAAAATACTTTCTATAGAACTATC
>JBELHK010000035.1:0-21349 GCA_042091415.1 Polaribacter sp. | reverse complement strand
TAACGAAAACTATCTATAAATCCGCTATTTATAAAATCTCCCATCCATTTTCTTTCTTCTGGCAAAAAGCCTGAAACGCCTTTCATTTTAGGGTTATGTATATCAATTTCTTCATGACAAATATTATAATCTCCGCAAATAACTAAATTTGGAATTTCTTGTTTTAAATTATTGATGTATTCTTGAAATTCATCCATGTAATTTAATTTAAAATTCAATCTATCTAGATTTGTGCCTGAAGGTAAATATAGACTCATAACTGATACTTTATCAAAATCTACTCGTAAGTTTCTTCCTTCAAAATCCATAGACTCAATCCCTGTTCCATATTCGATATGGTTTGGTTTTTCTTTACATAAAATAGCGACAGAAGAATACCCTTTTTTTTGTGCAGAAAACCAATAGTGATATGGATAGCCTGCATTTTCAAATAGTGATAAATCTAATTGTTCTTTATGTGCTTTGGTTTCTTGAATACAGATAACATCTGGATTTGCTACTGATAACCAATCTAAAAAACATTTTTTTAAGGCAGCTCTTATACCGTTTACATTGTAAGATATAATTTTCATTAAGCTTTTTTGTTAATTACTTTTTTAAAAAACAACCACTTCATTTGTTCTTCAACACCATGTTGTTTGTTAACTTTTTTAAATTTAGGAGATAGTATATAAGCCAAACCGATATTTAAGGTAATTGTATAAAAGTTAGGTTCGTAATCTAAGATTTTATAGAATATCAATCCAAAAAGAATTATTAAAATAGGAAACAAAAAAGGAATGATATATTTTATATTTTTCATTTTAAAGTTTCATTTCAGGAATATCTCCATTAACAATTAAAGTTCCTTCTGTTGCTTTTTGTATCTCTTCTACAGAAACACCAGGAGCTCTTTCTAATAGATGAAATGCGTTATCTTTTACTTCTAAAACAGCTAAATTAGTAACTACTTTTGTAACACAACCAACCCCTGTTAAAGGTAAAGAACATTTTTTTAAAATTTTACTTTCCCCTTTTTTGTTGGTATGCATCATTGCAACAATAATATTATCTGCAGATGCAACTAAGTCCATTGCTCCTCCCATACCTTTTACCATTTTTCCTGGAATTTTCCAGTTGGCAATATCTCCATTCTCTGCAACCTCCATAGCTCCTAAAATAGTTAGATGAACATGCTTACCACGAATCATAGAAAAACTAGTAGCAGAATCAAAAAAACTTGCGCCTGGCATTGTTGTTATGGTTTGTTTCCCTGCATTAATTATATCTGCATCTTCATCACCTTGAAAAGGAAAAGGGCCCATACCTAATACGCCGTTTTCACTTTGAAACTCAACTTCAATATCTTCTCTAACAAAATTAGCTACCAAAGTAGGAATACCTATTCCTAAATTTACATAGTACCCGTTTTTTACTTCTTTAGCAATACGTTTTGCAATTCCGTTTTTATCTAACATAATTAACTTCTTTGTCTTACAGTTCTTTGCTCAATTCTTTTTTCGTAATCCTTTCCTTGAAAAATTCTTTGTACAAATATTCCTGGAATATGTATTTGATTAGGATCTAATTCTCCGACAGGAACTAATTCTTCTACTTCTGCAACAGTTATTTTTGCTGCACCACACATGTTAGCATTAAAATTTCTTGCTGTTCCTTTGAAAACCAAATTCCCTGCTGCATCACCTTTCCATGCTTTTACAAAAGCAAAATCTGCTTTAAATGCAGGTTCTAAAACATACATTTTACCATCAAATTCTCTCGTTTCTTTTCCCTCTGCGACTTCTGTTCCGTAACCTGCTGGAGTGTAAAATGCTGGAAAACCTGCCTGAGCTGCTCTACATTTTTCAGCAAGAGTGCCTTGTGGCGTTAATTCTACTTCTAATTCGCCCGAAAGCATTTGTCTTTCAAATTCATCATTTTCCCCAACATAGGAAGAAATCATTTTTTTTATTTGCTTATTTTGTAATAATAACCCTAATCCAAAATCATCAACTCCTGCATTATTTGAAATACAAGTAACATTTGTGATCTTCTTATTTACTAATTCCGAAATTGCATTTTCAGGAATACCACATAAACCAAAACCTCCTAGCATTAAAGTCATTTGATCTTTTACACCTGCCAAAGCTTCTTGAACGTTATTTACTTTTTTATTGATCATTTTTGAATAATATTATTAAAATTCTGTATCTGTATTAGGTATTACTTTTTCATTTTCATCTACCTTAGGACTACAATCTACTGTTATAGAAAGGTTTTCTGGCTTTTCAAATTCTTCTGTACTTATATTTAAAGTCTTATCTGCATAACATTTTTTCATAAATAATGCCCAAGAAGGTAAAGACATTGTAGCTCCTTGACCTTTTGTGATTCCTGCAAAATGTGTCGCTCTGTCTTCACCACCAGTCCAAACTCCTGTAGCTAAATTTGGAACAATACCCATAAACCATCCATCTGATTGATTTTGAGTAGTACCTGTTTTTCCTGCAATTGGATTCTCAAGATTATAAGGAAACCCTGTTACAGCTTTACCTCCTGAAGTATAATTTGATCGTAAACGAATCCCCGAACCAGAATCTGCAACACCTTCCAATAGTTTTATGATGACAAAAGCTGATTCCTCACTTAAAACTTCTTGAGTTTGCGGAACGAAATCTTCTAAAACTGTTCCGTTTTTATCTTCAATTCGAGTAATTATCATTGGATTTACTCTAAGACCTCTATTTGCAAAAGTACTATAAGCACTCGTCATTTCTAATAATGATAAATCAACAGCGCCTAAAGCAATTGATGGGTTTGCTTTGATCTCTGTTGTTATTCCTGCCGCTTCAGCCAATCGAACAACATTTTCTGGAGTAACTTGATCTATCAAATTTGCAGTTATTACATTGGTTGAAGTTGCTACTGCATCCTTCAAAGTCATCATTCCTCCATATTTATCATTTGAATTTTTCGGAGTCCATTCTTCTGGAATTCCGTACTTCCCTTTTGGAATAGTATATGGCGTGTTTGGTAATTTATCGCAAGGTGATTTTCTTAATTGATCGATGGCTGTTGCATACACAAAAGGCTTAAATGTAGAGCCAACTTGTCTTTTTTGTTGGGCAACTGCATCGTATTTAAAATGTTTATTATTGATGCCTCCAACCCAAGCTTTTATATGCCCTGTTTGAGGTTCAATAGATACTAAACCAGACCTTAAAAAATGTTTGTAATATCTTATAGAGTCATTTGGCGACATGACTGTATCAATAGTGCCTTTCCAAGAAAAGACTTTCATCTCGGTTTTTGTGTTAAAAATTTTATCAATTTCTTTTGATGATTTCCCAACTGCTTTTAAGCGTTTATATCTCTCTGAATTCTTTTTTGCTCTTTGATAAATTCGCCTTACTTCATCTTTTTCTAAATCATAAAATGGAGCTATTTTATTTCTTTTTTGTTCCTTAAAAAAATAAGATTGCAAGTTAGCCATATGTTCTGTTACAGCTTCTTCTGCATATTGCTGCATTCTTGAATCTATCGTTACAAAAATTTTAAGACCATCTCTATATAGATCATAATTCTCACCATTTGGTTTTGGATTTTTTTTAATCCAACTACGCATTATTTTTTGCAAATGAGCTCTGAAATAAGTTGCATAACCTTCATCATGACTTTCTGGAGTATAATTAATTTTTAAAGGCAATTTTTGAAGAGAGTCCTTTTGTTGCGTAGTTAAAAATCCATTTTTTTCCATTTGCGAGAAAACTACATTTCTTCTTGATAATGATTTACTTTTAGAAATATTTCTATTTGGATTGTATTGCCTCGGGTTTTTTAACATTGCAACAATTATTGCAGATTCTTGAACATCTAAATCTTTCGCTTCTTTACCAAAATAAATTCTTGCTGCAGAACGAATACCTACAGCATTAAATATAAAATCTTGAGTATTTAGATACATTGCAATAATTTCTTGCTTTGTATACTGCCTTTCTAATTTTATAGCAAGCACCCATTCTTTCATTTTTTGGATTACCCTTTTAAAAGTGTTGCTAGATGCTCTTTTGGTAAATAAATTTTTTGCTAGTTGCTGTGTAATCGTGCTTGCACCTCCTCCTTTTCCTAATTTTGCAACGGCTCTTCCAAAACTTTGAAAATCTATTCCTGTGTGTTCGTAAAAACGCTCATCTTCTGTTGCTACTAATGCATTAACAAGATTATCAGGTAATTCTTTAAATTTTATAGGCGTTCTATTTTCTTTTGCATATTTACCTATAGTAATTCCATCTGTAGAAATTACTTCTGTAGCAAGATTGGTTTGTGGATTTTCTAATTCCTCAAAAGTTGGTAAAGAGCCAAAACCTCCTACTGAAGCGGTAAAAAATAAAAGAATAACAATTAACAATCCTCCTAAGATTATAGACCAAAACCAAAGGATATATTTTTTAAAGTTTAATTTTTTTTCTCTAGTCATTTTTTTGTTTTTCAATTGAAAACCCAATATCTTGAATTCCTCTTAATGAGGGAATTGGTTTAATTTCTCCTTGTTTTCTCATAGCATGATATACTGTAAATTCGTAATTCCCTTTTGCAGGGAAAACTTTTGACTCTTTGTAAAACAATTTATTTTCTTTGATATTCGAAACCCCATAACCTAGAAATTCTCCAAATTCATTAGCCATTTGATACTCAAGAGTGTCTATAATTTTTGTTCCATCAGGAAAATTTAATGACGTAATTACATGTAAATTACTGTATGAATAATCGTTATTATTTCTAATATTTAAAAACAAGTTTTTAGGTAAAATAGTATCTGAAACCGTAAAACTAAATGAAATTTTTTCATTTGATTTCCAAGCCGCATCTTCTAATGTATTATATTTAGTAAAAATAATATCATCATTATTACAAGACACTATAAATAACAGAATAAAGAAAAATGTGTAGATTCTATTTTTCTTGAGACTTATTGCCATTTTTAGAAGGTTTTTTATTTCTATTTCTAAAGGGTTTATTTCTTTTAATTTTTTGATCTGTTTTATCTTGCACAACCCTTTTTTGTGGTGTTTTACTTTTTTGGTTAGGCTTTCTTTTGTTTTTCTTTCTTGCTTCTACTTTTTTGTTTGAATCAACTACAACCTCTTCCTTTGCCTTATTTCTATTATTTCTTCTTCGTTTTCTGTTTTTTGGAGCATCAAAACGCGTTAGACTATCTTGACCAACAGCATCTTCAAAATCCACCTTTTCAGAAACCTCTAAATCAGATTCATAATCCTCTAAAGAAATTCCTAATTTATTCTTTTTATTTAAAGCTATAACTTCTGAAACTTGGTCTAGTGTTAATTGAAACCATTTAAATGAATCGTCTTTGTAAGTGTACCACAGATATTTTTTAAAAATATCCATTTTCACAAAAACAGCATCTCCTTTTTCCGTTTTTAAGACAACATCTTGTTTTGGAAATGATTTTAAGGCATCTAAATAAACATCTAACTCAAAATTTAAACAACATTTTAATTTACCACATTGACCCGATAATTTTAATGGGTTTAAAGATAATTGCTGATAACGAGCGGCACTCGTTGTGACTTTTCTGAAATCTGTTAACCAAGTAGAACAACACAACTCTCTTCCGCAAGACCCCACACCTCCTAAACGAGCTGCTTCTTGTCTTGCACCAACTTGTTTCATTTCTACACGAATAGAAAAAGCACTTGCTAAATCTCTAATTAATTGCCTAAAATCTACTCTTGAATCTGCAGTGTAATAGAACGTAGCTTTATTACCATCACCCTGAAACTCAACATCAGAAAGCTTCATTTTTAGACCTAAATTTCCTAAAATCTCTCTTCCTCTTCTTTGAGTTTCTTCTTCTCTAGCTCTTGATTGTTGCCAGATATCGATGTCTTTCTGAGTTGCTTTTCTGTAAACTTTTTTTATTTCTTGGCTATCAAATGAAATCTTTTTCTTTTTCATTTGAATTTTTACAAGTTCACCAGATAAAGATACGGTTCCAACATCATGACCAGGGCTTCCTTCTACAGCAATAACATCTCCCATCGAAATTGGAAGATTTTCTTCATTTTTATAAAAATGTTTTCTTCCGTTTTTAAAACGGACTTCAAAAATATTAAATCGCTCTTCACCACCTGGTAAAGTCATGTTAGAAAGCCAGTCAAAAACAGCAAGTTTTTCACTACCACTTCCACAAGTTCCTGTTCCACAATTTCCATTACTTTTACAACCTCTAGGTACTCCATTTGTAGTTGTACCACAACTTCCACATGCCATGTAAAATATATATTTTTAGTAAAGCTAAATGCTTTGAACTGTTGATAAACTGAATTTCAAGCCAATACAAACGACCAACTTAATAATACTTAATCAGTAAATATAACAAATCTAATCGAGGGATAAAAAGTAATTTTATGTATTAAAAAGCTTACAAAATAAAAAACACTACTTCTTAAATTTCAATTTCTCTGAACGCCCTTTCTTAAAAATTTTATTACTATTCCCTTTTCCTTTTCGTAATTCTTTTTGCTCTTCATAAGTTAAATGAATGATATCTTTACATTCAGGAGAACAAGTATTTTCCATTTTTTCTGCACATTCATCACATTGAATAAACAATAAGTGACATGCTTCGTTTGCGCAATTGGTATGTGTATCGCAAGGTTTTCCACATTGATGACAATTCGATATTACATCATCAGTAATTTTTTCTGCACGCCTATGATCAAACACAAAATTTTTACCTAAAAATTTATTTTCTAAGCCTTCCTCTTTTACTTGTCTAGTGTACTCAATAATACCTCCTTCTAATTGAAAAACATTTTTAAAACCTTTGTGTTTGTAATAAGCAGAGGCTTTTTCACATCGAATACCTCCCGTGCAATACATCAGTAGGTTTTTATCTTCTTTATGATTTTTTAAATCTTCTTCAATAATATCTAAAGAATCTCTAAATGTATCTACATCAGGAGTTACTGCGCCATCAAAATGACCTATTTCGCTCTCATAATGGTTTCGCATATCTACACAAACTGTGTTAGGATTTGCCAACATATCATTAAATTCACTTGCGTCTAGGTGAATTCCTTTATTGGTTACATCAAAAGTTTCATCATTTAAACCATCGGCAACAATTTTATTTCTAACCTTAACCTTCAGTTTTAAGAAAGATTTATTGTTTTGCTCCATGGCAACATTTAAACGAATATCTTTTAAAAACTCAATATTATCTAACTGGTTTTTTAAAGCGTACATATTTTCTGATGGAACAGATAATTGAGCATTTATACCTTCATATGAAACATAAATTCTGCCCAAAACATCTAATGAAGTCCATTCTAAAAATAATTTATCCCTTAAAATTTGAGGATTTTTTATCTGATGATATTGATAAAAAGAAATTGTGATGCGGTCTTTACCAGCAGCATCAATTAATGCAGCGCGTTCTTTTGCGCTTAACTTATTGTACAGTTGCATGCTATACGAATTAGGTTAAACAAATATTTTTTGCAAAACTAAAAAAATATAGTGGATCACAATTGCTTGCATGGATTAAATTTACCAAATTAATAAAATTACATCAACTTGTTAAAAATTAAACACCGTAGCGTAAATTGCTAAATATTCTACAAAATAGTGGTCATAATTAATTTTGTTAGCATCTTTGTGGAATATAAAGTTTATAATATATGAAAGTAGCTGTAGTTGGTGCAACTGGCATGGTTGGTACCGTAATGTTAAAAGTATTAGAAGAGCGTAATTTACCTATTACAGAATTAATACCTGTTGCTTCTGAACGTTCTGCTGGGAAAAAACTGCAATACAAAGGGAATGACTATACTGTTGTTACCTTAGAAAATGCTGTTAACCTAAAACCTGATATTGCTCTATTCTCTGCAGGAGGAAGTACTTCTTTAGAATGGGCTCCTAAATTTGCCGAAGTTGGCACAACGGTTATTGATAACTCATCAGCATGGAGAATGGAGCCAGATAAAAAACTGGTAGTGCCTGAAATTAATGGAGATGTATTAACAGCAGATGACAAAATTATCGCAAACCCAAATTGCTCTACAATACAATTAGTTATGGCACTAGCTCCTTTACATAAGAAATACAAAATGAAACGTGTTATAATTTCAACATATCAATCTGTTTCTGGCACTGGTGTCAAGGCCGTTCAACAGCTAGATAATGAAGAAGCTGGAATTGAAGGAGAAATGGCTTATCCTCATAAAATTGGAAGAAATGCGTTACCTCATTGCGATATTTTTTTAGAAAATGGATATACAAAGGAAGAAATGAAATTGGTAAAAGAGCCTAAAAAAATATTAAGAGATGATTCCTTTTCTGTTACAGCTACTGCCGTTAGAATCCCCACAGCAGGAGGACATTCTGAAGCCGTAAACGTAGAGTTTGAAAATGATTTTAATATCGATGAAATAAGACAAATTTTATCTGAAACTCCTGGAATTGTTGTAGAAGATGATCTTGCAAATAATGTTTACCCGATGCCAATCAATGCAAATGATAAAGATGAGGTTTTTGTTGGTAGAATTAGGCGTGATGAATCTCAAGAAAATACCTTAAATTTGTGGATTGTTGCAGATAACCTAAGAAAAGGGGCTGCTACAAACACAATTCAAATCGCAGAATATTTAATTGAGAAAAATTTAGTCTAAATCTATTTATGGCAACATTTTACAAAACATTTATAAAAGAGATAAAACAAGAAACCGCGAATGCGGTTTCTCTTGTTTTTAACATTCCTGAAAACCTAAAATCAGTATTTAAATTTACATCAGGACAATACATTACTCTAAAAAAAGAAATTAATGGAGAGGAAGTTAGAAGAGCCTATTCTATTTGCTCTACTCCTGAAAGTGAAGAAATAAGAGTAGCTGTAAAAGCCGTTGAAAATGGCACTTTTTCTGTTTACGCAACCCAAAAATTAAAAGTTGGAGATGATATTGAAATATCAGCACCTGAAGGAAGGTTTTTATTAAAACCAGAACCAAACAAAAACTATATTGCATTTGCCGCCGGCAGTGGAATTACGCCAATTTTGTCAATGGTAAAATCAGTTTTAGAAAATGAATCTTCATCAACTTTTACATTAGTTTATGGTAATAAATCTGTTGCAGATACCATTTTTTATAGTGAATTAAACACACTTAAAGAAACCTATTCTAATCGACTAAAATTACATTATATCTTTAGCAGAGAAGATGTTAAAAATCAATCAAGAGGCAGAATTGATAAAAACGTAACCAACTACTTTGTGAAAAACATGTATAAAGAAACTACTTTTAATGCTTCTTTTTTATGTGGTCCAGAAAAAATGATAGAGGCTGTTTCTAACACTTTACAAGAAATTTATTTTTCAAAAGAAAATATTCATTTTGAATTGTTCACTGTTTCTGAAAAAGAAGATGTAAATCTAGAAATAGAAGAAGGCACAAGCAAAGTAACAGTTATGCTAGATGATGAAGAAACATCTTTTTCGATGTCTCAAAAAGATAATATTTTAGCAGCAAGTCTTAGAAACGACTTAGACCCTCCATATTCATGTCAAGGAGGCGTTTGTAGTTCTTGTTTAGCAATAGTAACTGAAGGAAAAGCTGTAATGACTAAAAACACAATTTTAAGCGCTGAGGAAGTTAATGATGGATATATTTTAACATGTCAAGCCCATCCAACAACTTCAAAAATATACATAGACTTTGACGAAGTTTAAAAATCCGTATTTTTGTTAATGATGGATTTTTACGACTTTAAAAATGCCTTTTTAATAGGTTTTTTTATGGCTTTTATGATTGGCCCTGTTTTTTTTATGCTAATACAAACTAGCATATTAAAAGGAGCAAGAGCTGCTATTGTCTTTGACATGGGAGTTATATTAGCTGATATAACCTTTATACTAATTGCTTATTACGGAAGCCGGTCTTTATTGGAAAAAATAAAAGATGATCCTCGACTTTTTTTTATTGGAGGCTTAGTATTAGTTATTTACGGATTAATAACTTATTTTGACAAAGAAAATAAAAAAGAAGCCATTGAAACAAGCAAAACAATTGAAGTACCTATTGTAAAAAATAATTACCTAAAATTATTTCTAAAAGGTTACTTTTTAAATTTTATAAATATTGGTGTTTTAGCTTTTTGGTTGGGAACTGTGTTAGTTATAGGACCTACTTTAAAAATGAATCAAAATTCTATTTTTACCTATTTTTCAGTAATTATTTTAGGGTATTTAGCTACAGACTTGGGTAAAATATTTTTAGCTAAACAATTGAAAGATAAAATGACTCCTAATATTATTTTTAGAGTGAAAAAAATTATGGGAATTATCTTGATAATTTGTGGAGTTTTCTTAATTCTGAAAGGCTTCATCCCCAATGAAAATATTAAAGAACTAATAAATTAAAAAAAGCCTCAGAATTTCTCCTAAGGCTTTTTTTTGATTTTTAATTAGTGACTTTAATCAGCTTTAAAAACATTGTTATCCAAATTAATATCAGCCATTAAACCGCTCTTATCGATTGTTACAGATTTAACTTCTTTAGACACTTCAAATGTGTATATAGGATATGCCCAAGCCCAATCTTCAATTGTTGTATTTGATGTTGGTTTAGCACCTCTCATCATTCTAAGTGGGATGTTAAAACTTTCTGATGTTTCATCAACATAAACAACTTCAACATCTATTGGCATTGGCATTTTACCAATTCTCTCTAAAGTTATTTTTTTATCTTCAACTGATTTTATACCATAATCAATAGTATGCGTAGTTTGTGTCCATTCGTTTAAATACCAATCTAAATGGATACCAGAAACTTTTTCCATTGAACGCTTGATATCGTTTGGTGTTGGGTGCTTAAAAGCAAAATCATCAAAATATTTCTTTAAGCCTTTTGCTACATTTTCTTTACCAATTATATATTCTAACTGACATAAAAATATTGATCCTTTTGAATAACTTCCTGTTCCGTAAGCCCAGTTTGTATTGTATCGATCTGCATGCGTAGAAAGAGACTCTTCATAACCTCTAGTTACTAAAGATCTATAACCTCTATAAGAACCTGCGTTTGGATTATCGCTATTTGTGCTTAAAATTTTATCTGATGCATTATTTGAAATATAAGTTGTAAAACCTTCATCCATCCAAGGATGTAAACTTTCATTTGATGCTAATAAGAACTGAAACCAAGTGTGCGCCATTTCGTGTGCAGTTACACCAAATAAACTTTCAAAACTTCTTTCGCCTGTTATTAACGTTGACATCGCGTATTCCATTCCACCATCTCCACCTTGAATTACAGAGTATTGTTTATATGGATATTGACCAACATTTTCACTGAAATAAGTCATTAATTCAGCTGTTTTTGGTTGTAGATTTTTCCAGTTTTCTAAAAATTTTGCTTCTAAAGTTTTCTTATATAAAAAATGTAAATCGATTCCATTTTCCATAGTTAAAACATCGTGTTTGTATTCTGGATCTGCAGCCCAAGTGAAGTCATGCACATTTGGCGCTTTAAAATGCCAAGATAATTTTTCTCCTTTAGGCAAGTTTAATTCCTTTGCTTTATCTTCATAACCATGGCCGATTTCTTGAGGGTTTTGTAAATAACCTGTGCCACCAACTACGTATTTTTTATCAATGTGGATTGTAACATCAAAATCACCCCAAACACCATGAAATTCTCTTGCAATGTAAGGAGGTGTGTGCCATCCTTGAAAATCATATTCTGCCATTTTAGGATACCATTGCGCCATTGATAAAGCAACTCCTTCTTTATTATTTCTACCTGATCTTCTAATTTGTTTAGGTACTTGCGCATCAAAATTCATATCAAAAGTTACAGATTCTCCAGATTTTATTGGTTGATTTAATGTTACCTCTAAAATTGTACCTACTGTTTCAAAAGAAACATCAGAATTGTTTTGTTTGAGTGAATTTACTTTGATATAACCAATTTCATTTGGTTTTAATTTGCTAATTCTGTCTCTAACTCTTCTGTCAGGGTCTTGAATATTTAGCGATCTTACATCCATTTGAGAACCTGGCTGAAAAGCATTAAAATACAAATGATAAAATACTTTATTAAGTTCATCAGGTGAATTATTAGTATACACTAATTTCTGAGCCCCTTTATATTGATACTGATTTACATCCATATCAATATCCATCGTATAATCGACTTTCTGCTGCCAATAATTCGACTCTTTAGTTAACGGTAATTTATTACTTTTGGTAGGTGCTTTAGTTTGAGCACATGACATCAATAATAGACTAAAAAATCCAAGAAAAAGTTTTTTCATAGTACTAAAATTCTTATTTTTTGTTTACCATTTTATCAGCCATTTTAAGGGCGTTATAAGCATTTACTATTCTTCCTGAAACAGATAATTCAGAAAAAGGAACTAAATCTCCTTCTGGATTTTCTCTAGTTTGAGAACCTGGTTTTATAACATCAAAATTGATTTTAACTCCAGAGTTCATCAGAATTCCTTTTACCTGCGATGCAGAAAGTTTTGGATAATAAGATCTTACTAATGCTGCTACACCTGCTGCAGAAGGCGCTGCCATTGAAGTTCCGCTTAACTGATCGTACTCATCACTTGGAATTGTAGAATAAATATCAACTCCAGGAGCAAATACGTCTACATTAATTTTACCAAAATTTGAAAAACGAGCTGGTAATCTTTTATCATAAAACAAGCTACTTGCACCGATTGTTAAGACATTATCTGATATTTCATTTACTAAATCTTCAGAATCATTAGGATAAGTTTTCTCTACATCTATATTTTTTGAATCATTCCCGGCAGCATTAACAATTAAAACATCGTTTTTAGCAGCATATTTTATAGCATCGTAAACCCATTGCTTATTTGGTGAATATCCTTTACCAAAACTAGTGTTGATTACTTTCGCGCCATTATCTACTGCATAACGAATTCCTAAAGCTACATCTTTATCATGCTCATCTCCATCAGGCACAACTCTTACCGTTAAAATTTTAACATTATTAGCAACACCATCTAAACCTTTATCATTTCCTCTTGTTGCTGCAACAATTCCTGCAACGTGCGTTCCATGACTTTCTAATTCTTTTGAACCTATAACATTACTGTTTCCATAATTAACGTCAGTAATATCGTATAAATTATCTCCTAAAGTTTGACGTTTATCAAAGTCTAAATCGTAACTTTTTGCCTTTTCTTGACCTTCTACGTACTCTAATAATCTCTTTTTATAATCTTGTAATTCTTCCATGTTCATTCCGCGTCCCATCATCATTGAAACGTTTGCTATTTTTGATGACAACTCAGCGTCATCTGTCTTAGCATTTTGTAAGTCTTCTGCAGTAAAATCTGATTTACCCATAAACTTTTGAACATCTAAAAAGCTGCTTTCTATTTGAAGAATTCTTTCTTTTGTCGCATTCAAATTCTTAATTTCTTCTTCTTTCGATTTTGCAACTTTATCGAATTTTTCCTTGATTTTTAAATATTCCTCATATTCAGCCTTCTCATTTTCTGAGATTTCAGAAGCAGTTTTTGAGCCAAATTTATCCATGCCTCTTTTAACAATTCTTGTAATTTCTAACTGATCTGCATTTACGATTTCCCCTGCTTTATTTCCTAAAAAATTCCATCCATGAATATCATCAACATATCCATTTTTGTCATCGTCTTTATCATTATTAGGTATTTCTTTTGCGTTAACCCAAGCAACATCTTTTAAATCTTCATGCTCAATATCAACACCAGAATCAGCAATACCAACAATTACTTCAACACCATTTTTGTCTTTTAAGAAATCATATGCTTTTTCCAAGCTCATCCCTGCTATTGAATCGGTTTCAATATCAGCCGAACTCCAAGCATTTTTCATTTCTTTTGTTAATGTTACATTCTTTGCAGGAATATCAATTCCGTTATCAATTCCGGTTGGAACCGCTATTGATTGTATTGATTTACATCCTGTAAATACGAAAGCAAAACCTGCTACGTAAAAAACTGATTTAATAATTTTCATACCTATCTTCTATTTAATTAAATATCTCTTTAAATTTATATGTTTCTTTTAGTCTTACTCCTTTTTCTGTATGTTTTACAGTGCATAGCTCGTTATGTGCATCATGCTCTAAAAAGAGAAAAAATTCTTTATCTGCAGCTTCTTTTAAAAAAGCTTCCTTTTCTTTGATTGTAAGTAGTGGCCTGGTATCATATCCCATAACATAAGGCAATGGAATGTGACCAACTGTTGGTAACAAATCTGCCATAAAAACAATTGTTTTTCCTTGGTATTTAATTTTTGGTAACATTTGCTTTTCTGTATGCCCATCCATAAATAAAACATCGAAACCAACTTGATCTTTGTAATTTCTATGAATAAATTCTAGCTGACCATTTTGTTGAATAGGCATTATATTCTCAGTTAAAAAAGAGGCTTTTTCCCTAGCATTTGGTTCAGTAGCCCATTTCCAATGATTATTATTAGACCAAACTTTAGCGTTCTTAAAAGCTGGAACTAATAACCCGTTTTGATTTCTTTCTATTACTCCCCCACAATGATCGAAATGTAAATGAGTTAAAAACACGTCGGTAATATCATCTCTGTGGAAACCTAAATTTTTTAAGGATTTATCTAAAGAATAATCTCCAAATAAATAATAATAACTATAAAATTTTTCTGATTGTTTATTTCCTAAACCTGTATCTATTAAAATTAAGCGATCACCATCTTCAATTAGCATGCAGCGCATACTCATATCAATCATATTCTTTGAATCTGCAGGATTTGTTTTTTGCCAAATCGACTTTGGGACAACACCAAACATGGCACCTCCATCTAACTTAAAATTACCTGTTTCAATAGGATATATCTTCATTTTAAAACAAAATCAAAAAAAAGTATACAAATATGTTAAAAAAAAGTCGATTATTAGTTAATAAAACAATAAAGATGAAAATTTGAACCCCCTATAAAGAACAATAAAACCAAGGTAAACTTTAGTCAGCAAAAAGGTGAAAAATTAAAAAAACCTTAACTAGAATAAAAGTTAAGGTTTTTTGAATTTATATTCTGAGGTGCCGAGCGGATTCGAACCGCTGTAGATGGTGTTGCAGACCACTGCCTAGCCACTCGGCCACGGCACCTTTTATAAGGTTTGCAAATTTAAGTAAAATTACTCTTATTGCAAGTATTTTTTAATTTTTGATTTTCGAAGGTAAACTCTATCTATTTTTTACGCCAAAGAATAAGTTAATTTCATTATTATTTAAAGGTTCTTTCCCCTATTTACTTTTACTAGTAAGCAAAGCGTAAAGTTTACTTAAGAAAAAAATTAACATCTTTTTTTAGACAAAATAATTACAACCTCCTCTACATTTCCTCCAATTGGTGGATTTATTTTAGAAACAGCAACTTGTGCCTTTTTGATTAATGAAATTTCTTTGAAAAAACGATCTAAAATTCTTTGGGCTACTTCTTCTAATAATTTAGAACGAATAGCCATCTCTTGTTTAACGATATGATTTAAGTGAACATAATCTACAGTATCATTTAAATCGTCTGTTTTAGCTGACTTTTTTAAATCTGCTTTTACCTCAACATCAACCCTATACCAAGAACCTATTTTAGCCTCTTCTTCAAGACATCCATGGTAAGCATAAAGCTTTATATTGTTTACTTGTATTTTACCCATTATTACTCTTAATTTGAGTTAGATTCTACTTTCTCCCACATTTTATCAGAATTTAATCTAAAAGAACCTAAATGTAAAAAACTACATTGATCAGGATCGATGATTGAAAGAAATGATTCCTCTTTTTTATTTTTATACAAATGATAAATTTCTCCAATATTCGGCTCAAAACTAAATTTAGCATTGTATACCAAATCGTTATATTGAAACTTTTGCATTAAATCTTCATATTGCTGCTTTACCTCATCAAACTTAGACTTAAATTGCTTGTTTACTCTTTGAATACCGTCATTTTTCCAACTAGCAGTGTTAAGTGGCTTAATAACAGGAGAACTTGCAGAAGTACCATATGGTTTTAAAGCAGCATCGTACTTCTGATTTTCTTCATTAAAAACCACTAAGTCAGGTTTTTTTGATTCTTTCTTCATATTGCAAAAATAAGACAATATACAAGCATCAATTTTATTTTTGCAAAACTTTAACTGATTCATAGTATTAAAATCTATTTTGTGAAAATCCGGCACTTTAATCTGAGTATGATTATTTGTTTTGTAAAGTTTTCAAGGATTAAATCTCTTTGAAATAAGGTCAATTAAACTCCTATTTTAGTCAAGAGCTCTTTTTTAAAAGCTCTAATTGTATCTCTCTTATTTATTCTTGATTATCATTTTTAAAATAATATTTTGCACGTATCTAGTTTCTATTTTGGATTGCCCATAGTTTTATTATTTTATGTAATTTTGTGCCTTAATTTTATCAAGAAGAAGATAATGTCTGAAGAAAAAAAATCACTCAATTTTATAGAACAAATTATTGAAGAAGATTTAGGAAACGGAATGTCAAAAGAAAATTTACATTTTCGATTTCCTCCAGAACCAAATGGATATTTACACATTGGTCATACAAAAGCTATCGGTATTAGTTTTGGCTTAGGAGAAAGATATAATGCACCTGTTAATTTGCGTTTTGATGATACAAATCCTGCAAAAGAAGAGCAAGAATATGTTGATGCCATAAAGCAAGATATTAAATGGCTGGGATATAATTGGGCAAACGAATGCTATTCATCAGATTATTTTCAACAACTTTATGATTGGGCAGTTTTATTAATCAAAGAAGGGAAAGCTTATGTAGACAGCCAATCTTCAGAAGAAATGCGCATTCAAAAAGGAACTCCAACTGAACCTGGTACAAATAGCCCTTTTAGAAGTAGAAGTGTAGCTGAAAATTTGGAATTATTTCAAGGGATGAAAGACGGCAAATTTGATGAAGGAGAACATGTTTTACGTGCAAAAATTGATATGGAAGACCCAAATATGTTGATGCGTGATCCTCTAATGTATAGAATCATGTACAAACATCATCATAGAACAGGAAATGACTGGTGTATTTACCCAATGTATGATTGGACTCATGGTGAAAGCGACTATATAGAACAAATTTCACACTCATTATGTTCTTTAGAATTCAAACCTCATAGAAAATTATACGACTGGTTTAGAGACAACGTATTTAATTATAGTTCAAATAAATTTCCTTTACCTCCTAAGCAAAGAGAATTTTCTCGTTTAAATTTAAGCTACACAATAATGAGCAAGAGAAAACTCTTGAAATTGGTAGAAGAAAATATTGTTTCAGGATGGGATGACCCAAGAATGCCTACAATATCTGGATTACGAAGACGAGGATACACTCCTGCATCCATAAGAAATTTTATAGAAACTGTTGGTGTTTCTAAACGTGAAAATGTAATTGATGTTGCGCTTTTAGAATTTAAAATAAGAGAAGATTTAAATAAAACAGCAAATAGAGTAATGGCTGTTTTAGATCCTGTAAAAATTGTGATTACAAATTATCCTGAAGGAAAAGAAGAAACACTTTTAGCAGAAAATAATCAAGAAGATGAAAATGCTGGCTTTAGAAATGTACCTTTCTCTAGAGAAATTTATATAGAAAAAGAGGATTTTAGAGAAGAAGCAAATAAGAAGTTTTTCCGTTTAAAACTAGGGAAAGAAGTTCGATTAAAGAATGC
Organism: Polaribacter sp.; assembly: GCA_042091415.1. Classification (GTDB taxonomy): domain Bacteria; phylum Bacteroidota; class Bacteroidia; order Flavobacteriales; family Flavobacteriaceae; genus Polaribacter. The sequence goes on along the minus strand of JBELHK010000035.1, from coordinate 3,607 downwards.
ATATATCATAAAAGCAGAAAGTTGTACTAAAGATGATGCTGGAAATATTATTGAGATACAATGTACTTATGATGAATTGAGTAAATCTGGAAGCGGAACTCCAGAAAGCACAAGAAAAGTGAAAGGTACTTTGCATTGGGTTTCTGCAAAACATGCTATAAGAGCAGAAGTGAGAGCATATGATAGATTATTTTTAGATGAAGCTCCAGACTCACATAAAGACAAAGATTATATGGAGTTTTTAAATCCAAATTCATTAGAGATTATTAATGCGTTTGTTGAACCAAGCTTGCAATCTGCTAAAATAGGAGAACGTTTTCAGTTTCAACGTTTAGGGTATTTTAATGTTGATAACAATTCAACTGCTGAAAGTTTAGTATTTAACAAAACCGTTGGCTTACGCGACTCTTGGGGAAGTGGAAAAAAATAAAGTTTTCTAACACGCTGAAGGACTTAAAATCAACAAAAACCCAAAAAAACATTCATTTTTAATGAAATGTTTTTTTGGGTTTTTTATTGCAATTAATGAAAGTCTTATTTGGAACATCCCCAATTTTCATCAATCAAACTTTTAATTGATACGTTTGTAATGCTTGATTAATTTTCGCCTATGAAGAAAATTAATCAACTTGAAAATCTACACAAAACTATCTTCTAAATCTGTATGTAAACTTAATTAGAAAAGTATCATTTGAAGGCGCTTCAAATATTTGGTCTGAAACGCTATCAATTAAATCATTGTTTACATCAAAATTATCAGACGAGCCTCTAGACCAAACTAAAAACAATTCAGAACCAGGAATATACTCCCATCTAGCTACTAAATTTGTTTGTAATTGAGCAAAAGAGAAATCTGGATTTTCAATGGTATAATCAACAACGCCATCTCTATTTTCATCAATCAAATAATTATCATTTTGAAAACTAATTTGATTGTCATCATAAACAGCTATTCTATCATTTATACTTTTTGCAAGTGGATCTGTAACATAATTTAAGTCTGAAAATACACCTCTAGAAATAAATGGCTGACCATAAAACTGAAGTGAAATATTAGGAGTAAAACTATAATTTAAGCGTAAAGTAGTAGTTAATGTTTCGTTTTGAATTCTACCTAAAACATATCTTGATTCGCTACCAAAAGTAGCATCATCAACATATTGTGTTCTATCAAAAAGATTGGAATACTCAACATTAAAAGAAATACTTAACGCGTCTGTAGGTTGATAATTTGTTCTTACCACAAATCGGTCTCTACCAGTAACATTTTCAGATGAATGCCTATTTGAATAACCAAGAGTAAAACTAAACAGTTTACTTCTATCGGAATTCAAAAATAAGTAGGTATAACCTCTGTTTGGTCTTCTAAATCTAGGTCCTCCTCTTAAATAAAAATTATCATAAAAATGAGTATTAATACCGTAACCAAATTCTGTAGACCAATTATTTATCCAGCTAAAATCTCCACTAAGTTCATATCGAACTCTATTAAGATTTCCTCCAAAGTCGTAAAAAGTGCCTTGCTCAAGTTTAGCACTAATATTTCTGTAGACGTTAGTCGGTATTTGCCATAAATATCTAAGGTTGGTAAATTGATAAATTTCATCGGTTCTTCTTAAAAAACCAACATCATTAAGCTCTAATTCAGGAGATCTCCAAATTAATCCACCATCATATCTCCAATTTCCACCACCATTTTTACCTAACTCAATTCTACCTCCTGTTCCTGTAAGTGATGTTTTGGTCGGATCTACAGAAATATAAGTTGCTCCTTCTCTTTGAAAGTTATGTCGAAGTGCTTTTTGCGTTGCTGTAATAGCTTCAGTACTTCCTAAAACATGACTAAAAATAACATTTCCGTCTAAATAATATTCTCTATTTTTCCAATTATGCTGAAAATCTAAACCTCCTGTATAAGCTGCTTTATGGAGCTCATTAAAATTATTATTTAAATACCTATTTGTTGCAGTAAAAATTCCGCCAACAAAAGAATTTCTATCATTAAAATCTTTTTGAATTCGAGTTACAAAATAGTTTGTTAAGGGCTCTACAATTTCTTCTCTCGTAGTTTCATCAACTTGAGTAATTTCTGCGTATTCATTTCCTGTAACACTTTCTAGAATACCAATAGACCAACCATTTCGAGTTTTTCCAGAAAATTTTGCAGCCCCTAAAATTCTTGAGTTTTGAGGTTCATCTGCAAATTCCCCTTCCTCTAAACTCGCACTTCTATTTGGAGTTCGACCAATTCTTCTACTGTAAAATAAATTATCGCTTCCGTTTGCAAATTCATAATCGAAAATATTACTATTTTCGACAAAAAAAGGTCTTTGCTCCCTGAAGAAAATTTGAAAACCATCTAAGGCGATTGCTCCAGGATCTGCTTCAACTTGACCAAAATCAGGATTAATTGTTAAATCTAAAGTTAAATCATTAGTAATACCAATTTTAGCATCTAAACCTGCATTAATCTTAAAATCGCTTCCATCTCTATATGGATTCGCTAATTCTGATGGATAATTATCGTATTGTAAAACTGTAAAAGGTTGAATTTCTAATTGCTTTTGAGGAGATAAATCTACCAAACCATGAAGCTCTCCAGCCTCACTAATAAAACCTGCTTGATTATTCGGAATTCTTTGCCAAAGCGATCGTTCTTGTAATCTAAAGATGGTTCTATTAATATTAAAACCCCAAATCTGTTCTTTAGCATTTCCAAAACGCAATTGACTAAAAGGAATTTTCATTTCTATGGTATAGCCTTTATCATCAACTTTTGCGTCTGTATACCATATAGGATTCCAACTTTCATCCCAATTTTGTCCATTTTGCGAAGCGAATTCTTCACCCTTAACTCCAGCTGCAGTTGTGGTAAAAACAAAAGCATTTCTTTTATCGTGGTAACTATCAATAATTACATTTACTCGATCTCCCTGAAAACCATCTCTTCTACTAAGGCGTTTTTGAATTAGATGTGGTTCATCATCAAAAGCCCTAATAGCAATGTAGAGATATTTAGCATCATAAATGACCTTAAATTTAGTCTGATAAGTTGGTGGCTTTCCTTCATCAGGTTCTTTTTGAGTAAAATCTGAAGACCATTCTACAACATTCCATGCCTCTTCATCGATATAACCGTCAATAACCGGCTCTCCTTTTAGTAGTTTAGTTGTATAAATTCTTTTAGGAATCTTATTTTTATTTACCTCTTGTGCATTCAATTTAATAGAAAAAACACATAAAAAAAGCAGCAGATATCTCATGGATAATTGAACAGTTTTTGCAAATTATATTAGCAATTTTAATTTCAAAAATGAGAGGCAAAAGTAATTCTCTATTTTCTTAAGTTTTTGTTAATTCTAAATAAGCTAATTATATATAAAAATGTTTCATAAAAAAAGGGTAAAAGCTTATTTGTCAATCAAATAAAAAGTAGTAGATTTGCACTCCTTTTTTAAGGAAAGAAATAATATTAATTTTAACAAAGACTAAAAGTGTAATTATGGACACATTAAGTTACAAAACAGTATCAGCAAACAGCGCTACCGTTAAAAAGGAGTGGGTTTTAGTTGATGCAGACGGGCAAACGTTGGGTCGTCTAGCTTCT
>JBELHK010000034.1:0-21771 GCA_042091415.1 Polaribacter sp. | reverse complement strand
GTTAATTTTCCTTGACCATACTTCTCCATAAATTATGGGAACATCTGGTTTGTTATGTGTAATTATTCTTTACCTCTTTGGAGTTAAATAGTAATGAACTCTCTTTAAAGGTAAAAAAAATACCCTTTAACTTCCAAGCATCAACAACTCATTAACTACAATCTCGGTAACATATCTTTTTTCACCTTCTTTAGTTTCGTAAGATCGTGAAGTGAGTTTTCCTTCTATCGCAATTTCTTTACCTTTCTGTAAGTATTCTTCTACAATTTCTGCTGTTTTATTCCAAGCAACAATATTATGCCACTGTGTATCTGTTACTTTTTCACCTCTTGCATTTTTATAATTTTCATTTGTTGCTAAAGAAAATTTAGCCAATTTTTTTCCACTATCTAAAGTTATGATTTCTGGGTTATTTCCTAAATTTCCAATTAACTGTACTTTGTTTCTTAACGTACTCATAAGATAAGTTTTAAATTATATTGAATATCATTCGTTCAATTCAACACTGCAAAGATGTTTTATGATTGAAGTAAAATTCGGTTGTAAAGCGTTTACTTTCGGTTGTAAATGATTGTAGTCGTTTGTAATTGGATAATATTAACTACTTTTGAGTATGGAAAAAAGAAAGTGTTTAGAGTGTAAAGAGCCTGTAACAGGGAGAATAGATAAAAAGTTTTGTTCAGATTATTGTAGAAATTCTTATAATAATAGAGTTGATAGAGATAGTAAAAATCTTATCAGAAATATAAATAACAGATTAAGAAAAAACTTTAAAATTTTGTCTGAACTCAATAAAAGTGGTAAAACAAAAGTAAATCGAAGCCGCTTATATGATAAAGGATTCGACTTTCAATTGTTTACATCGGTTTACAAAACAAAGACAGGAAATACCTATTTTTATGTTTATGATCAAGGATATTTAGCCTTAGAAAATGAATTCTTCTTATTAATTAAGAAAACAGAATAACTAAATCTGAAATTTATTTCCAAGTATTTCCTTTAAATAATAAGGCCGCTTTTAAAACGTCTTTTTGACTTAATTGCCCTATTAATTTATTTTTCGAATCAACAACAGGAAATCGTCTTCTTCTTGATGTTAAAAACTTAAAAGCAGCATCAAAAATATTCATATTTGCGTCTATAGTATCAACATCTGTTACCATATGTTTTCCTACAGTAGTATTTCTATCCGCAGGCATATTATAATATTTACTCTCAGAAATATGCTTAATACAATCTGTCTCAGAAATGATTCCAACTAATTCATTATCATCATTCACAACAGGGCCTCCTGAAATTTTATTGTTAATTAATAGATTAATAACATGATCTAATGAATCATCTTCTTTAAAAGTTATTAACTTTTTTGTCATATAGTCAGACACTAGAATATTTGATTCTTCTTTTAATTGTGAGGTATCTCTTTTACCTTGAAAGTTTATTATTCCCATAATTAGCTGATTATTATTTAACTAAATTTACAGAATTTTCTGTTTTAATCGAAATTTGTAATAAAGTTTTTTTATTTATTACATTTATATAAACTAAATAACTTGTATGAAACGTATTTCATCCCTCTTTTCTATAATACTTGTAATTGGTGTTGTTATCTGGAGTTTTTCAGATTTAAAACCCTCTTTATCAAATGATAATGAAATATCTGAAGAACAATTTTCGATACACAATGCACTTCATCATTTAAAAATAATAAGTGAAAAAGAACATTTTGTTGGTGCTAAAAATCATAAAAAAGTTCAAAGTTATATTGCTTCAGAACTTCAAAAAATGGGATTAGAGGTTGATATTCAAGTTCAAACCTCTGTAAATCAGAGACGATATGCGTTCTCAACTACAGCAGAAAATATTATTGCAAAAATAAAGGGAACAGAAAATGGTAAGGCTTTAATGCTTTTAACTCATTATGATTCATCTTCTCATTCTTCTTTTGGTGCAAGTGATGCTGGTTCTGGAGTCGTTACAATTTTAGAGGGAGTTAGAGCTTTTTTAGCACAAAATAAAAACCCAAAAAACGATATTATTATATTAATTTCTGATGCAGAAGAGCTAGGTTTACTTGGTGCGAAAGCTTTTGTTGATAATCACCCTTGGACTAAAGATATTGGTCTTATTCTCAATTTTGAAGCTAGAGGAAGTGGTGGGCCTAGTTATATGTTAATGGAAACTAATGGAGGAAATAGCGAATTGATAAAATCATTTGTAAAATCGCAACCAAATTACCCTGCAGCAAATTCATTATTGTATAGCATATATAAAATATTACCTAACGATACAGATTTAACGGTTTTTAGAGAAAAAGAAAATATTAACGGATTTAATTTTGCCTTTATTGGTGACCATTTTGATTATCATACCGCACAAGACACCTACGAAAGGTTAGACAGAGAAACATTAATGCATCAAGGAGATTATTTAACTTCTTCATTAAATTATTTTGCAAATGCAGATTTAAATAACTTAAACTCACAAGAAGATTATATTTATGTTAATTTCCCGTTTACAACACTTTTAATTTATCCGTATTCATGGGTAATACCTATGCTAAGTATTGCAATTATCCTTTTTATCATTTTACTTTTCTTTGGTTTTTCAATGAAAAAAATATCTGTAAAAGGTTCTTTAAAAGGCTTTTTGCCATTCATTATTTCATTGGTAATTTGTGGCGGATTTTCATATTTCTTATGGAAACTGATTTTAGAAATTCACCCTGCTTATAAAGACATGCTTCATGGTTTTACCTATAATGGTTATACTTATATAATTGCTTTCACCTTTTTAAATATTTGGATTTTATTAAAAGTTTATAAATATTTTAGAAAAGCGATAAAGGCAACTGACTTAATAATTGCCCCAATATGTATTTGGCTAATCATTAATATCTTAATAAGTAATTCTTTAAGAGGCGCTAGCTTTTTTATAATTCCTGTTTATTGTGCTTTATTAATTTTAGCCTTATCTATTTTTTTAGATTTAGAAACTCGTTCGAAAAGAATATTATGTACCATTCTATCGATTCCAACAATTTATATTTTTTCTCCATTTATCAAACAATTTCCTGTTGGTTTAGGGCTTAGCAATTTATTTATTAGCGCTATTTTAATAGTACTTGTTTTTGGGTTGATGATTATAACTTTTCATCAAAAAAAATCTAGTTGGCCATTAAAATTAAGCGGTATCCTTACAATTATTTTTTTCGGGATTGCCTCTTATAATAGCGGATTTTCAGAAAACAAAAAAAAGCCAAATAGTATTGTTTACGTTCAAAATTCTGATGATAAAACTGCTGTTTGGGGAACTTACAACAATACTTTAGACGACTTTACAAAACAAATTTTCTCAGAAGATGCTCATAAAGGAAGTATTAAAAATGGAGAAACAAAAAGTAAGTACAACACACAATTTAAATTTTATAAAGAAGCATCATTTAAGAACATTACTTCTTCTGAAACCATCATTAATATCGATACAATTATAGCGAATAAACGTTTTTTAGAAGTTGAAATTCAGCCAAAAAGAAAAATTAATAAATTAGAATTTAAGACAAAATCTAAAATTTCTCTTCAGCAGTTTAAGGTAAATGATGTTTTGGTAAACTCTGGGAAAAATTATAATGTGAATAACGGTACGTTTCTTATTTATAATTTAGGAAATTCTGATGAAAGTGTCGTTTTATCTTTTTCAGTTGATAAAGAGACTAGTTTTGATGTTTTTGTAAATGAAATTTCTTTTGATTTATTAACAAATACGAACTTCGATCTTAAGCCAAGATCGGAAAACATGATGCCAACACCTTTTGTTATAAATGATGCTATAATAATCTCCAAAAAAATAAAAATCTAATAAAAAAAGGCACTAATTAGTGCCTTTTTTAATCGAATATAAAATATAAGTTAATTACTCAATTTCTGAAACTCTTAAAGTGTTTACCATACCTTTTGCTTCAGCAGGCATAGAGGCTAGATTTATAATTAAATCTCCTGAATTTACATATCCTTTTTCTTTTGCAATTTTATTGATATCCTCTACAGTATCATCAGTACTTAAGTTTTTATCGTAATAATAAGCATTAACACCCCACAATAAATTTAGTTTCCCTAAAATCCTTTTATCTGTTGAAAAAGCTAAAATATGAGTTCTAGGTCTCCAAGCAGAAATCTGAAATGCAGTATAACCACTATTTGTTAATGTTGATATTGCTGCAGCATCTGTATTATTTGCCATCAATGCCGCATGATGACAAATTGATTTTGTTACAAATCTGTTAGTTCTAATGTGAGGAGCTTCTTGAGGAACTTTAATCATTCTAGAGTTTTCTACACTTCTAATAATTTCAGACATTTTCTCAATAACTTTCAAAGGATGTTTTCCTACAGAAGTTTCTCCTGATAACATAACTGCATCAGCACCATCCATAATTGAATTCGCAACATCATTTACCTCTGCTCTTGTTGGAACAGAATTCTCAATCATAGTTTCCATCATTTGTGTTGCAATAATTACAGGTATTCTTGCTCTTTTTGCTCTGCGAACTAATTTTTTCTGAATTAAAGGAACTTCTTGCATCGGTATTTCAACACCCAAATCTCCTCTTGCAACCATTAAGGCATCGCAGTAAGGAATTAAAGCATCTAAATTTTTAACAGCTTCTGGCTTTTCAATTTTAGCGACTATAGGAATTCTATATTCTGAATGTTGTGCTATTAAATCGCGAAGCATTCTCAAATCTTCTGGAGTTCTTACGAATGATAAAGCAATCCAATCTACACTTTGCCCAATTGCAAAAATTGCATCTTCTATATCTTTTTCTGTAAGTGCAGGCAATGAAATTGCCGTGTTTGGTAAATTAACTCCTTTTTTAGATTTCAGTTCTCCGCCAACAATTACTTTTACAACAACCTCATCAACTTTATTTGTAGATTCAACCTGAAAATGTAATTTACCATCATCAACCAAAATACTCTCACCAACTTTTACATCTTTAGGAAAACGTTGGTAGGTCATAAAAGCTTTCTCTTTAGTACCTATACATTTTTGCGTTGTAAACTTAAAAATATCTCCTTCGTTTAGTAAAACACCTTCTTCCATAACACCTACTCTTAATTTAGGCCCTTGAAGATCTGCTAAAATCGATATATTTAAATTTCTTTCAGAATTGATTTCTCTTATAATTCTTATTTTGTTTGTAACATCTTCATAATCTGCGTGAGAGAAGTTAATTCGAAAAACGTTTACACCTTTTAATGCAAGTTCGGTTAATGTTTCTTTTGTACTTGTTGCTGGCCCGAGAGTAGCAACAATTTTGGTTTTATTATTATTTGGCATATTCTAAAATATTAAAAAGTCTTTAGACTTTAATGTGTTTTTATCTATTGGATAAGATGTTATAATTTGATCAATTTTGTTTACCGCATCAACAGTTTTAGATATAAAATTGTACTGTAACTCCCCTGAAATTTTTATAAAAAAATCTACTTTTTTCTTTTCAGGAATAAGATACGATTTTGTTTCGGTGGTTAACAAAAGTTCATTTGATTCCGTTTGATTTTCTCTTTTTGAACTATTGGCGACTAAAAACCATTCAAAATCGTACTCTTTATCGTGATATGTAAAGATAGAAAACGATGATTTTTCATTTTTTTTAAAATTTAAATCCTCTTTCGATTTCTTAAAATTTATACATAAATTTTTATTCAGTAAATATGCTAATTTGTAGTCTTCTAAGGTAGTATGAATTCCTATTAAAGAAAAAACATCTTCGTAAGAATCATTAAATTCTAAAGAATGAACTTGCATATTTAATTGCTAATTTACATTAAATTATCTAGGCAAAATTACTAATAGTTTGTGAGTTTTAACGGAATTTTAACGAAAACGTTATCGTTCTTTATTTGATAGAAATCTGTTTTTGAAAAGTATAATAAACCCTTTTTGCGGCCTGTTCTTCTGCCTTTTTTTTAGATGTAGCTCTTCCTTTTGCTATAAGTTCTCCGTCTATACTTACTCTAACACTAAAATGCTTTACATTTTCATTCCCGGAATCTTCATAAGTGTCAAATTTATATTTCTTTTTATTTTTTTGACACCACTCAATTATAACCCCTTTATAACTTGTAATCTTTCCTTCTAATTTTTCAATGTCTATATACGGATCTATTACATTCTTATAAATGAATTTTTCACAGAAATTATATCCTCTATCTAAATAAATAGCGCCTATTAAGGCTTCAAAAATATTTCCATGAATATTGTCTCCTGCATTTGCTTCATCAATATTGCTTTTAACAAATTGAATTAAATTTAAGTCTTTGCCTAATTCATTTAAGTGATCTCTACTTACTATTTTTGAACGCATTTTTGTCAAATAACCTTCTCTTCCTGTAGGAACTTTTTTATACAAATATGCTGCAATAACAGAACCTAAAATTGAGTCTCCGAGAAACTCTAATCTTTCATAATTTATTGGATTTCCTACACTATCTATTAGCTGTAAAGAACTGTGAGTAAAAGCTTTTTTATAGTTTTTAAGGACTTTTGGAGAAAACTTAAGAAGTTTTTTTAATTCATAAAATAAGATTTCATCCTCCTCAGATCTTGGGGGGGTAATTATTTTTCGAATTAAATTCATTTGAATATTCTATTGGTCGAGTTTTTTAAATGCGACACATGCATTATGACCTCCAAACCCGAATGTATTACTCATTGCTATTTTAACATCTCTTTTTTGAGGTTTGTTGAGTGTTAAGTTTAATTCAGGGTTTATATTTTCATCTACTTTAGAATGATTAATTGTTGGTGGAATAATTCCATGCTCCATTGCTAATATCGAAGCAATCGCTTCAATAGCTCCTGCAGCTCCCAACAAATGACCTGTCATTGATTTTGTAGAGTTAATATTTATATTTTTTGCATGGCTACCAAAAACACTAGAAATCGCTTTTAATTCAGCAACGTCACCTAAAGGAGTTGAAGTTCCGTGAGTATTAATATGATCTACGTCTTCAGGGTTTATTCCTGAATTTTCTAAGCAGTTTTTCATTACTGCAATCACACCTATTCCTTCTGGATGTGGAGCTGTCATGTGATATGCATCAGAAGACATTCCGCCTCCAATTACTTCTGCATAGATTTTAGCACCTCTGGCTTTTGCGTGTTCGTATTCTTCAAGAACAATAGCGCCCGCACCTTCACCTAAAACAAAACCATCACGTTCTGCATCAAACGGCCTAGATGCTGTTTCAGGACTTTCATTTCTTTCAGATAATGCTTTCATCGCATTAAAACCACCAACACCAGCTTGTGTTACAGCAGCTTCTGAACCTCCTGTTACAATAACATCACAATGTCCTAAACGTAAGTAATTTAAAGCATCAATCATAGCATTTGCTGATGATGCACATGCAGATACGGTTGTATAATTTGGCCCCATAAATCCATTTTTAATGGAAATATTTCCAGGAGCAATATCTGCAATCATTTTTGGGATAAAAAATGGATTAAAACGTGGAGTTCCATCACCAGCACCAAAATTAATGGCTTCGTTTTGAAACGTTTCCAAACCTCCGATTCCTGCTCCCCAAATTACGCCAACGCGTAATTTGTTAATTTTTTCTAAATCTAAACCAGAATCGGCAATCGCTTCATCTGAAGCAACCATTGCATACTGGGCAAATTTATCCATTTTACGAGCATCTTTTCTGTTTATAAAATCAGTTGCTGTAAAATTCTTCAATTCACATGCAAAACGAGTTTTGAACTTGGCAGCATCAAAGTGTGTGATAGGTGCTGCTCCACTAACTCCGTTAATTAAAGCATTCCAATACTCTTCTATATTATTACCTATAGGCGTTAATGCGCCAAGTCCAGTAACTACTACTCGTTTTAATTGCATATAAATATTACTTATTTTTTTGCTTCTTCAATGTAGCTAACAGCTTGACCAACAGTTCCAATATTTTCTGCTTGATCATCTGGAATTTGAATATCAAATTCTTTTTCGAATTCCATAATTAACTCAACAGTATCTAAAGAATCTGCTCCTAAATCGTTTGTGAAGCTAGCTTCTGATGTTACTTCGTTATCGTCAACTCCTAATTTATCAACGATAATCGCTTTTACTCTTGATGCAATGTCTGACATAATTTTCTATTTTTTTAAAATTTAAATCGGGGCAAAAATACAAATCTTATTAATTATTTCTAATTTTTACACAAAATGATTTTAAATATAATTAAAAAAGAATAAACTGTTCGTCAAAAACCCTTCGTTTTATTAATAATTATTCTTTTTTTTGTAGTTGTAGAAATTTAAAATATGACACGAATTGTTGTTTTTGCCTCTGGATCAGGATCAAATGCAGAAAACATTATAAAATATTTCGGTAAAAAAGAGAATATCTTAGTTAGCAAAGTTCTCTGTAATAGAAAAAACGCTAAGGTCTTTGAGAGATGTAAGAGGCTAAATATAGAGTGTTTGTACTTCAATAAAAATGATTTTACAGAATCAAACAAGGTGTTAAATAGCTTAAAAGGAAATATTGATTACATAATTTTAGCTGGTTTTCTATTGAAAATACCTAAAACATTCATTGATGCTTATCCAAAAAAAATTATAAATATTCACCCTGCATTATTACCAAAATATGGAGGTAAAGGAATGTACGGGATGAATGTGCATAATGCTGTTTTTCTGAATAAAGAAATGAAAACTGGTATTACAATTCATTACGTAAATGAGAATTATGATGAAGGAGCAATTATATTTCAGGCAAAAACAAACTTAACTGAAAAAGACACTCCTGAAACTATTGCTGAAAAAATTCACTTACTAGAACAAGAACATTTTCCAAAAGTAATTGAGAAAGTAATATTAAATAATGCCTAAAAAAAAGTTTTACGTTGTTTGGAAAGGTAAAAAACCAGGAGTTTATTCTTCTTGGAATGCATGCAAAAGACAGGTTGATGGTTTTGAAGGCGCTCAATATAAATCTTTTGTCAGTTTAGATGAGGCAGAAATTGCATTAACTAAAACATATAAAGACTACAAGGGAAAAAACACCAAAACAATCCAACTATCTCAAATTGAAAAAGAAAAATACGGCAAGCCAAATTTAGAGAGTATATCTGTAGACGCTGCCTGTTCTGGAAATCCTGGTAAATTAGAATATAGAGGAGTTTTAACACATAATAAAAAAGAGATTTTTAGAAAAGGTCCATACCAAAAAGGGACGAATAATATTGGTGAATTTTTAGCTTTAGTTCATGGAATTGCACTTTTAAAGAGTAAAAACAAAGAGAACATACCAATTTATTCAGATTCTAAAATTGCGATGAGCTGGATAAAACAAAAGAAATGTAAAACAAACGTCCGTTTTGATGCTTCAAATAAAGACTTACTTGAATTGATAAAAAGAGCTGAAAATTGGCTTAAAAATAACAGCTTTGAAAATCCGATTATAAAATGGGAAACAAAAGCTTGGGGAGAAATACCTGCTGATTTTGGGAGGAAATAACATTTTAATAAAAAAGGCTGTAAAAAAATTTACAGCCTTTTTTATTCTATTTTAAAATAAATACTAAATCGACGCTTTCATCAATTCTCTATTCATTCTTGCAATGTTATCTAAAGAAATTCCCTTAGGGCATTCTACTTCACAAGCTCCTGTATTTGTACAGTTTCCGAAACCTTCTAAATCCATTTGAGCTACCATGTTTCTAACTCTGTCTGCTGCTTCAACTTGTCCTTGAGGAAGTAATGCATATTGAGAAACTTTTGCCCCAACAAATAGCATTGCAGAACTATTTTTACAAGAAGCCACACATGCTCCACAACCGATACATGTTGCGGCATCCATTGCCGTATCTGCTGCATATTTTGATATTGGAGTAGCATTTGCATCTTGAGTATTACCTGATGTATTCACAGAAATATAACCTCCTGCATGCTGAATTCTATCAAAAGCTGAACGATCTACAACTAAATCTTTGATTACCGGAAAAGCAGCTGCTCTCCAAGGTTCAATTGTAATTGTATCTCCATCTTTAAACATTCTCATGTGTAATTGACAAGTAGTAACTCTTCTATCTGGCCCGTGTGCTTCTCCGTTAATAAACATTGAACACATACCACATATTCCTTCTCTACAATCATGATCGAAAGCAACAGGCTCCTCTCCTTTTGAGACTAAACCTTCATTTAAAACATCTATCATTTCTAAAAAAGACATATGTTCTGAAATTTCAGTCACTTTGTAATCTACCATTTGACCCTTTGAATTAGCGTCTTTTTGTCTCCAAATTTTAAGTGTTAAATTCATATTGTCTTTCTATTTATAACTTCTTTCTTTCACTTCTATGTTTTCATACTCTAGAGGCTCTTTATGCAAAATAGCATCTTTTGGTTCTCCTTTGTATTCCCAAGCAGAAACGAACTGATATTCTTTTAATCTTTTTGCTTCTCCTTCTGCTGTTTGATATTCTTCTCTAAAATGTCCTCCTGCAGATTCTTCTCTTTCTAAAGCATCTTTAGCAAACAATTCTCCTAATTCTAGGAAATCTGCTACTCTACCTGCTTTAGCTAATTCTTCATTATACTCTTTATCTCCTCCAGGAACAGAAACATTTTTCCAAAAATCTTTTCTTAATTCAGAGATTTCTTGAATCGCTTCTTTTAATCCTTCTTGATTTCTAGACATTCCACATTTATCCCACATTATTTTCCCTAATTTTTTGTGGTAATAATCTACAGAGTTTTTTCCTTTATTATCAACAAAAAACTTGATCCTTTCTTTTACTGCTTTTTCTGCATCATCAAATTCTTTAGTTTCGGTAGATATTGTTCCTGTTCTAATGTCATCAGCTAAATAATCACCAATCGTATAAGGTAAAACAAAATAACCATCAGCTAAACCTTGCATTAAGGCAGAAGCTCCTAACCTGTTTGCCCCATGATCTGAGAAATTTGCTTCACCAATCGCATAACATCCAGGAACTGTAGTCATTAGGTTGTAATCAACCCAAACACCTCCCATTGTATAATGTACCGCTGGATAAATCATCATTGGAGTTTCATAAGGATTTTCGTCAACAATTTTCTCATACATCTGAAATAGGTTACCGTATTTTGCTTCTACGATTTTTTGCCCTAATTCGTAAACTTTTGCTTCAGAAGGATTTGAAATATTTTGAATTTTTGCTTGTTCTTTACCGTATCTTGTAATAGCAGATGCAAAATCTAAATAAACAGCCTCTCCTGTTGCGTTAACACCATGCCCTGCATCACAGCGCTCTTTTGCTGCTCTAGATGCTACATCTCTTGGTACTAAATTACCGAATGCAGGATAACGTCTTTCTAAATAGTAATCTCTTTCGTCTTCAGAAAGATCTGTTGGTCTTTTTCTCCCTTCACGTATTGCTTTAACATCATCTAGATTCTTAGGCACCCAAATACGTCCGTCGTTTCTTAATGATTCTGACATCAATGTTAATTTCGATTGATAATCTCCTGATCTTGGAATACAAGTTGGATGAATTTGTGTGTAACAAGGATTTGCGAAATAAGCTCCTTTTTTATGAATTTTCCAAGCTGCAGTAACATTTGATCCCATTGCGTTCGTAGATAAGAAATAAACATTTCCATAACCTCCAGAAGCAACTACAACCGCATGTGCAGAATGTCTTTCAATTTCACCTGTAACTAAATTACGTGCAATAATACCTCTTGCTTTTCCATCAACAATAACAAGGTCTAACATTTCATGTCTGTTAAACATTTCTATCTTACCTCTTGCAATTTGTCTGTTCATCGCAGAATATGCACCTAATAATAGCTGTTGACCTGTTTGCCCTTTTGCGTAGAAAGTTCTTGAAACTAAAACTCCTCCAAAAGAACGATTGTCTAGTAAACCTCCATAATCACGTGCAAAAGGAACACCTTGTGCAACACATTGATCAATTATATTTGCAGATACTTCTGCTAAACGATATACATTTGCTTCACGAGAACGATAATCTCCTCCTTTTACAGTGTCGTAAAACAATCTGTAAGTTGAATCTCCATCTCCTTGATAATTCTTTGCAGCGTTAATTCCTCCTTGAGCAGCAATAGAGTGCGCTCTTCTTGGAGAATCTTGGTAAGCAAATGCTTTTACATTGTACCCTAATTCTGCTAAAGTTGCTGAGGCAGAACCTCCTGCAAGACCTGTACCTACAACAATAACATCGATATGTCTTTTATTTGCAGGATTTACAAGGTTAATTTTATTTTTATAATCTGTCCACTTATCTTTTAATGGACCTTGAGGCACTTTTGATTCTAAAGCCATAGTTTATTAAGATTAATGGTTATGATTTAAGTGATGATATAAGGCTACAATTATAAACCCTAAAGGAATTAAAGTAGCATAAATTTTACCGAATGAATCTAGTTTTTTTCTTAGAGATGCTGCACCAACAGATTGGAAAGCCGATGTAAAACCATGAGCTAAGTGAAGACCTAAGAAAACGAATGCACTTACATAAGCAGCTACTCTTAGTGGGCTTACAAACTTTTCTTGTAATTCATGAAAATATCTAAATTCTCCGTTATGTAAACCAGACCAATCTCCTTGTATAAATTTTGTGTTGATTTCTGGAAACCAAAAATCTATAAAATGAAGAACAATAAACGATAATATTGCAAGTCCGCTCCAAATCATATTTCTACTCATCCATGAAGAATTTGCAGCTCCGTTATTCTTTGAATAAGATACGTTTCTTGCTTTGTTGTTTTTTATTTCAAGGATGAAACCCATAACAAAATGAAAAACTACACCGAATATTAAAATTGGTTGCAATGCAAATTGAACTAAGGGATTTGTTCCCATAAAATGGGATACCTCGTTAAATAAATCAGCACTAAAAACAGACATCATGTTAATTGTTAAGTGCTGCAATAGGAATATCATTAAAAAAAAGGCAGAAAGCGCCATTGAAACCTTTCTTCCTATCGAAGATTTAAAAAATCCGATCATTATATAATTGGTTAAAATTTTAAGTGCAAAAATACATCTTAAAGAGATGTCTTACAAAGAATTTACAACGTTTTCGTTTGTATTTAGAACTATTTTAAATAAATAAAATATCATTCAACTTAATTAAAAAAAGAAGTTTGCTATAAATAATGATTTTCATTAAGATACTTGAGTATAAAAACTTTAATAAATCATAATAGTTAAGATTTCGACTTGCTATAAATCATCACCTAACTCATTTTCATCTTTCATTTAAGTCTTTTTTAGACAATGATTTCTAACAGCTTATTTAACCTCAAAACTTGAAGAAGAATCTCCAATTTTAACAGTATAATTACCTTTAAGTAAATAATAAACACCATTTTTAGAAGCTGAAACATCCTTTTCTTTATTTGACTTTTTAAATGCTTTCCATCCTTTTTTTGAAAAAGAGGCATCGTACTTAAAAATATTATATCCTTTATCTGCATCAACCGAAAATGAGTTTACTTTAATCTCATCAGAATAAATATCAACCACTACTTTTTTACTTGAACTTAAATAAAATGGCACTTTAATTTCTGGAGTAACTGTGTTGGCCCAAGTACTTCTTTTACTCCCCCAATTACTTCTTTTCTTGATTGATTGAATTGAGAATAAATGAGTTTCTTTCTTTAAGTTTTCAGCATTAAGTAATTGTAAGTTAGATATGTCTGCTTTATATAAACTTCTTCCGTGAGTTCCAATAACTAAGTGTTTCGCTTTAGATTGAATTACCAAATCATGAACAGCAACATTGGGTAAATTTTTTGAGAAAACCTCCCAAGATTCTCCTCTATTTAAAGAAATATACAAACCATTATCCGTACCTAAATAAAGAAGGTTTTCGTTTACAGGATCTTCTTTTATGACATTCACTGGTGATGTTGGTATATTTTTATCAATTCTTTGCCAAGTTTCGCCATAATTATCTGACATATATACATATGGTGTAAAATCATCAAATCTATAACCATTTAATGTTACATATACTCTCTCTTTTTTATGTGATGATGCAACGACTCTAGAAACCCATAAGTTTTTAGGAAAAGTCGTTGATATTTTTGACCAACTTGCTCCTCCATTTTTTGATACATGAACGAGCCCATCATCTGAACCAACATAAAGTAGCCCAAATTGAAAAGGACTTTCTGATATGGTTGTTAAAGTTCCGTAAGCCACATTCCCTTTTTTACCTCCTGATGTTAAATCGTCTGAAATTGTATCCCAATCATCACCTTTATTCATTGAACGATGTAATTTATTTCCGCCTAAATACAAGATGTCTTGATTGTGTTTAGATAGTAAAATTGGAGTTTGCCAATTAAATCTATAAGGGTTTTCGCCTAAACTATGCTTTGGTTGAATGTATTTACTTTTACCTTTTCTATCAATCCTGAAATAATTTCCAAACTGATATCCTGTATAAACGATATTAGGATTTCTATCATCAACTTGCACTTGCATACCATCACCACCCATAATTGAGGTATATGGATTTTGACCAGATTGATGCCATCTTTTATCCATTGTAGCTGTATGATCTGCAACCCAAACTCCATTATCTTGCAAACCACCATAAACTTTATAGTTTTCTTGATTATCTGCATAAACCGAATAAAATTGACCTACTGCAGGGTTGTTAAGTTTTATCCAACTTTCTCCATCATCATAAGATAGATTTAAACCGCCATCATTACCATTTAATAAATGGCCTTTTTTATTTGGATTTACCCATAAAGCTTGATGATCTGAATGCACATTTTCTCTACTAATTGAGGTAAATGATTTACCTCCATCTTTTGATTTTAAAATTGGGACTCCAAGAATATAGATTGCTTTTTCATCAATGGCATCAACTCTAATTTCTCCAAAATAATATCCATAAGAATAATAAAGTCCATCAATAAAATCTTTATGTGTTTTTTTCCAAGACTTTCCTCCATTATTTGTTTTAAAAACCTCTGCTCCAATAACGGGAGTATCAAATAATAAGGAGTTTGCATTTTCTAAATATTTTGCTAAATCAACAGGTTTTACAGTACCTACTCTTACCATTTGTTTTACGTTTTCAGCTCTATATTTTTCTTGAAATCCGTTATTTTTTAGGTATTCATTTAGCTTTTTATCAGAAAGATTTAAAAGTTCTTCAGAAGACATATTTTTGAAATCATCTTTGGTTAAAAGCTCAGAAGAAACTGTCTTTTGCTTTTTCTTTCTTCTAAATTGATTGTCATGTAACGCATATACCGTATTTTCATTAAATACTGCAAGCCCAATTCTTCCAACGCCACTTCCCTCTGGAAAACCATTGTTTTCAGATATTTTTTTCCAAGAAGTACCAGCGTCCGTACTTTTGTATATCGCAGAGTTTTTTCCACTTCCTTTAAAGTTCCATGCTTTTCGTTCTCTTTCCCAAGATGCAGCATACATTACTTCAAAGTTTTCAGGAGCTGCTTGTACATCAATGATTCCGGTATCTTTATTGATAAACAACGTTTTCTTCCAAGTTTCTCCACCGTCTGTTGTTTTAAAAATACCTCTTTCTTCGTTTGCGGAATACAAGTGCCCAATTACAGCCACAATAACTTCTTCAGAATTTTCAGGGTTAATTAAAATTCTACTTATATGATGAGAATCTAATAACCCGACATTTTCCCAAGTTTTCCCTTTATCTTTAGATTTTAACATCCCAATTCCCGCATAACTTGATCTTGATGAGTTTTTTTCTCCTGTACCTACCCAAATTGTTCCTGATTTCCAATCTACAGCAATATCACCAACATTCTGAGTCGGAGAATTATCTAAAACAGGCGTAAAAGTTGTTCCGTTATTTTTTGTGTACCACAAACCTCCGGAAGCATAACCAACATAAAACTCTTCAGGGTTTTTTGGATTAACATCAACATCTGCAACTCTACCACTCATAATTGTTGGCCCAATATTTTGAAAGTCGACATTTTTTACGATTGATTTTTCTTGTAATTGTTTTTTGTCAATTAAAGAATTTTGAATCTTAGCTGATTCTGTCGCTTTTTGAGAAAATAGACTGAAAGTTAAAAAAGCACAAAAAAATAAATTATAATACTTAGTAGAAATCATAAATATGGTTAAAAAATAAAAGCTCTAAAATATTAGTTTTTAGAAATTTATTTTAACATTTAGTGTTAATTTTTATTTAATGTGATTAGCAAACAACAAATAGTTAGCAATACTATAATCATATAATTAAATTTTCACAACGCAAAAACGGTTCTTGTTTTCTTAAAAATAAATTAAAAAGTAAGCCTAGCATACGTAGTTTATAAGATTTACATATGATCGAAAACTTCACAAATGAGACACAACTCAAAATTTTAATTTTATTTTTTTCTATTCATCAAAAATCTACCAAGTCCGTTTCAAAATTAAAGGGTGTACATTTGCAACGAAATAAAACAAGTCACTGTTTTAATTAAAAACAATTAGATGTCATTTAAAGACTTAGGTTTATCTGCTCCTTTTTTAAAAGCGGTAAAAGAAAAAGGTTATAATACCCCTTCTCCTATTCAAGAAAAAGCTATTCCACATATTTTAAACGGTAAAGATGTTTTAGCCTCTGCGCAAACAGGAACAGGAAAAACAGCGGGGTTCACGTTACCTGTTTTACAGTATCTATCAGACACCAAAAACCCTAAATATAGACCTCTAAGAGCTTTGGTTTTAACACCAACTAGAGAATTAGCAGCTCAAGTATATGATAACGTAAGAGATTATAGTAAATATGTAAATATTAAATCTACAGTTGTTTTTGGAGGAGTAAAACCCGCCTCACAGGTTGCTACTTTAAGAAAAGGTGTTGATATTTTAGTTGCCACACCAGGAAGATTATTAGACCTTCATGATAAAAAGGCTGTATCTTTTAAAAGAGTGGATGTATTAATTTTAGATGAAGCAGACAGAATGTTGGATATGGGGTTTGCAAGAGATTTAAATAAAATTATAAATCTATTACCTAGTAAGCGTCAAAATTTATTGTTTTCTGCTACATTTTCTAAAGAGATTAAAAAATTAGCACAAGGCATTTTAAACAACCCTATTTCTGTAGAAACGGCTCCTCAAAATACAACGGCAAAAAAAGTAAAACACAGTGTATTTAAAGTTGATAAAAAAAGAAAAACCGAGTTTACAGTTAAACTAATAAAAGACAATAACTGGCAACAAGTATTAATCTTTACAAGAACTAAACACGGGGCAAATAAGTTAACTGAAAAGTTAATAAAAGCAAAAATATCCGCTGCTGCAATTCATGGAAATAAAAGCCAAGGAGCGAGAACTAAAGCCTTGAAAAACTTTAAAGAAAAAACTGTAAAAATATTAGTTGCAACAGATATTGCTGCACGAGGATTAGACATCCCTCTATTACCTCATGTTATAAATTATGAATTACCAAATGTTCCTGAAGATTATGTTCACAGAATTGGAAGAACAGGAAGAGCTGGTGCAGAAGGCGAAGCAATCTCATTAGTTTGTAGTGAAGAAACTGAATATCAAAATGAAATTGAAAAACTTTTAAAAGAGAAATTAAAATCTATAATTGTAGAAGGCTTTGAACCTACAGATACAGCTCCTCCAAAAAGAGCTGCAACACAAAGTAAAAGTTCTTTTGGGAAGAAGAAAAAGGGAGGAAACTCAACTAATTCAAAACAGAATAAACCAAAAAGAAAGCCCCATTTTAAAGACAAGAAAAAAAGCAGCTCCTTTAGAAATAAAAAATAACATATAAAATTAACAGTCGTTTTCAACTTATTTTTTTTGGTATATTTTATTGGTACATTTGTTTCTTAAATAGAACAATCTTATGAAATATCAATCAATAAATTCAGCGCTTTTTATTAAAAATCGAAAAAACTTCATGGCTCAAATGAAGCCGAAAAGTATTGCTTTTTTTAATTCTAATGATATATATCCTGTAAGTGCAGATAGTACTTTGCCGTTTGAACAACATCGAGATATTTTTTACTTAAGTGGTGTAGATCAAGAAGAAAGTATTTTATTATTATTTCCTGATTGCCCAAATGAAGATTTAAGAGAAGTTCTTTTTGTAAGAGAAACAAATGCACACATTGCGGTTTGGGAAGGTGAAAAATTGACTAAAGAAGCCGCTACAAAAACAAGTGGCATAAGAACTATTTATTGGTTGCAAGATTTAGAAAAAGTATTGTTCGAAATGAGTACTTATGCAGATACTTTTTACATAAATACAAACGAACATTATAGGGCAAATGTAGAAACCGAAACAAGGGAAGATAGATTTACAAAATGGCTACTTGCAAAGTATCCTGCTCATACTGTAGCTAAAAGCAACCCTATTTTACAAGGTATAAGATCTGTAAAAGATCAAATTGAATTAGATTTAATGCAACACGCTTGTAACATTACTGAAAAAGGGTTTAGACGCATTTTAAACTTTATAAAACCAGGAGTTTGGGAATACGAGATTGAAGCAGAATTAATTCACGAATTCATGAAAAACCGTTCTAAAGGTTTTGCTTACACACCAATTATCGCTTCAGGTAATAACGCCAATGTATTACATTATATCGAAAACAATCAACAATGTAAAGACGGCGATTTAATTTTATTTGATATTGCTGCAGAATACGCTAATTATAAAAGTGATTTATCTAGAACTGTTCCTGTAAATGGCAAATTTACAAAAAGACAAAAAGCAGTATACAATTCGGTAAATCATGTGAAAAAAGAAGCAACCAAACTACTTTTACCCGGTGTTTTATGGAAAGAATATCATGTTGAAGTTGGTAAAATTATGACTTCAGAATTACTAAAGCTTGGTTTATTAGATAAAGCTGATGTACAAAATGAAGATCCTAAATGGCCTGCGTATAAAAAATATTTTATGCATGGAACATCTCATCATATTGGTTTAGATACTCATGATTATGGTTTATTACACGAACCGATGAAAGCTAATATGGTGTTTACTGTTGAACCCGGAATTTATATCCCTGATGAAGGTTTTGGAATTCGATTAGAAGATGATGTTGTTGTTCAAGAATCTGGAGAACCTTTTAATTTGATGAGCAATATACCCATCGAAGCTGAGGAAATTGAGGATTTGATGAATAGTTAAAATTTAATGAAGCGAGTTTAAACTCGCTTTTTTTATGCTAAAGATTTTATAAAACCGATAGACTGATTGTTAAATGCTTTAGGTTGTTCTACATTTACAACATGGCCACACTTTTCAATAACATAAAGTGATGACTTAATATGATTCGAAACAATATCTTTAATAGATGGCAAAAATAAATGATCTTCTGAACCCATAACGTACAATGTTGGTATTCTTATATCTTTTGATCTAAAAAAACGTAATAAAGGATTAATTTCTGAAGCTAATTTAAACCATCTTATAAATTCTTTTTGATATAATTTTTTAGCTTCATTTACAAATAACAATCGTGACTTTTTATGATTCTTTTTTGGCATTATAATAAAAGCAAAAAGCTTGTATAAAATCATATAAGGTATCACTGATTTAAAAACGACACCTAAACGCATTAATATTTGTGACTTTGTATTGAGCTTAAAAACAGCGCCACCTAAAATCATACTCTTTACTAATTCTGATCTTTTTTCAGCCAAGTTTCTTATCAAAATTGTACCCAAAGAAATACCAATGAAATGAGAGGACTGAATTTTAAGATGATCGAGTACTTCAATAATATCATCAGTAATAGAATCGAAAGTATATTTCGGATTAAATGTATCTTTTAACGATGGCTTACTGTTTCCATGACCTCGTAAATCGAGAATTAAAACATTAAAGTTATTTTTAAAATCACGAATCTGCTTAAACCAAATTGAACTACTACCTCCTGCACCATGAACAAAGGTTACCCATTCTAAAGAATTTTCGTTTTTGTATAAGTAATAGTTTAGCATATTTGAATATCGTTAAACAAAAATACAGTTTTTATAAAGAGGTTTTCGAATAAAATTTTGCAATATCATCTATTTTAAGATAAGTTTAGAAAACTTTAACTATTCAACTTTAGAGTTTTTCTGTTTTTCAAATTTAAAACTGTAAAAACTAGTACTGCAGGAAAAACCCATCCTAAATTAAACTCCGCTAAAGGGATTACGCTTATGATACCTTCTAATTTTTCTCTTGGAATTATAAATCCTAAAAAATCTGGAATGCTAAAAATAAAAGTGACCAACACAACACATCTAAATACAAATTCAGATGCATATCGATCAGGAATAACATTTAACAAAATTAACACAATAGTTATTGGGTATAAAAACATAAGTGATGGCACAGCAATATCGATAATAAAATCCACCTTATAACTTCCAATAATAATCCCAATCATACAACCAACAAAAGCTGTTATAAAGTAAGCTTTTTGAGAGTTATTAAAAATCCCTTTTATATAATCTGCAGTTCCTGTAACAATTCCTACTGCGGTTGTAAAACAAGCAACAGCCACTAAAACGCTTAAAAAAGTAGTACCTAAATTACCTAAAGACTGTTTACTTAAACCAGACAAAATTTCTATTCTAGAAGCTTCTTCTGTAAATGTTGATGATAAAATTGTACCGCTCAAAATTAATCCCCCATAAATCAATAATAAACCTACTCCTGCAATAATTCCTGCTTTTGTTATAATCTCTTTTTTTGCCTCAAAAGTTTCGTGACCTCTTAAGTTTAATGAAATTATAATTACAGCACCAACCACAACTCCTCCAATAGCATCAAAAGTTTGATAACCTTCTAAAATGCCATCTATAAATGGATTTTTAAATGTAGATTCAGTAATCGTTCCTGAAGAATTTACTACTGTAATCGAAATGATTATCAACAAAATAATAACAATAATTGGTGTTAAAAACTTACCTATTAGACTTATAATTCTACTCCGATTTATAGCAAAAATAAACACCAAAAAAAAATAAATCGAACTTGTTATGAATGAATTTGAGTTTACAAAAGGCTGAATCGTCATTTCGTGTACCACTGAAGCTGTTCTTGGTGCTGGAATTGCAATGGCGATTAAATAAATTAAAAAACAAAAAACAACACTAAAAATTGGAGATACCTTTTTACCAAAATCATATAAAGTACCTTGTAATTTGGCATGCGCAAAAATTGCTAAAATAGGAATAGTGACAGCGGTTAAAACAAAGCCCAAAACAACAATCCACCAATCTAATCCAGACTTTACGCCTAAAGAAGGAGGTAAAATTAAATTTCCTGCTCCGAAAAAGAGCGAAAAAAGAGCAAAGCCAGCAATCCAAATTTCTTTTGTCTTGTTCATGTTTCGTTTCAATTTTATTCTTGAAATATACATATTTTTGTGTGATGCAAAAATCAATCATTTTTAAAAATGCAAATATTTTCTATTCTGATGAAGGAAAAGGAAATGCAATTGTTTTGATTCACGGATTTTTAGAAAATTCTAGCATGTGGGATGCTATTAAACCTGAACTCATTAAAAAAAACAGAGTTATTACCTTAGATTTATTAGGTCACGGTAAAAGTGACTGTATTGGTTATATGCACACTATGGAACTCCTTGCTGAAACTCTTGAAGCTATTTTAAAACACCTAAGAATAAGAAAATCTGTGTTAATAGGTCATTCTTTAGGAGGCTATGTTGCACTCGCTTTTGCAGAAAAATTCGCTGATAAAGTTAAAGGCTTGTGTTTATTAAATTCAA
>JBELHK010000033.1:0-22140 GCA_042091415.1 Polaribacter sp. | reverse complement strand
ATAGAGTATAAATTTTAAAATGAAACTAATAAAAATATTAATATTAGGTTGTTTTATTTTTTGGTGGGGTGTTATTTTATTTTTCAACCTACCGGAGAGCAGTTTGCCTATAGCCGAAAATTATAGTCTATATAAAACCTGGAATGTAATCTTTTTTAAAAGATGGGAATTTTTTGCTCCTCCACCGAACTATGATGATAGGCTATATTATGTGTATACTGACTTAAAAAAACCTGAAAACATAACGAATTATGAGGTTTTTAAAACACTGCATAAAAAGAGAAAAAAGGGGTATTTTTTTAATAATCGATTATCAAATTTAGACCAAACTCTTCACAGTATATCAACTTCAACTACAGATTTAATAAAGAAAAATTATGAAATCTATAAATTTCAACAAAATTGTGACACTGCATTAAATAATTCAGATTGCTTTCAAAAATATGTAGAGAAAGTAAGTTCTGATTTTCATGAAACTCAAAATTTAACAATCTTAATTAAACATGCTAAAGAAATTGCAATTTTAAAAAGTATAACTGATGCAAAAGTTCAGATAATATTAAGCGCAAAAGAGCTTCCAAAATTTAAAGACAGGCATAAAATAGACGCAAAAAGAAAAGAATATATGCTCTTTATTAGCAATTATTACAACTTAGAAACTGAAAAATGGGAAAAGTCTCAAGAATAATTGATTATTTAAGTGACAATAATTATTACTCTAATTATCTACCAATATTTAGAGTATATATATGTTTTCGTATTATAAAAAAAACATATTTAGATTGGAGCTCAATTTCATTAATCTTCGGACGAGTGATAGAAGTAGAAAGCCCAATACTTGAACTATTTTCTTTTTTAGATTGTACTTTATTAAATATCCCCATTATATTAATTCTGATTATATCTTTATCGCTACTCTTTGCTTTTGGCCTCGGGAAAAGACTAACAATTTTACTGCTAATTATTTGTATTTATTTTAAAGGTGAACTAAATTATTTACACAATAATGATAAAAGTAATTTACTCTTATGCTCCTATTTATTTTTTACAAACTCTTATGACTATTTTTCATTAAATAGACTAAAATATAAAAATGTAAACATAAAAAAATTATCGAACTTCATTAGCAACTTAGCCGTCTACTCAATTATGATTCATTTATGTTTGGTTTATTTTACTTCATTTATTCATAAAATCCATTCAGATATGTGGTTCAATGGAGTCGCTAATTATTATATTTTTAACCTTGAAAGATATAATAGTCCTTTTAACTATTTTTTTTCTAAAAATTTGTTTTTCACTGTTTTTTCAACCTATTTTACGCTTGTATTTGAACTATTATTTCCTATTCTAATATGGAATAAAAAATTTAGAAATACACTACTTATTTTAGGTTTATGTTTACACATATGTCGTTATTATTTTTTGATGATTTACGATTTTGAGATTCTATTTATAATGATTTATGGATTTTTTCTAACAAATCAAGAATGGAATAAAATCTTCTTTCGAAAAAATTTATTTTATTAAAAAACTCAAATTATTGCAAACCTTTTGTTTGTCTAGTTTTTAAGACCTCTAGTCTAATTTCTTAAGGAAAACACCTTGATTTAACAGTAAATTCAGCAAGCAGGTAAGATATGTTTAAATGTTACAGATAAATTGGTTAAAATAATTTCAGACTTCAAAAAATCACATTTCATGTGTGATATATTTTATGTTCAATATAAAACTAAATTTAACAATAATAATGTTAAAACTAATTAAACACAAAATCATTAATCAGCAGATTTTATAAGATAATCGTTTAATCGAAATTTAAAGAAAATAATATCTAAAAATTTGCAAACAATCATGAATTAAATATGAGTTACTCAAGGCCAAAATTTAAAGAAAAATATAATAATTTTATTAACGGGAAGTTTATACCTCCTAGTAATGGTCAATTTTTCGAAAATAGATCTCCTATCGACAATAGTCTCATTGCTAAATATCCAAGATCTCAAAAAGAAGATATCGAATTAGCTTTAGATGCAGCAAATTCTGCAAAAGAACTTTGGGGGAACACTTCTGCAACAGAACGCGCTAGTTTATTAAATAAAGTGGCTGATATTATTGAAGATAATATAGAAGAATTTGCTTTAGTGGAAACATGTGATAATGGAAAACCTATTCGTGAGACCCTAAATGCTGACATACCTCTTTCTATTGACCATTGGCGATATTTTGCTGCATGTATTCGTGCCGAAGAAGGCACCGCAACTGAATTAGATAGAAACACAATTTCAATAAATATTAAAGAACCTCTTGGTGTTGTGGCCCAAATTATACCTTGGAATTTTCCATTATTAATGCTTTCTTGGAAATTACCTCCGGCATTAGCTGCAGGAAATTGTGTCATTTTAAAACCCGCAGAACAAACCCCTTCAACAGCTACATTATTAATGGAAAAAATAGCAGATATTTTTCCCCCTGGTGTAATTAATATTATCCACGGTTTTGGCCCAGAAGCAGGCAAACCCTTAGCATCAAGTTCTCGTGTAGACAAAGTGGCTTTTACAGGAGAAACAACTACAGGACAACTGATTATGCAATATGCTTCTAAGAATTTAAACCCCGTAACAATGGAGCTAGGGGGTAAATCCCCAAACATATTCTTCAATTCTGTTATGAACGAAGACGATGCCTATTTAGATAAAGCTATTGAAGGAGCTGTATTATTTGCTTTTAACCAAGGAGAAGTTTGCACCTGCCCTTCAAGAATATTAGTACAAGAAGATATTTATGATAAATTTATGGAGCGTGTTATTGCTAGAACAAAGGCAATTATTCAGCAAAATCCTTACGAAATAAACACAATGATTGGAGCACAAGCTTCTAATGATCAATATGAAAAAATATTATCATACATCAAAATCGGAAGAGATGAAGGCGCTAAGGTATTGTGCGGAGGTGGAATTGCTAAGCTAGGGGGTAATTTTAGTGATGGTTTTTATATACAACCTACAATATTAGAAGGCCATAATAAAATGAGAGTTTTTCAAGAAGAAATTTTTGGTCCTATAGCTTGTGTAACAAAATTTAAAGACGAGGCAGATGCAATAGAAATTGCAAATAATACTTTATATGGTTTGGGAGCAGGAGTCTGGTCAAGAGATGCTCACCAACTATATCAAATTCCTAGAGCCATTAAAGCTGGTAGGGTTTGGGTAAATTGCTACCATGCATATCCTGCTCATGCCCCTTTTGGAGGCTATAAGAAGTCTGGGTTTGGAAGAGAAACACACTTAATGATGCTAAATCATTACAGACAAAATAAAAATATGCTTATCTCTTATGATAAAAACAAATTAGGTTTCTTTTAATTTATAATATTTAACATTTTAAAAATAGCGAAAAACCAGATTTATTCAAATTAATAATTTATCTTCTTACTTGTGTATATGTATTATTCTAGAGTAGCAATATCTGAAAAGGCAATCGAGGTACTGAATCTATTAAAGAAAAAATATGGTGAATTAATATTTCATCAGAGTGGGGGTTGCTGTGATGGATCTTCTCCCATGCTTTTTGAAAAATATGAAATGTATTTAGATGATAATGACGTTCTATTAGGTAAATTAGAAGGTATAAGTTATTATATAGATAAAGATCAATTTAAATACTGGAAACATACTCATTTAACAGTTGATGTAACCGAAGGAAGAGGTGCTAGTTTTTCTCTTGAGATTCCTTTGGGTGTGAGGTTTATTATTCATTCAAGATTACTAAGCAAAGAAGAAGATTTAGCATTAAATAAATAACATCGAAAATAATTTGATGGATAATTTGTAAAAAATATATAAATTATTAATCTTTTTGAAATTTGATAAATTTTAAAACGATAGTTTTAAAAGGCCATTCTCATCAAAATAATTATAAAATCACTTTTACAGGAAGCGATTTATTTGAAATTACAAACACGATGATGTTTAACGTTCATAAAAATCAAATTAATTATAATAAAGTCATTATTGGTAAGAAGATCATTTCATTTAAAACCAAAAAAGGTGATGAAGCTTATGTATTTAATTCAAAAACTAATAATTGGTACTGGTTCTTTCTAATTTTAATAATTCCTGCCCTACTTATGTTTAACAAATATTTAAGTAATAATTTCATAAATTTGAAATTATTCAAATAAATATTACACTATAAATTTTAAACGCAAATCTGCACGACTGGCTATTTAGATTTAATATAAATAGTATATTTGCTTTAAAATAAAAAACAACAACACTATGCTTAATAAGTACCTATTAATCTTTTTTAGTTTTATACTAATAACCTCTTGTACAAATACAAAAAAGAAAGAAACTGAGAATAAAGAAATTACCTTATATACACACAGACACTACGATTCTGATAAACTAATTTTTGAAAAATTTGAAAAAGAGAGTGGTATAAAAGTTAATGTGGTAAAAGCAAATGCAGATGAACTTATCCAAAAAATGGAAATTGAAGGAGAAAAATCTCGTGCAGATTTATTAATTACTGTAGATGCTGGAAGATTGGTAAGAGCAAAGCAAAAAGGGTTACTGCAAAATGCAACATCTGAAATATTAGAAAAAAACATTCCTAATCATTTAAAAGACGAAGATAACAATTGGTTTGGCTTAACGAAAAGAGCTCGTGTAATTGTTTATGATAAAAACAAAGTTAACCCAGAAGATTTATCTACTTATGAAGCTTTAACTGATGATAAATGGAAGAAAAAAATATTAATCCGTACCTCTACAAATATTTATAATCAATCACTTTTAGCATCTATAATAGCAAATGACGGAAGTGAAGAGGCTAAAAGTTGGGCAAGTGGCTTAGTCGAAAACTTTGCAAGAAAACCTAAAGGAAACGATAGAGACCAAGTTAAAGCAATTTTAGCAGGAGAAGGTGAAATCGGAATTATTAATACATACTATCTTGGGAAGTTAATTAACTCTAAAGATTCTTTAGAAGTAAAAGCAGGTAATGCTGTAGGTGTATTTTTCCCAAATCAAAATAATAGAGGAACTCACATTAATGTAAGTGGAATTGGAGTTGCAAAATATGCTCCTAACAAAGAGGCAGCAATTAAATTTATAGAGTATTTATCTAGCAAAGAAGTTCAAGAGATTTTTGCAAATGCAAATTATGAATATCCAGTAAACCCGAATGCGTCATCATCTGAACTTTTAAATTCTTGGGGTACTTTTAAAGAAGATAAACTACCTTTATCTAAATTAGGGGAATTAAATAAAGAAGCTGTAATAGTTTTTGACGAAGTTGCTTGGGATAAAGGACCAAATGCAGAATAGATTTAAACATTTAAAAAGAGATTTTAGTCAATGGTCGTTGTTTACAATGGCCATTGCTTTATTTATAGCAATACCCCTATTTTCCATTTTAATTTATTTGTTTTTTGGAGTAGGAGAAATGTGGGAACATATTGTTTCTTATTTTTTAGTTGACTACGTTAAAAACTCTATTTATCTAATTATTGGATCTGGAATATTAACTTTTATTATAGGCACTTCCTCAGCTTGGATTGTAAGTAGATACAACATTCCTTTTCGTAAACCCATAGAAAAATTACTTTTTTTACCTCTAGCAATTCCTTCTTACATAATGGCATATGCCTATGTTGGTTTATTCGACAATGGAGGAACTTTAATTAGATTACTAAATCAATTTGGATTTTCAATTCAAAAAATTGATTTTATGAATATCTACGGTTTAATTTGGGTTCTAAGTATTTCTCTATTCCCTTATGTTTATGCCAGTACTAGAGTTATGTTTCTCAGTTTACCAAAAAGTATTTATGAAAGCTCTATGCTATTAGGTGTATCAAACAAAAGATATTTTTTCTCAATTGCCTTACCCCTAGCCTCTCCTGCAATAATTGGTGGACTATTTTTAGTTTTCATGGAAGTTCTAAATGATTATGGCGCAGCAAAATATTATGGAATAAATACATTTACAACTGGTATTTTTAGAAGTTGGACCATGCTAGAAGACTTGCAATCAGCAATATATTTATCTGCTTTATTGGTTGTTATGGTATTTTTAATTAGCAGTTTTGTTCTTTGGCAAAGAAGAAAAAAATCTTACGCTGTAACAGGTAACAAACTAGAAGAAAATAATAGAGATAGAAAAAAACTAACAGGAGGTAAAAAAATACTTTATTTAGCATTGTTATGTATTCCCATTCTTTTTGGTTTTATACTACCGATAATTCAATTATTAAAATGGGCATACATAACATTTAATAGTATGTTTACTGTTGATTTATTATGGATAGCTCTTCAAAGTTTTGGTATTGGACTTGCTGCAGCATTAATTACAGTAATTTTCGCTATTTTTTTAATTTATTTTTCAAAGTGGAACAACATACATAAAATCAATATCTTTAAAAATGTAGCTACTGTAGGTTATGTTATTCCTGGAGCAATAATAGGAATTGGAATTATAAGAAGTAGTCAATCTATAATAAATTTTTTTAGTGATACTCTTCAAATGAATATTAGTTATCTGTTTTACGGCAGTAGTATTATTTTAATTTATGCGTATATCTTTCGTTTTTTATCGGTTGCATACAATCCTATGGAAGCAAGTAGTTTAAAAATCGGAAAACATTTACCTGAATCCTCTTATTTATTGGGGATTAAAAAATTAACGACATTAATAAAAATAGAATTACCTCTGCTAAAAAACACAATAATTAGTTGTTTTTTATTGGTATTTATAGATGTTTTAAAAGAACTCCCTTTAACTTTAATTTTAAAACCCTACAATTTAGAAACGCTTTCTATAACAGCATATGCGTATGCTGAAGACGAGAGAGTTGCTGAAGCAGCATTACCTGCTTTAGTATTAATTCTTATAATTATAATAGTAATGTATCTCTTAAAAATTAAAGAAAAAAATGAGTGAAATTTTAGAAATAAAAAATCTTTCAAAATCTTATAACGGAAAAAAATATGCATTACAAAATTGTAGTTTTTCTTTAACAAAAGGAAAGGTGTGTGCTATTGTTGGCGAAAGTGGTAGTGGTAAAACAACATTACTAAGACTTATTGCTGGTTTAGAACGCCCCAATACTGGTTCAATAATTATTGATAAAAAAATAGTTAGTAATGATGAAAAAATATCTTTACCAAAAGAGCGAAAAGTTGGAATGGTATTTCAAGATTATGCACTGTTCCCTCACTTAACTGTTGAAGAAAATATTGGATTTGGCTTAAAAGAAAATAAGAAAGAAAAGATTCTAGATATGCTAAGTTTAATACAAATGAAAGCATATGCTAAATCTTATCCATCAGAATTAAGTGGTGGTCAAGAACAAAGAGTTGCAATTGCAAGAACTTTGGCACTAGAGCCTAAACTTTTATTATTAGACGAACCATTTAGTAATCTTGATCTCGCTTTAAAATCGAAATTAAGAAAAGAAATTTCTAAAATAACTAAACAAGTTGGCATTACATTAGTTTTTATAACTCATGATATTTTTGATGCAATTGATATAGCTGATGAAATTGTTTTTCTTAAAGAAGGTAACATAATTCAAAATAGCGCAACTAAAAATTTTATAAGAAACTCAAAAGATGAAGAAATAAATAAAATGATTTCTGATTTAAAGACAAACATTAATCAATTTCTGAGTTTAGAAGAAAATCGAACTGATGATTAAAATACAAACTGTTAACTTATCAAAAGGATTTTACTGAGATAAATAAAAAACATTAAACTCCAACTTTATATTTTTTATGATCTTAAAAATTAATATTTTAGTGGGTAAATAGAAATTAAAAAATTAAGATGAAAAAACTAAATTGGTTCTTTTTAATAGCTATAATCATCATTAGTAGTTGCAAAAACAGTAATGATGACAATGAGAAATCTCAAGAAAACTGTTACTTTAATTCTAACGCAACAATAATAGAGCACAATGGTATTGATCGAGAATATGTATTATATGTACCTAGCTCATACGATGCAACGTCATCAACTCCTTTAATGCTTAACTTTCATGGCTATGGAGGCACTGCAAGTCTATTTATGCAAGATGCAGATATGCGTTCTTTAGCAGATGAAAATGGTTTTATTTTAGCATACCCTCAAGGAAGTTGTTTAAATGGAGATCCTCATTGGAACGTCTGCCCTACTTCAAATGATAATAAAAGTACTGCAGACGATTTTGGTTTTGTTGAAAGTATGATTACCAAAATTTCATCTGAATACAATATTGATATGGAAAGAATTTACGCAGCAGGATATTCTAATGGAGGTATGATGGCCTATGGTCTGGCAAATTATAAGAGTAATTTAATTGCTGCTATTGCATCGGTTTCTGGTACAATGTTAGACTGTTATGGTAGTACTAGCCACCCAATGCCACTAATTTTACTTCATGGAACTTCTGATTTTGTTCTTCCTTATAACGGAAACAGTGACTCAGCTTCAGTTGATGATACATTAAACTATTGGATAAATTTTAACAACACAAATAGCACAGCAATTATAAATTCTGAAACCAATAACGGAAATACTATAGAACATTATGTATATAATCAAGGAGATAATAATGTATCTGTAGAACATTATAAATATATTGATGGCGAACATGTATGGTTTAAAAACACATATCAAGGAAAAAATGCATCTGAACTAGTTTGGAATTTTGTTTCAAAATACAATATAAACGGACTTAGATAAAAGTTAAACTTCTCATTTCTTTTCGAATCATATTATCAATAATTTATATTAATTGTTCTTATTTTAAATAAAAAACAATAAGACAACCAAAAATTGATAAAGACTTAAATTTTTGTTATTTTTAACAAAAGTTTAATAATTATGAAGAAAATTTTACTGCTATTCATCACTTCACTATTAGTCTCATGTGGAGCAAGCAAGTCGACTTCTGGTGAACCAAAAGAAAAAACTCTTAAAGGAGAGTGGGAAATTTCAGATGTGAAATTTCAAGGAAAGCAAGGAACTTACAAAGCTAAAATGTTTGGTTTTGATGATACATCCTGCTTTAAAAATAGCATTTGGATGTTTATCCCGAATAACAATACCGGTAAATTTACAACCGCTGCCAACAACTCAACTTGTGAATCGAAAACAGCAAGAATTATCTGGAGTTTTGTACAAAGCGAAACAGGAAAGTTATTACAATTCAAGTATGTAAATGAAAAAAATAAGAATATAGATGCTATGAACAGAGGGTGTCAGCTAAAAATAAAGAGCTTAACCCCTACTTCAATGACTGCAACTGTAAGTGTAATTGTTAACGGTAGTCCTTTTGATGTTCACTTAATTTTTAATAAAATTTCTGAAAACGTAAATTTAAAATCATGAAAAAGTCATATAAATACCTAAGTTTCTTAATCATTTTTTCTTTATTTTTTAATTGTACTGCTTTACAAAACGCAAATAAAACTCAAAAAGGAGCAGGCATAGGAGTCGCAACAGGAGCCTTAATTGGTGGGTTAATTGGTGGTGACTTAAAGGGTGCTTTAATTGGTGCTGCAATTGGAGGCGCAAGCGGAGGAATAATAGGAAATATTATGGATAAACAAGCCAAAAAAATATCAGAAGCTGTACCTGGCGCAGAAGTAGAACGTGTTGGAGAAGGAATTCATTTAGTTTTTGATGAAAATAGCGGTATTAATTTTGCTACAAACAAATCAGATTTAACTAGTGTCGCAAAATCAAATTTAGATAAAGTATCAAATATTCTAATCGAATTTCCAGATACAAAAATATCAATACAAGGGCATACAGATAATACAGGCAAAGAAGAATATAATTTAACGTTATCAAAAAAAAGAGCAGAATCTGTTACTAATTACCTTGTATCAAAAGGAATTGCTAAAAACAGGTTAAGCACTGAAGCAATGGGAGAAACTAACCCTAGATTTGACAACAATACTGCTGATGGAAGATCTAAAAACAGAAGAGTTGAAATGGCCATTGTAGCCAATGATCAAATGATAAAAGATGCTCAAGCACAATCAGGAAACTAAAATATTTTGTCAAATTTCACCTATAAAATCATAATTATATAAAAATCAATCTTTTATGAAAAAACCCCTATTAGTTATTCTACTAACATTAATAAACTATTATGGATTTTCCCAGGATAACTTTAAAATTGACACTTTAAATTTTTATGGAAAACTAAGAGTTCACTCTGCTTTTTTCGATAATACTGTGGAGTTACAACAAAACTCACCTAGAATTGGCGTAAACTTTAGAAGCTCTCTTCCTAAAAACTTACATTTAAATGCAACCTTAGAATATGGCATGAATTTAGTAGATGGTACTCAATTTAATAACGATGCCAATAATATTATTGAGTTCGCTTCTCAACCATTCTTACAAAAAGAAACTTTTACTAGCAGGATTGCATATGTAGGGATTTCTCACAAAAAATGGGGAGCAATCACTATGGGAAAACAATGGGGAGTTTATTATGATATTGCAGAATATACCGATAGATTTTCTGTTTTTGGAGGAGAATCTAATGGCGTTTATTCAGGACAAACAGATGGTGGTTGGAAAGGAACAGGAAGAGCTGATAATTCCATCGCTTATCGAAATACATTTAAAAACCTATCCTTCGGTTTTCAAACTCAATTATTTTCTGATAACACAAATTTCGGGTTAGCTCTTGAATATGATTTTTCTTCTCACTTTAAAATGGGGTTTGCATTTAACAATGCAGAAATTAATGATTCATACAAAGAGTTTATCGAATTTGAAAGAACTAATAACAACAACTATTTGATTGGGGCTACTTATAAGAAAGAAAAGCTTTTAGTTGCATTTACTTACTCAATAAATAAAGATGAATTTGCTTTATTAGATACCGATGATGACAGTTTTAAAATCGTTGCATATCCAACTCATGGAATGGAACTTTTTACTAATTATTTTATAAACGATAAAATTGAATTACAAGGAGGATTTAATAGAATTCATGATAATGAAGAAGAATCCTTTTTCAACGGAGATTACACCTTAATGCATTACATATTAGGCCTTAACTATCATGTAAATAAAAATGCAATGATATATTCTTCTGCAAGAATTGGCGATTCAAACTTAGTAAACAACGCAAAAGATTCAAATATATTCTTAATCGGTTTCAGCTTTAGCTTTTCATATTTAACCAAAGCAAATAAATTATAAAAAATGAAGATTTACCTAATTATTACATCCATTTTTCTGTTATCAACATTATTTCTTACCAGTAAAAAGACACTTGAAGTAGAAAATAAAAACAATGAAAATATAACATTGATGAAAACAAGCTACTACAACGAAAATCACACAAACTTATGGCACGATTTAATTACTCCTGACCTAAAAATTTCAAAAGAATTTTATGGTAAAATTTTCAATTGGACATTTGTTGACGTAAACTTTAAAGGCACAAAATATACTACAATCTATAATAATGATAAAATTATTGGAGGCATGATAGAGGTTAAAAGTGCTAAAACCTCTACATGGATTACTTCTTTACCATTAACAAATCAAGAACTTAGTAAAAGAATAAAAACAGTTGTAACAAATGGAGCCAAAGTTGTTTTACCTCCTATAAAACTTCCTGGAAGAGGAAAACAAGTCGTTTTCGAAGGTTCTCAAGGAGAAGAATTTTCGTTAATATCAAAAAATGAATTCACTTCGAAAATGAATACTGAAGAAACAAATGGAAATTGGCTAGGCATGGAACTTTGGGCCTCTGATGTTGATAAAGCAAAAGAGTTTTATAAAAATGCATTTGAAGTTAATGTAGAAAAAACAGAATACGACAATAAGTCTTATTGGTTATTTACTCTAGAATCAAAAATTCTTGCAGGAATGATACAAAACCCTGTAATCAACCAAGGCTCTCAATGGGTTCCTTACATAAAAATAAATGATCCGGCATCAATGGTTACTGAAGTTAAAAAAAATTCAGGCTCAATTATATTAGCCCCATCAATGAAATTTAGAGATGGAAAAATTGGTATTGTACAAGATCCTCATGGAGCAATTTTCGCGATTCAAAAAAAATAAATTATGAAACTTATAAAAAATTACAGATTGATACTTTTTATCTTACTTGGCGTCTTCGTTTTAGAAACTTTCTATAGTTGCGCCAACACAAGGTGGGGAACAAACGCAGGCCTGAATGTAACTTGGGGACCAAACGGACCAAAAGTAAGACCTCATATAGATTTTGATATTTATAATGGAGGTAGATTAAAACATTAATTGAAGTGAAAAACATAAAATTATTATTCCTAGCAAGTATCATTGCATTTTTCTCCTGTAAAACAGATGGTAAAAGAAACCTAGAAAGTAACACAAATACAATTATGTATTATGGTGGCACTATTATTACCATGGAGGGTAATAAGCTAGAAACTGCTGAAGCAGTTGTTTCACAAGATGACAAAATTATTTTTGTAGGATTAAAAAAAGATGCTCAAGAAAATTTTCCAAATGCAAAAATACACGATTTAAAAAATCAAGTAATGATGCCTGGTTTTGTAGAGCCGCATGTTCATCCGTCATTAGCAGCAACCATGTTACCAAACGAAATCATAGCACCATATGACTGGGTGTTGCCAAACGGAACAAAAAAAGGAGTTACAGGTCATGAAGCCTATATGAAACGCATTACAAATTCAATCAATAAAAATGCGAAAGAAAATGAAATGTATTTTATTTGGGGCTATCATCAACTTTGGCATGGTGAGCTTTCTAGAAATATGATTAATGCCATCACAAAAGATAAACCTGTTGGAATTATTCATCGTTCTTTTCATGAAATATATCTAAATGATGCCGCCATTGATTTATTAGGGATTAAACAAGAAGACTTTAAAGGAAATCCTCAAGTAGAATGGGAAAAAGGTCATTTCTTCGAAGGAGGATGGTTGGCTTTAGTACCTAAAATGGCTCCTATAATGTTAGAGCCCACGCGTTATATGGAGGGCCTTGGAATGATGACTCAACTAATTCAAAAAAATGGTATTACAACTGTTGCAGAACCTGGTTTCCCGAGTGCAGATTTTAATGGCGAAATAACTTTGCTAAAGAAAGAAATGGCGAAAAAACCTCCTTACGATGTGTATTTAATTCCAAGTGGCACTCAACTTTTCGGAATGAAAGGAGGAAACAAAGAAGCAATGGCTTTTATGGAAACCTTAGATACTACTTGCAGCACAAATAATATTCATTTTTTACCAAAACAAGTAAAATTATTTTCAGATGGTGCAATTTACTCACAATTAATGCAAATGAAAGATAATTATACTGATGGCCATCATGGAGAATGGATGACTCCGTTAGATTTGTTTAAAGAACAAATTAGTATGTATTGGGATAATGGTTATAAAATTCATGTTCATTCTAATGGAGATAAAGGAATACAACAGGTTTTAGACTATTTAGAAGTAGATCAAAAACGTAATCCTAGAAAAGACCATAGACTAACCTTGCATCATATGGGATATTTTACAGATGATATGGCTGAAGAAATAAAAACATTAGGTGTAGAAGCATCAGTAAATCCTTATTATTTGTGGGCCTTAGCTGATAAATATAGTGAAAACGGATTAGGTAAAGAACGTGCTGAAAACTTGGTAAGAGTAAATAGTTTGGTTCAAAGAAGTATTCCTGTTTCTTTTCATTCTGATTTTTCAATGGCACCAATGGAACCTCTAACTTTAGCTTGGACAGCTATCAATAGAGTTACCTCACAAAACAGTAGTTTTTCTCAAGATCAAAAAATATCCGTGTATGATGCTATGAAAGCCATTACAATTGACGCAGCACGTACATTAAATCTAGAAAAACAAATCGGCTCTATTGCTGAAGGTAAAAACGCTAATTTTGTTATTCTTGACAAAAGTCCTTTTGCGATAGATCCAATGAAAATAAAAGATATTAAAGTTTTAGCAACCATTTATAAAGGAAATTTTAATATCGTAAAGTCTAATAATTTAAAAACTAAGTAACTCTTAATATGATGAAAAAACTTTTACTAATATGTACAATTTTCGCAATTCTAACAGGTTGTAAAAATGATAAAAAGCAAACACCAATTGCAGAACCTTATAAATTAAATCAAACGATTTATTATGGCGGTGATATTATTACAATGACTGGTGATAAACCTTCTTATGTTGAAGCTGTAGTTCAAAGAGAAGGTCGAATCATTTTTGCAGGAAGTAAAGCTGATGCTATAAACCGTTTTGAAGGAAAAGCAAAGAAATATGACTTAAAAGGTAACACAATGTTGCCTGGCTTTATAGATGGTCATGGTCATGTCTTTAATGTAGGTCTTCAAGCATTGTCTGCAAATATGTTACCTGCTCCTGATGGAGAAGGAAATACTGTAGCTGATTTACAACGTCTTTTAAAAGAGTGGATGGCAGAAAACAAGTCGTTTATTGAAAAAACTGGTTGGGTAATTGGTTTTGGTTATGATGATTCACAACTCGATAGATATCCAACTAAGGAAGACTTAGATGCAATTTCTACAGAATATCCTGTAATTATTATTCATCAATCAGGACATTTATCAGTAGTTAATTCTAAAGCATTAGAATCTGTTGGTTATACAGCAGAAACAGAGGATCCGAAAGGTGGAAAAATTAGAAGAGTTGATGGATCTAAAGAGCCTAATGGAGTTCTTGAAGAAATAGCTCATTTTATGGTTTTAATTAAAAATTTTCTTCCAAAAATGACTACTGAATTACAAGACGAAATGTTATTAAAAGGACAGAAATTATATGCAAGTTTTGGTTATACAACTGCACAAGAAGGCAGAAGTACACCTGATGGGACTGCGGCAATGGTAAGAGCTTCTGAAAAAAATTCATTAATTCTTGATATTGTTTCTTATCCGGACATTATGAGTAATAGAGAAGCTGCTGCATCTAAGTATATGGGTAGTAAATACTACAACAGATATAGAGTTGGTGGAGTTAAATTAAATTTAGATGGTTCTCCTCAAGGCAAAACTGCTTGGTTAACACACGCATATCATAAACCACCAGATGGGGAAAATAAAGATTATCATGGTTATGCAAGTATGACAGATGAACAAGCATACAGCTATGTATCTGATGCGTATAAAAATAATTGGCAAATTATGTCACATTGTAATGGTGATGCAGCAATTGACCAGTATTTAAATGCTATTTCTAGAGCAAATAAGGAATTTGGAAATGATGATAGAAGAACTATTATTATTCACGCACAAACGGCTAGAGAAGATCAAGTTAAACGTTTTGCTGAAGAAAAAATATTTCCTTCTTTTTTCCCAATGCACACATTTTATTGGGGAGATTGGCACGTTAACTCTGTTTTAGGAAAAGATAGAGCATATAAAATATCGCCTACAAATACAGCTCTTAAAAATGGTTTAAAATTTACATCTCATCATGATGCGCCTGTTGCTTTACCAAGTTCAATAAGAGTATTAAGCTCAACGGTTACAAGAGTTTCTAGAAGTGGTGCAGTTATTGGGCCAGATGAAAGAGTTTCTACATATGTAGGTTTAAAAGCTTTAACAGACTGGGCAGCGTATCAACATTTTGAAGAAGATAGTAAAGGAACAATTGAGCAAGGTAAGTTTGCAGATTTCGTGATTTTAGATAAAAACCCTTTAAAAATAGATACTATGGAGTTGGAGAATTTACAAGTTCTTGAAACCATAAAAAATGGAAAATCTGTTTATAAAAAGTAAGCTTTAAATTAAAATGATTAAAAAAGAGAGCTCTTTAACTTTAGATAAAATTCCAATAAAATTATTTGGAGAAGAATTTTTAGTTGATGATGTTTTTATTAATGGAAAATCATTTCAAAACTATTTAAAAACAACATTTAAAAAAGAGTTTTCTCAAGGAAGATTTAAAGAGCCTTACATGCTTCGTTTAGACAATAAAAGTAAAGAAATTATTATTCCTTTATACGGATGTACAGACGGTTGTTGTAATTACATTTATGTAAAAATAAAGAGAAATAAAAAACAAGTTATTTGGGAAAATATTGGAAGAAATACCGAATATATATTTCCTAACATTAATGTAAAAGATACTATTGAGTGGATAGAAAAATTTAAACCTATATGTTTTACATTAGAAAATTACAACTCAATTAAAAGAAATTAAAATCATTATGAAAAAATATAAAACAACTTTAGCGTGCTTATTATTTGCAATTATAGCTGTTAGCTGTAATAATAACAAATCTACAAGTGATAAAAAAGATCCAGAAATGAAAGTAAAAAAAGAAAATCTTGTTGGAGGTTGGGCATCTATGGAAGTTAATGACAAAATTAAAGAAATCGCAGATTACGTTGTTTCAAGTAAAAAAGTAGAAAGTAAAGTTATTAAAATTACTGACGCTAGCTCACAGGTTGTAAGTGGCAGAAACTTTAGATTTAAATTACATCTTGAAAATGATGAAATTTGGGATGCGAAAGTGTATGAGAACTTAAAAAAGGAAAAACAAATAACATTCTTTGAAAAGATAAACTAATAAGTAATTAAAAGACAATAATTTATGAAATTAGATAAAATAAAAATATTATTTGTAGCATTAATTACTGCTTCACAAATAAGTTTTGCTCAAGACAACAAACAAACTGTAGACGCATCAAAACCTACAAACTTATATACCCAGCTAAATGCTGCTTTTGAATATCAATCTCATAAAGGGTCTGATCTTTATGGAACCAGAATTAACGTTCAATATGCCTTTGACCCAGATAATTTATTACTTGTAGAAGTTCCGCTATTATATAACGAAGGAACAAATAAATTTGGTTTATCAGACACCAGAGTTCGTTATTTTCATGCTTTAAAAAGAAATATTACTAAAAGATTAATTGCAATTGCTCCTTATGCTGATATTACAATACCAACAGGCTCTTTCAAAAATGGTTTAGGTACAGACGTTTGGTCTTTGTCAGCTGGAGTTGTAGCAGGTTATGTAGTATCACCAAAAATAGCAATGTTTCCTGGAGTTGGTTTAGTTCATGTAACAGAACCTAATGATTACCCTGGAAATTCTCAAACTGGTGTAAATTTTCAAACCAACATGAGTATTAGTTTTTCTCAGAAAGCATTTTTATTTGTAAATCCTATTGTAAGTATTTTATCTGACACGATTTGGGCAGGGGAATTTAATTTCAATTATATGATTACACCAAATAAATTAAAAGTAAATCTTGGATATTTTCCTAACTTTACAAATGACATTAATACTTTTAGATTAGGAGCAACATTATTTTTATAAAACACTATTATTTTGAAAGAAAAACTTAAAAAATTCCTTTATCGCTTACTATTAATTATAATAATTTCTTTAGGTATTACCTATTGGGTCTGCTCATGGACCTTTTCTGAAGGAAGTAGAGCTGGTTATTTAATAAAAATCTCTAAAAAAGGGGTTGTTTTTAAAACTTACGAAGGAGAGCTAAACCTTGGTGGAGTTAATATCTCAGACGGTTTAGAAGGCAATATATGGTCTTTTACAATGTTTGATGATGACTTAGTAAAAAAAATGAAAAACTTTGAAGGTGACAAAGTGAAACTATTCTATAAAGAAAGATATAAAACTTTTCCTTGGCAAGGAGACACAAATTATATTGTTACCGAAATAGAAAGATTAAAACCTTAACTAAATTTAAAAATCATGAAGAAAAATTTTATATATATTTTTTTAATAACATTAATTATGGGATGCAATAAAAATGTAAAAAAGGAAATATTTTGGATAAATAGTTTTAAAGAAAAATGTGTTGGAGTTGCTCCAAAAGAATGTCTGCAAATTAAAAAATCTGAAGATGCTTCTTGGGAAAATTTTTACGATTCTATTGACGGTTTTGATTATATACCTGGAAATATTTATAAAATTGAAGTAGAAGTTGAAAAGCACGATAAAA
Organism: Polaribacter sp.; assembly: GCA_042091415.1. Lineage (GTDB taxonomy): Bacteria > Bacteroidota > Bacteroidia > Flavobacteriales > Flavobacteriaceae > Polaribacter. The sequence goes on along the minus strand of JBELHK010000033.1, from coordinate 4,166 downwards.
ACAATACTCCTGCAGATAAATCAATTTACTCTTACAAATTAGTAAAAGTAATTTCTAAAGAAGCTGATAAACGTTTACGAATCAATGATATTTGGGTTGCCTCTCGTATTGATAAAATTCGACTAGATAAATTAGAAGAAATGCCAAGGGTTGAAGTTTCGGTAAAAAATAAACAACTACAAGGTACAGATGGTTGTAACTCTATAATAGCACCTATAAAAAATTTAACTGACAAAGAAATCTCTTTTGGCATGGCAATGGGTACCCGAAAAATGTGTCCAAATATGGAGATTGCTAATGCTTTTAATAATGCAATTATGAAGGTGAAATCTTATAAAATAGAAAATTCAAAGCTTTATTTATATAACGATGAAGGAAATGAAGTACTTCAATTTTTTAAAATCGATTAAAATCGTATCATGAAAAATAAATTGAAATTCTTTTATAAAAACACCATTAAAGCTTCTTTTTTACTATTGTTATGCTTTTTAAGTTCTTGCTCTTTAGTAAAAATAGAAAGCGAACAAATTCCTTTATCAAAAAGAGATTTAAATACTCGATTGTTAACTCAAGCATTTGTTCAAAACACGACTAAAAGAGTAGAAATTGCTGCAGATAGTATTATAAGAAATAGTAATAGTACAGAGGTTCATAAAAATGCCTTACTTTGGAAAATAAATACATTATCAAGCTTAAAAAGTGTTGGTTACCAAACTTCACCGAATTTAGCTTTAATGGATACTTGGGTGCTAACACATTCTATCAAAAACTTTTTTTCTGAAGAAAATTCTAAAGAATTATTTGAAGAATTTTATAATATTCCGATAATTGTTTCTGAAAAAAATCTAGCTGAAATTATAAGAGTGGCAAAAGTTGGTATTGAAAAAAAAGATTTTGAAGCCACACAAAACTTTGTAAATACATTTTCAAAAAATCACCAGATAAAAGATATAAACTTTAACCACCAACCTGTTAGAGAATCTTACTTAGAGTTTAAAAAAATACCTGATAGTTTAGCTGTTCAAACTGTTGGCACTTTATCTGAAGTCGTTTCAGATTTAACAAATAGAATGTCTGCAGCCTCAGAAACTACAGGGAAACAGATTCAATGGAATAGTGAGTTGTTTCTAAAAGACCAAGGCATTGATGAAAATAGTCTTAAAGAATTAAGAGATAGTATAAATCTAAAACTTGATCGATTTCTTTACATTGCAGAACAGTCTCCTGAACTTTTAGATGATGCATTAGCTGAATTACAAAACCAGATTAACAGCTTTAATTCTAGAATTGATGAAAACGTTTCTTACACATTAGATTACCTTTCTACAGAAAGAGAAATAATTTCTGAAATGATTGAAAAAGAAAGAATTGAGTTAGATTCAATAGTTCAAAGAGAATCAAAAGCGCTAGCAAAAGAAGCAGATGCACTAAGCACCAAATTGTTAGACAATACAATGAATCATGTAAAAGATTTGGTAAAAACGGCTCTTATATACATTATTATTTTATTGGCTGTTATCATATTTTTACCTTTTGCTATTGGCTTTTATGTGGGTAAAATTGTACAACATAAAAAGGATAAAAAAAGTAATTAATCGCTCTTTTTTTATTCTTTTTATCTGGTAAAAAACTCTAAATTAAAGGAATTTTTTATGCGCCTAACTTCATCATCATAAAAACTAAAAAAGCATTTTTCAGGCCTAAAAAAGTCAGAATTACAAAAAGTACATCATCATCATTTTTTAATAGAAAAACCTTATTTATATAGTATCTAAATCAATTATTATTTCGAATTAAAAAAATGGAATAATAATTGATTCCCTACTTTTGTATCGGTAAAAAAGAACTAATAGTTTACATCGAATTAAAAAAAATGACACTTAAAATAGGCACGTTAACTTTCGTAATATTTATCATCAATTGTTTAACAGGTTTTGCTCAAAGTATTGATGACATCGAATACGGTACTTCTTCTACTTTAGAAATAATTTCTTGGAACATAGAAAACTTTCCTAAAAATGGCAATAATACTATTACAAAAGTTGGCGATATCATAGAAGCTTTAGATGCAGATATAATTGCAATTCAAGAAGTAGAAGATATCAATAGCTTTAATGAGATGCTGGAAAATTTAGAGTCTTATAATGGATATTTAGAGTCTTCTTGGTTTGCTGGCCTTGCATTTATTTATAATTCTAACACAATTCAAGTTAACGATATTTACGAGATTTATACAACCTCAGAATATTGGTCTGCTTTCCCAAGAGCACCTATGATTATTGACTTTAACTTTAAAAACAAACGATATTTCGTTATCAATAATCATTTAAAATGCTGTGGAGATGGTTATTTAAATATGAATAGCTCAAACGACGAAGAAACTAGAAGGTTCAATGCTAGTGTTTTATTGCAAGAATATGTTGATAATAATTTATCTGAAGAAAATGTTATTATTCTAGGTGATTTAAATGATGAACTTTCAGACGAAATTCAAAACAATGTTTTTAGAACTATAATAGAAGACAATAATAACTATTTGTTTACTGATATTGATATTGCGAATGGAGATATTTCAAATTGGTCGTTTCCAAATTGGCCATCACATTTAGATCATATTGCAATAACAAATGAATTATTTGACGAATTTGAGCACGAAAACTCAAAAATAGAAACCCTAAAAATTGAAGAATATTTAGAAAATGGATGGAATGACTATGATCGATATATTTCTGACCACAGACCAGTAGCTTTAAAATTATTTACAGATACAAACTTAAGTACAAGCACAGAAAATAATTCTGAATATTTCTTTACAAATTCGCCGAATCCCTTTCAACTAGAAACTAAATTTACATTTAACACCTTAATTGAATCAAGTAAAATTGATATTTATAACATTCACGGACAGAGAATAACATCTTTAAATATCAATCAAAACCAATCATCAGTTACTTTTCAAACAAATAATTTAGCCAATGGGGTATATTTTGCAAAACTAATAGCAAACGATATTGTTATTGCTTCTAAAAAAATTGTAATTTTAAGATAAAATCTTATTTACAAAATCGAAGTGTATGTTAAAATCAATTTCAATTCCGTTAATACTTCTTATATTAATTTTTGGGTGCTCTAAAGAAATTGAAAAAAACATATCAACCATAGAAATTACATTAAAAAACAATAAAAAATTAGACAGTTTAATAATTTATGACAAGGATAAATCTTGGGAAGTAAAGTCTTGTCTTAAATTTATAGATACAAAATCTGCTATTGATACGTTAGCTATTTTTAAAAAGAAAATATACCAAATCTATGCTTTTGTTGATGGAAATCAGAGTGAATTTGGAGAAATTATACTTTCACCCAATAGCAAAACAAATCTAACTATTGATGAAAATAGCGGGTTAAAACCAATAGATTTTAGTGGTGATTTTACATCTGCTAATAATTTTTTAGCATATTTTAAAAGTGCTCAAAATGATTTAACAAACCAAGTTAGAAACGGAATTGAAACAAAGGATTTAGACCTTAAAATAAAACAGAAAAAAGACCTCATTTTAAAAAAATCAATAGTGCTTAATGTGGTAGATTCTTTAAACTCATATGTTATCGAAAAGTTCGATTACTTTTCTAATATTCTGAGAAAAAAGAACGAAAAATACTTATACAAAAAAAGCTTAATAAATTCTGTTGGAAACAATTTTACATTCAAAAACACCAATAACGAAAGCATATCGCTTACTAGTTTTAAAGGCAAGTATATTTATATAGATGTTTGGGCAACTTGGTGTAAACCATGTAAAATAGAACATACATATTTAGAAGAATTAGAAAACTACTTTTCAAATAATAAAGACCTACAAATTGTATCGATTAGCATTGATCGTGATTATAAAAAATGGAAAAAACACGTCTTAGATAAATCGATGAAAGGAATTCAACTTTACTCAGGTTCAGAAAGTGATTTTGTTAAATTTTTTGACATTGGAGCTTTACCAAGGTTTATATTCCTAGACAAAGAAGGACGCATCATTAATCCTGATGAGTTAAGACCTTCAAATGCTGAATTAAAAGATAAAATAGAGTCAGTCATTCAGAAAACCTAACTTTAAGATTAATTATACCTTACAAAATAGAACTTAACTCATAATTGTAACGTCAAAAAA
>JBELHK010000032.1:17783-23033 GCA_042091415.1 Polaribacter sp. | reverse complement strand
AGCTCCTTCACAAGCAGCAATAGACCTAGAAACTTCATAAGAGAAATCTACGTGACCAGGAGTATCAATTAAATTAAGAATATAATCTTCTCCTTCAAACACATAATCCATTTGAATGGCATGAGATTTAATGGTAATTCCACGTTCACGCTCTAGATCCATGTTATCTAATAACTGATTTTGTTTTTCACGCTCAGTTACAGAACCCGTATAATCTAACAACCTATCTGCTAATGTACTTTTACCATGATCTATATGTGCAATGATGCAAAAGTTTCTAATATTCTTCATCCTTCTAGTTCTATCTTCTTTAAGCATACAAAGATAGTGGATTTACGTGCTCTTTCAAACAAAAAAATAGCGAAGACGGTATTTTAAAAAAGTAAAAATTGATTTATTTATTTCTTCCTATTTCATTAGGATACAAAGATGGTAAATTATCACTTTGAAAAAACTCTTTTGTTTCTATATTCATAGCTGTAATTTTACCTTTAAATGCAGCTCCCGTATCTATATTCCAAATATTTACCGCATTCATTGGTTCTGAAAATCCGTAATTTGTCGTTGGTGTATGCCCAATGTAAATTTCTTTATAGTGTTTTAATCTTTTTGGGTATAAATGATGATTTGAATCTATATTTTTATCCATAACCAATGCCATTTCCCATAAAGTTCTATCTGTGCAAAATTTGAGCATGAATGTTTCTTTTTTAACTCCATGCATAGAAGTAAAACCAGCATGTAGAAAAAGTCTATTATGTACATCTAAATAATACATTTGCATCTTCTTGAAAAAATCTAGGTGATTGTTTTTATCTTCATTTGTAAAACCTTCATAACTTTCCATCGTTTCCTTACCTCCGTGTAAATACCAAGAAAGGTTTACGTCATCTCTATCTTTCAACCAGTTTTCGCACCAAACATCATGATTTCCTTTAATAAAAATACAATTTATTTTAGAGGATAATTCCATTAAAAAATCAATTACTTGCGCAGATTCACTCCAACCATCTACATAATCTCCCATAAAAATTAATTGATCTTTTTCTGTAATTTGAAGCTGATTTAAAACCTGAATCAAGCCTTTTAATCCTCCGTGAATATCTCCAATTGCAAATGTTCTCATTAGTATAATTTTATGCGAATCTAATTTTAATTTATCATTTTAAAAGCTAGGTAATATTAAATTTAGTTTAAAAACTAATCAACATCAAAAAACTCATCATTTTTAAAAATTTAATTTTTATAAAGCTCTCTCAATACTGTTTCTGCAGGTTTATTTTGAGGAGTAAACATAGTATTCGTTTTTCCTCCTACTTTATTATGATCTATAAACCATTTCCAAACAAAACCTCCTGAAAACCAAGGCTCATTCCAAAATTCTTGATAAATTGCTCTAAGGGCATTCTCTTGATTTTTTAGATTAATTTCACCCAAATTTCTGTCTGAATTCCAAGGTTCTTTACCAGTAAAGAAAACACTTCTATAACCATATTCTGTAAACAATACCGGTTTATTGTATGTCTTTCTAAAATTACTAATGTTTTGTTTATGATTTTTCCAGCCGTTTCGAAAATCTAAAACTGTTGGATTTTTTTTATCTGAAAGAGGAAAATATGCATCAATGCCAATAAAATCTAACTCATTCCAAAAATGAACTTTATTATATTCATTCCAGTTTGCAGCGTATGTTAATTTACCTTTATAAACTCTTTTTACCTCCTTAATTAACTCAATCCAAAAATCTGGTCTGTTAATTACAAACTTTTCAAGTTCTGTGCCTATACAGAAAATTTCTGCATGAATCTCTTCAGCAATTTTAGCAAATTCTAAAATAAATTTTTTGTAACTGTTTTCGAGAGATTTCCAATTTTCTTCTGAATCCATTTCAATAAATCCAGTAAATTCTCCTTTAAAAACCCAGATTTGTGGTTTTATCATTATTTGAATCTCTTCTTTTCGTAACTCTTTTGCGTATTGTTTAATTCCTTCAGGTGTTTCACCAAACCACTGTCTTGATGAATTAAATATAACATTCGGGTTATTTAAATTTTTAACAAAAGCAAATGGCATTAAAGCTGCAAAGTTTGCATTTACCAATTTTACAGGAACTACATTTTCTTTTGAAATAGGTTTGTTGTAGGCAACATAACTAACACCATTTATTTTTGATTTCTGTGAATTACAAGAACCGATGGCAATTAAAAAAATCAATAAAAAATAATTAATATTTCTCATAAGGAATTTAAAAATAACGATTTTGTTAAAATAAACACTTTTTATTTAACATTAATAACATTGCTCAAATCAGTATTTTTGAACTTTACATTTTTAATTAAAAAGTTTATTTACCAGATACTTTTATGAAGATGACAGAAATTTTATTTATATCAATTATAAATTAATATCGTCAATTAAGTTCTTAACTTTAACTTCGACATCTTTGTGAAAAAAATTAATATAATTCTAATTATGGAACATGTTGTTATTATAGGAAACGGAATTTCTGGAGTTACGGCTGCGAGACATATTAGAAAAAATTCTGATAAAGAAATTACAATTGTATCTTCAGAATCAAAATACTTTTTTTCAAGAACTGCCCTAATGTACATTTATATGGGGCATATGAAATTCGAACATACACAACCATATGAAAATTGGTTTTGGAAAAAAAATCGAATTAATTTAAAAGAAGGATATGTTTCAAAAATTGATAGCGACAAAAATCATATAATTTTTTCTGATAATTCTTTTCTTTCTTTCGATAAACTAATTATTGCTACCGGGTCTAAACCAAATAAATTCGGTTGGCCTGGTGAAAATCTTGATGGGGTAATGGGCATGTATCATAAACAAGATTTAGAAAATTTAGAAACATATGCGCCCAATAAAAAAGTATGTAAAAGAGCTGTAATTGTTGGAGGTGGCTTGATTGGCATTGAACTCGCTGAAATGTTACGAAGTAGAAAAATTCCGGTGACATTTTTGGTTAGAGAATCAAGTTTCTGGAATGGAGTACTCCCTAATCAAGAATCAGAAATGATAAATAAACACATTATCGATCATCATATTGATTTAAGATTAAACACCAACTTAAAAGAAATTAAATCTGATAAAAACGGAAAAGTAAAATCTATTATTATTCAAGAAACAGGTGAGGAAATACCTTGTGACGTTGTTGGATTAACTGCTGGCGTTTCCCCTAATATTGATTTCATAAAGGATAGTAAAATTAAAATCAACAAAGGAGTTTTAGTAAATCGATATTTAGAAACAAATATCAAAAATATATTTGCGATTGGAGATTGTGCTGAACAAGAATCAGCAATTGGAGAAAGAAGAAATATTGAAGCTGTTTGGTACACAGGCAGAATGATGGGTGAAACCGTTGCACAAACTATTTGTGGAAATAAAATTGAATACAAACCGGGTCATTGGTTTAATTCTGCGAAATTTTTAGATATTGAATACCAAACTTATGGCTGGGTATTTAGCGAAAAAAATAAGAGAGAAAACGAAGAATATTTTCAATGGCAACATCCGAAAAAAAATATTTGCATCACAATTTCTTTCGATAAATTTTCTAATAAATTTTTAGGTATAAATACATTTGGTATTCGCATGCGACATGAAATTTTTGACAAATGGCTTTCAGAAAATAAGTCTATTGAATACGTTCTTGAGCATTTGGTTGATGCAAATTTTGATCCTGAATTTTATCAATTATATGAATCAGATATCGTAAAAAAGTTCAACCTAGAAATGAAAACTAATATTGAGCTAAAAAAGAAAAGTTGGAAACGAATTTTTAAATTGGCTTAGAATGATGAAAAAAATAAAAAAAGCTGGATTTATAATTTTCATAGTTGGTTTACTAACTTTTACTGCATCAATTTTTATTGGCTCATTTGGATTTAGTCAAATTGAATTAGATAATTACATTACCGAAAAAGGATATAAAAGTGAAATTCTTAAAGAAGAACTTTCTAAATCAATTGTAGACAAAAAATTAAATATTTTTCAATTTTCAAGCGCTGTAAGAAATGCTTTTGAAACATCAAATAACTATTATGATAACCTAATAAAAAAGTATCATTCAGAAAAAAACTGGAAGAAGAAAGGGGAACAATATCAATATAAAATTTTTGGCAAACCACATACATTAAGTTATCAAATTGCAAAAAAAGCTGGAGGAAAACATATAAAACAAAATAATAGTTTGTATTGGTTTTTAACTTTTGGATTAGGTATTATCGGTGCGCTATTGTTTATCATACCTAATCTAATATTACTTGGTAAACCTGGCATAAAAAATGACGAAATTTATCTTAATTCATCTACAAATAGAGGTTTTATCGCTTGGTTAGTTCTAGTTTATCTAGTACTCTTTTATTTAGTGCTGTATTTTATGCCAGATTATGTTGTGAATTGGACATATATTTTAGACCCTATAAGTAAATTCTTAAATGGCGGAGAGGCTTCACAATGGTTTGTTTATGGTTTTTTATACTGTACTATTATGATTGTAATGGGTGTAAGAATGTATATAAAATACAGACACAATAAATATCAAATTATAAGAACCACTTCTGTTTTATTCTTTCAAATTGTTTTTGCTTTTTTAATCCCAGAAATCATGACAAGCTTAAACATGCCTGGTTACGATTTTAAAAATGCTTTCCCTTTAGATTATGATTTTTTCTTTGAATGGAATTTAGACAGTTTACGAAATAGTGGCGCAATTGGAGTTTTCATTTTAGTTTGGGGAACTCTTTTAACCATAGTTATTGTTCCTGTTATGGTTTATTTTTTCGGAAAAAGATGGTACTGTTCTTGGGTTTGCGGTTGCGGTGGCTTAGCAGAAACTTTAGGAGATCCTTATAGACAACATTCGAACAAAACATTAAATGCCTGGAAATTGGAACGCTGGCTAATTCATTCTGTATTAGTTTTCTCATTACTTATGACATTAGTAACTCTTTATTGCTATTTTTCTGGAGCAAATTCATTATTCGGTATAAAATCTCAATGGATAAAAGACACGTATAGTTTTCTAATCGGAGCTTGGTTCGCAGGTGTAATTGGCACTGGTTTTTATCCGATTTTTGGTAACAGAGTTTGGTGTAGATTTGGATGTCCTTTAGCTGCCTATTTAGGGTTAGTACAACGTTTTAAATCTCGATTTAGAATTACAACCAATGGTGGTCAATGTATTTCTTGTGGAAACTGCTCAACATATTGTGAGCAAGG
>JBELHK010000032.1:0-17683 GCA_042091415.1 Polaribacter sp. | reverse complement strand
AATAAATCATTTTAAAAGACCTAAAGATTAAATAATTGATACTTTAGCAAATATTTTTATCAAAGTAAACTTCTGAAAATATTTGAATGAATTCTATTATTAAAGTAATTATTCCTGCTTATAACGAAGAAAACTCAATAGCTAAAGTTATTGGTGATATTCCAAAAACTGTAAATGAAATCATTGTAATAAATAATAATTCTTCAGATAATACCGAAGTGAATGCAAAAAAAGCAGGCGCTACAGTTTTAAGACAACCTAAAAAAGGATACGGTTATGCTTGTTTAAAAGGATTGGAATATATTTCTAAGCAAGATAAAAAGCCAGATATTATTGTTTTTTTAGATGGTGATTATTCAGATTATCCAGAGCAATTGACAGAAATTATAAATCCTATAATAGAAAGTGATATAGATTTTGTTTTAGGATCTAGAGTAGAACAACTTCGTGAAAAAGGCTCAATGACACCTCAACAAGTATTTGGAAATTGGCTAGCTACGTTTCTAATGAAACTGATTTTCGGCGCAAGATTTTCAGACTTAGGGCCATTTAGAGCAATAAAATACAATAAACTTCTGCAATTAGAAATGGAAGACAAAACCTATGGTTGGACAGTAGAAATGCAATTAAAAGTTTTAAAACAAAAAATGAGTTATACAGAAATACCGGTAAAATATAGAAATAGAATTGGTGTCTCAAAAGTTTCAGGAACCGTAAAAGGTACTATATTTGCCGGAGTTAAAATTCTTAGTTGGATCTTTAAATATAGTTTGAAATAATGATTTTAGAATATATAGTCATCTTTATTTATTCGTTGTGTTTACTGCTCATTTTCATGTATGCATTAGCACAATTGAATCTTCTATTTAACTATTTAAAATATAAAAATAAAAAAGATACTTCTCTTAAATTTGATTTATCAAAACCTAACGAAATCCCATTTGTAACCATACAATTACCTGTATTTAACGAATTGTATGTAATGGAGCGTTTACTAAAAAACATTGCGAAATTAGAATATCCAAATGAGAAATTAGAAATACAAGTTTTAGATGATTCAACTGATGAATCTGTTGAAATAACAGCTAAACATGTAAAAAAACTGAAAGAACAAGGCTTAGATATTCACCATATAAGAAGAACCAATAGAAAAGGTTTTAAAGCAGGCGCTTTAAAAGAAGGGTTAAAAATAGCAAAAGGTGAATTTATCGCTATTTTTGATGCTGATTTTTTGCCAAAGAAAGATTGGTTGCTACAAACTATTCCTTATTTTAAAGACTCAGAAATAGGAGTTGTACAGACAAGATGGGGCCATATCAATAGAAATTATTCTACTCTAACAAGAATTCAGGCGTTTATGTTAGATGCACATTTTACGTTAGAACAAGTTGGCAGAAATAGCAAAGGCCATTTTATCAACTTTAATGGAACTGCTGGTATTTGGAGAAAAGAAACCATTTACGATGCAGGAAATTGGCAAGGAGATACGCTTACTGAAGATCTTGATTTAAGTTATAGAGCACAGCTAAAAAAATGGAAATTCAAGTATCTAGAAAATATAGAAACACCTGCAGAATTACCTGTAATTATTAGTGCTGCAAGATCTCAACAATTCAGATGGAATAAAGGCGGAGCTGAAAACTTTCAGAAGATGCTTAAAAAAATTATCTTCAATAAAAACATCTCTTTTAAAACAAAAATACATGGCATTTTACATTTGCTTAACAGCTCTATGTTTACATGTATATTTTTAGTAGCTATTTTAAGTATTCCTATGCTTTACATCAAAAATGAATATGCACATTTAAAAAACTATTTTTATGTGATGAGCTTTTTTGTGTTAAGCTCAATTATATTCTTTATTTGTTATTGGCATATGTATAAGAATATTTATGGAGGTGGATTTAAAAAATTTATTAAATATATTGGAGCTTTTTTCACATTCTTCTCAGTAGCTATGGGATTTTCTTTACATAATACTATTGCAGTTTTAGAAGGTCATTTTGGTAAAAAAAGTGAATTTGTAAGAACTCCAAAATTCAACATAAAAACGTTAAAAGATAATTGGCGTAATAACAAATACATTAAAAAGAAACCTTCAATTCATGTAATTTTAGAAGGCCTTTTGGCAATCTATTTCGTATTCGGAATGTATAGTGCTTTTATTGTTGGTGATCAAGGAGGAGATTTCGGACTTTTCCCTTTTCATTTAATGCTTTTTATAGGTTTTGGGTATGTGTTTTTTAAATCGATTTTCTCAAAAGCTTAATGTTACCAATTAACAAATACAAAAACCTTTTTTTAATTGTTTTTAGTATTTTCCTTTATTTTTTATTCGCATATTCTTTAGAAAGAACCGAGTTTAATTCCATCTGTATTACTTGGTCATTTTTATTTGGATGTTTTTACTTGTTGATAAAAAACAATCAAATTTCATTTTCAAATTTAGTTGGAATATCAATTCTTTTTAGATTGATTTTTTTATTTGCTACGCCTAATTTATCGCAAGATTTTTATCGATTTATTTGGGATGGACGATTAATCCTAGAAGGATTTAACCCTTATTTATCTTTACCTGAAACATTTATTGAACGAGGAAATTTAATTATTTCTGAAGCAAAAGAACTGTATAATGGAATGGGGAATTTAAACGGTAGTCATTACACAAACTACCCTCCTTTAAATCAACTTAACTTTTTAATAGCTGCTCTATTTTCATCTAAAAGTATATTTGGAAGCATCGTAATTTTAAGATTACAAATTATTTTTGCAGATATAGGTATCATTTATTTTGGGAGAAAACTTCTTGATAAGTTAAATATTAACGCTAAAAATATTTTTTGGTATGCGTTAAATCCTTTTGTAATAATTGAAATGACTGGCAATTTGCATTTTGAATCTGTTATGCTGTTCTTTTTAGTTTGGAGTTTATATCAATTTTATCAGAAAAAATGGATAATTGGCTCTATATTATTAGGTTGCTCAATATCTATAAAACTAATTCCATTACTGTTTTTACCATTATTTTTTGATTCTTTTAGAACAACTTCAAATAAAAAAACTAATCATTTTTTACAGTTTATACTTTTTAGCTGCATCGCTATTTCTGTTACACTGGTTTTGTTTATCCCTTTTTTGTCATCAGAATTAATCACAAACTACACAAATTCAATTGGTTTATGGTTTGATAATTTTGAGTTTAACGCAAGCTTTTATTATATTTTAAGAGAAATTGGGTATTTATTTAGAGGATACAATGAAATTTCAATTATTGGTAAAATCGGCCCTATTTTAACTGTACTATTAATAGGAGTTTTTCTTTTTAAAAAGAAACAAAAAGATTTCATCCAATTAATTAGTTCTATGATGTTTGTATTAAGTTTTTATTACTTTACTTCTACAACAATACATCCTTGGTATATTTCAACTATTTTAATATTATCAATATTTACAAAATATAAATTCCCGTTAATTTGGAGTTTTCTAATTATAATAAGCTATCAAGCGTACGCAAATACTCCTTGGAAAGAAAATTTTTATTATGTTGCAATAGAATATATTTTACTATATATCTATTTATTTTATGAATTATACAAAAACTTATATAAGAAAAGTATTTTTTAATAATTTCTTAAAAAATAAGTGCTTATAATTTTATATATTAGATTTAATACAACACCTGATGAAAAAATTAACAATAAAAGATATTGCAAAAGAATTTAATGTTTCTATCTCTACGGTTTCAAAAGCCTTAAATGATAGTTATGAAATTAGTGAAAGCACTAAGGATAAAATTCAGAAATACGCAAAAGAAAACAATTACAAGCCGAATTTTAACGCTTTAAGCTTAAAAAACAGAAGTACAAAAACCATTGGTGTTATATTACCAACAATGTTAAATTACTTTTTTGCACAAGTTTTTAAAGGGATAGAAAAAACGGCCTTAAAAGAAGGATATAAAGTAATTACTTGTATTAGTAACCAATCTTACGACAAGGAAGCAGAAATTATAGAAATGTTATCTAATGGTAGTATTGATGGTTTTCTTCTATCAATGGCAAAAGAGACAGAATTGAAAAATAGTTTTAATCATTTTAAAGAATCTATTAGCAATGGAACACCTATTGTAATGTTTGATAGAGTAACTGAGTCAATTTCTTGTGATAAAATAGTTACTGATGATTTTGAAGGTGCTAAAAATACTGTAGAATTCCTTTATAAAAAAAGACATAAAAAAATAGCTTTTGTGTCTACTATTAGTGACTTAGAAATTGGGAAACAACGACTAGATGGCTATAAAAAAGGTTTAGAAGAAGTAGGGCTTCCTTTTGATGAAAGTTTAGTGTTAAATATTAAGGAAAAAGATTATAAAAAATATAAAAATAAAGTAAAACCGTTTTTAAAATCTGCAGATGTTGACGCCGTAATTACAACAGGCGAATCTGTTGCTGTTTCAGTTATGAAAGCAGTAAAGAAGATGGATAAAAAAATACCAAAAGATGTTGCTGTAATTGCATTTTCTAACGGAATTTTAGCAAGACACTCAAGTCCTAAAATGACAACAATTAGTCAACACGGAGAAATTATGGGAGAAACTGCTGCTCAGATTTTAATTGATAAATTAGAAAAAAAACATACCGAAATTATTACAAAAGTTATAAAAACCGATTTGGTAATTAGAGATTCTACAAGATAAATGATAGATTTTTCAAACATTAAATTGGTAGTAACTGATATGGATGGTACTTTACTGAATTCTAAAGGTGAAGTAAGCGATATTTTTTTTGAACTTTTTAAAAAACTCCAAAATAAAAAAATACAATTCTGTGCAGCAAGCGGAAGACAACACAACAGTATTGTGTCTAAACTTGATAAAATTAAAGACGATATTTATGTGATTGCAGAAAATGGAGGAATCGCAAAAAAAGGAAATCAAACTTTACTTTCTAATTTTCTTGAATCAGAACATATATTGCAGTTTATCCCTGTAATTAGAACTATACCAGGGGCAAATATGGTTTTATGTGGAAACGATTGTGCTTTTATAGAGAGTAAGGATGAACGTTTCATCAACCTATTTCAAGAATATTATCATAGTTTTGAACAAGTAGACGATTTGCTGAAAATAGCAAAAACAACACCTATATTTAAAATTGCAGTATATCATTTTAATTCTTCAGAAGAATTCATTTATCCTTTTGTAAAAGACTTAAACAATAATGTTTTATTTAAAATATCAGGGCAAAATTGGCTAGATATTTCTGATAAAAAAGCCAATAAAGGTAAAGCATTACAAGAAGTTCAACAGCTTTTAAATATTACTAAAAATGAGACAATGGTTTTTGGTGATTATCATAATGATATAGAAATGATGCAAGAAGCTAGTATAAGTTTCGCTATGGAAAATGCGCATAGTGATATTAAAATACTGGCAACAAACCTTACTAAAAGTAACGATAATTTTGGAGTAGAAATGATTTTAGAAGAATTAGTAAACAGTAAAAACTAAATACCAAAAGCAGATAAAACTAGTTTTCTAGAACCTCCAAAATTTCTGTGTTCACACAAATAGATTCCTTGCCAAGTTCCTAAGTTAAGTTTACCATTCGTAATGGGAATTTCTACAGAATTGCCCAATAAAGATGCTTTTAAATGTGCTGGCATATCATCAGAACCTTCATAGGTATGAATATAATAAGGAGCGTTTTCAGGAACCATTTTATTAAAATGACTTTCAAAATCTACTCTTACACTTGGGTCTGCATCTTCATTTATGGTTAAACTTGCAGAAGTGTGTTTTATAAAAACTTTTAGAAATCCTTTTTCTATCTTTTTAATTTCAGGAAATTCGTTAACTATAATTTCTGTTATAGAATGGAAACCTCTTTTATAAGGTTGTAATTGTAATTCTTTTTGCTCAAAAATCATATTTTTATCCTTCGAAAGAAACGATACTTTGTCTTTCTCTATTTACATGTAATTTGGTAACATCAGGTCTAGAATAATGACCAACTGGATCAAAATTTTGACGCTCTTCCAATACCCTATTAAAATCTAATGTTTCAATTATTAAACCTTCTTTATTGATAACTGGCTCAATAATCCACTCGCCATTTGGTCCTGCAATACATGATCCTCCATTTGTAAGAATTTCTGGAGCATCTTTAACAATTTCATGATAATAAGGAGTCTCTTTTGGAAAATCGCTTTTTTGCATTAATGCAGAAACTGAAATCACATAAGAACGAGATTCTCTTGCTATAAAACGTGTAATATCTTTTGTATTATGATCTGAACCTGGCCAAACTGCAATGTGTAAATTTTCACCTAAACCATACAAAGCTGTTCTAGGCAAAGGCATCCAATTTTCCCAACAGTTTAAACCGCCAACTGTAAAGTCTTTTAAAGGATGAACTTGTAAACCATTTCCGTCTCCAGAAGCCCAAGTTAAACGTTCGTCATAAGTTGGCTGTAATTTTCTATGCACAGATTTTATTTCTCCCTTTTCATTGATATAAACCAAACTTGCATAAATACTATGACCTCCTCTATTTTGTGCTCTTTCAATAATACCAAGATAAATTGCAATATTATTTTCTTTTGCTAACCTGCAAATGGTATTTAATTCTCCTTTTTCTATAGTAATTGAATTTCGAACATAATGAGCATGAATTTCCTTTTGCTTAGAAGAATTCCATTCTGCACCATTGGTTAAGGCTATCCAAAAAGGATAACCTGGTAAAAGTGCTTCACCAAAAACAATGAGTTCGCAATTTTCTTTTGACGCATCTAAAATTGATTTTTCAATTTTCTCAATTGTTTTTTCTTTATTTAACCAAACTGGAGCTATTTGGGCTAATGCTACTTTTAATAAGTTATTATTCATCAATAAAAAAATTAGAAATATTCAATTAAAATTTAGACCTCGATAGTAACAACCAAACCTTCATTACTTCGAACATTGAAAACAGTTTCATCTTCAAAAATTAAATACTGACCTTTTATACCAACAAGTTTACCAGAATACTCTGGAGTTTTTGTAAGATTTAAGCTTTTTGGCTTTTCAGGATATTTAGTTACGGGAAAATTTAAATTGGTTTCAATATTATTTTCTATAAAATATTCCTTTGCTTCGTCTGGTATGTATTGCTTTAATTTTTCGCGCCATTCAACCAAATTCTCATCTGCAATATCATTCTTTAACATTTTTCGCCAATTAGTTTTATCAGCAACATATTCTTTTAAAGCAACTTCAGTAATTCCTGCTAAATATCTGTTAGGTACTTCTACAATTTCTATGGCTTCGTGTGCTCCTTGATCAATCCATCTTGTAGGAACTTGTTGTTTTCTAGTAACGCCAACTTTTACATTACTAGAATTTGCCAAATACACAATATGAGGTTGTAATTGTACCTTTTTTTCATAGGCTAAATCTCGATCTTCTTCATCAAGATGCGCCTTACTCAACTCAGGTCTAATAATCCAATCTGCAGCTTGAGGAATATCAAAAAAACAAGACTGGCAATATCCTTGTCTATATATTTTTTTGTTCAAATGACAACTTAAACATTCATATTCTACAAAAGAAATTTTAATTTCTTTTCCTAATAACTGATTCATATTTAAAAAATCAGTTTTCATCTCTAAATAATACTGAATGTCATCAGCATTTTCTGTCATCATTTTTTTTAATACTCCTTGATATTGCATAACAAAATTTAGTATTTTTAACTCTTAACAAACTTACATAAAAAACTGAACATCATATATGGCTTACCCAATAGTTAACTCTATAATTTCATGGTTTTTAAAAAAACGCATTCATCAAATTGAATTATTTTTAAAATATCCTGTAGATGTTCAAGACGAAGTTTTAGCAAAACTCATACAAACTGCAAAAAAAACTGAATTTGGTGAGCAACATGATTTTTCATCAATCAAAGACTATAAAAGCTTTGTAAGTAAAGTACCGATTCAGAAATATGAAAGTATAGAACCGTTGATTGAACGTTGTAGAAAAGGAGAACAAAATATATTCTGGCCAACAACCATAAAATGGTTTGCGAAATCTAGCGGAACCACAAATGCAAAAAGTAAATTTATTCCTGTAAGTGATGAAGCTCTAGAATATTGCCATATGAAAGCCGGTAAAGACATGTTATGTTTGTACATCAATAACAATGAACACACAAAATTATTTACTGGTAAGGGATTAAAATTAGGCGGTAGTTCTGAGATTTATGAGGATAATAATACTTACTTCGGCGATTTATCGGCAATTATAACAGAAAACTTACCGTTTTGGGCAGATTATAGTTCTGCTCCGAGTCAAGAAGTAGCATTGATGTCTGAGTGGGAAACCAAAATGGAAGCAATTATTGAAGAAACAATACATGAAGATATTACAAGTTTGGTTGGTGTACCAAGTTGGATGTTGGTGCTTTTGAATAAAGTTTTAGAAAGAACAGGCAAAGAAAACATTTTAGAGGTTTGGCCCAATTTAGAAGTATATTTTCATGGAGGTGTAAACTTTAATCCATACAGAGAGCAGTACAAAAAGATAATACCAAAAAATGATTTTCAATATTACGAGACTTACAATGCTTCTGAAGGTTTCTTTGCAATTCAAGACAGAAATGGTTCTAAAGAATTATTGTTAATGCTAGATTATGGAATTTTCTATGAGTTTATTCCTATGTCTGATTATAAAGGTGAAAACTCTAAAACGGTTACTTTATCCGAAGTAAAAAAGGATATCGATTATGGATTGATTATTACTACAAATAGTGGTTTATGGCGTTATTTAATTGGAGATACTATTCGTTTCACTTCATTAAATCCTTATAGAATAAAAATTACAGGACGAACTAAACATTATATAAATGTTTTTGGAGAAGAGTTGAATATTGAAAATGTTGAAGATGCTTTGAAAATTACTTGCGAAAAAACTGATGCATTAATTAATGATTATACTGTTGGTCCTATTTTTATGAAAGACAAAAAAAGTGGAGGCCATGAATGGATTATCGAATTCAATAAACATCCTGAATGCATGAATTATTTTACTGAAATTTTAGATAATTCATTAAAATCTATCAACTCAGATTATGAAGCTAAACGTTATAATAATATGACTTTAGCGATGCCCAAAGTACATATTGCTAAAGCAGACTTATTTTATACTTGGTTAAAAAACAAAGGAAAATTAGGTGGGCAACACAAGGTGCCAAGATTATCAAATAAAAGAGATTTTGTAGAGGAATTATTAAATCTTTAGCATACTAATTAAAATTTTGATTTAATAAAACTCAATATATTTTTAATAGTTCTTATTCTTTAAACCAACTCGAATATTTTACATAATTATTTGCAATTCTATCAATCTCATCAGAAATTAATTCTTTTGAAATATCTTTTACTTTTTTTGCAGGAACGCCTGCATAAATAGAACCACTTTCTACTTTTGTGTTTTTTGTTACTACTGCTCCTGCAGCAATTATTGAATTAGATTCAATTACACAATCATCCATAATAATAGAACCCATACCAATTAAAACATTATCGTGAATTGTGCATCCGTGCACAATTGCATTATGCCCTATTGAAACGTTATTACCGATATTTGTAGGTGATTTTTGATAAGTAGCATGTATTACTGCCCCATCTTGAATATTAACTTTATTGCCAATTTTTATATAATGTACATCTCCTCTAATAACAGCATTAAACCAAATACTACATTCTTTGCCTAAACTAACTTCACCAACAATAGTAGCATTTTCCGCGATATAACAATCTTCTGGAATTTCTGGATAATTTTCTCTTACAGATTTTATGATAGGCATAATTAACTATTTAAAGGATGATAATAAATTATTTTTTCAAAAGTAAAATACATGAGTTTTCTTCCAAAATTAAATAACCAAATAAAAATTATAATAGATATTTTTAAAGATTATTTTATAAGTAAATGTTGCCCAATTTTTATAATATTATTTTCTAAACCGTTAACTTCTTTAAGTGTAGCGACAGAAATATTGAATTTTTTAGCAATAGAATATAAAGTATCTCCTTTTTTAACTTTATAATAATCTGTATCAATATTCTTTAATTGACTTGTTTTTGTAGAGATGTTTTTATCATTTAATTTTTTAGTTTCTTTGCTAAAATTTTTACTTTTTAATTTATCAAATTCATATAATTTATAATCTTCGATTATTTTAATCAGTTTGTTTGGATATTTTTTATCTGTTGCATACCCAGCTTTTCTTAAGCCTTTTGCCCACTTTTTATAATCTCTTGTTCCGTAAGTAAATAAAAACGCATATCGTCTTCTTTTTGATAAAAATTCAGAATGATCATTATAAGAAGTTTCTACATATTTATATTTTCTAAAACACTCTCCTTTTTCATCATCATCATGATAAACCCTTTCTCCTTGCCAACCTGTGTGACATTTTATTCCGAAGTGATTATTAGATTTTAAGGCTAATTCGCTTTTACCTCTTCCAGATTCTAAAATCCCTTGAGCTAGCGTTATACTTGCAGGAATTTTATATTGATGCATTTCATAAACAGCTAAAGGAGCATATTTTTTAATATAACTAAGAGTTTGTTTGTTTAATTTTGGTTTTTCTTTTGCCAATTTTTTAGTTAACTCATTCTGATTAACATCTGGCAACTTTGTAGGCTTATCTTCAACCTGAACAGTTGCAGGAGTCTTCTTTTTATTTGGAATATTTTTCTTAGCTCCACAAGCAAATAAAAGAGCACTACAAACTAAACAACTAAATATTTTAAACTTCATTTAACTTTTATAATTTCTTTATTTTTATTTCTTAAAACTCGATTAAAACCCTCAATTCCTTGAATGCCTCCTGTATGAATTGCTAAAATTTTACTTCCTTTTTCAAAACTATTCATTTTTACCATATCAAGAATTCCATAAATCATTTTACCTGTATAAATAGGGTCTAATAAAACTCCTGTTTTTTCAGTGAAATCATTTATAAAAGATATAAATTCATTAGTATACTTTGCATAACCCCCAAAATGATAATTTGCCTGTAAAGACCAATTTGTCTTTAGAGCTAGTTTTTTAATTTCTTCGTTTAAAAAATCTCCTTTTAATGATGAAAATCCCAATATTTTTTGATGATTTTCTGATGAATTAATTAAACCAGCAATAGTACCTCCTGTACCAACTGCTGAACAAATATAATTGAATTGATTATCTTCTTTTGTTAAAATTTCTTCGCACCCTTTTACTGCTAATTGATTTGTACCGCCTTCTGGAATTAAATAAAAATCTCCATATTTTTCTCTTAGTTGATTCAAAAAAGAAATATCGGATTTATTTCTATATGTTGCTCTAGAAACAAAATAGAACTTCATTCCATTTTTATGCGCTTCTCTTAATGTTGAGTTTTCAGAAAGTATTTTTTCTAAATTTTCTTGTAATTCTTCACCTCTTATAACACCAATTGAACTCAAATTATTTTGATTAGCAGCAACTGCTGTTGCTACTATATGATTCGAATAAGCACCTCCAAAAGTCAATAATACCTTTTTATTATTGGCTTCAGCTTCAAAAATATTATACTTTAATTTTCTAAACTTATTACCAGAAACAAAGGGATGAATTTTATCTTCTCTTTTCAAAAATAATTCAACCTGCTTCTCTTTAAGAATGGGAAAATTTATTTTTTGATTTTCGGTGATAACATTTTGTGTAAAAAAAGTCTTCGTAATTTTAATTTTTACTTACAAAAATAAACTATAAAACGAGACACTAAAATTATTTACCCCCAAATACGTATCACAAATTAATAAACAGAACTTTTAGCAAAAACTAACTAAAAAACTTGAATCTGTTACAAAAAATCACGAAATTTGTGTATACTCATAAATCTCCTAAAAAACACTGATTACCAAAACCTTAAATTAACCATGTTAAGAAACATGAATAGGATTTTATATATAGAAAATGAGATTTCTCAATTAAGAGATCGTCTGAAAAATCACAAACTTTACAAGAATCTTGAAAATGTAAATGATATCAAGATTTTTATGGAAAATCATGTTTTTGCAGTTTGGGATTTTATGTCACTTTTAAAAAATCTTCAAAGAAGTTTAACGAATATTCAAACTCCTTGGACACCTTCTAAAAACCCAGTACTTGCAAGATTCATAAATGAAATTGTTCATGGTGAAGAAAGTGATATAAACGAATTAGGAGAGCCTAAAAGTCATTTTGAAATGTATTTGGATGCAATGCAACAAATAAAAGCAAATTCAGATAAGATTGATAAGTTTATATCTTTAATAAACTCAGGAAATTCTGTAAAAAAGGCTTTGAGTGATATTAGTATTGACGAAAGAATAATGGAATTTGTTAAGTTTACATTTTTTATAATTGAAACGAACAAACCTCATTTAGTAGCATCTGCATTTACTTTTGGCCGTGAAGATTTAATACCGGATATGTTTATTGAAATTTTAAAAAATTCTGATTCAGAAAATAAACATTATAATAAACTAACCTATTATCTAAAACGCCACATTGAACTTGATGGTGATGAACACGGTCCTCTTTCTCTTAAAATGGTTTCTGAACTTTGCGGCCATGATAATGAAAAATGGGATGAAGCTTTAAAAATGGCAAAGTTATCTTTAGAAAAAAGAATTTTACTTTGGGACGCAATTAGCGATTTAATTCAAAAAGAAAAATTAATACGTATTTAACTAAGTTTGTTTAATAGTTTGAAACTTTTTCTTCAATAAGTTCCCACTCTTCCATCAACTGATCTAGCTTAGCCTTGTTCGCTTTATAACTTTTAAAAAAGTTAGGGTTTGCTGAAACTTCTTCATAATCTTGAGCTAATTCTAAGTCTTGCTTTTCTATTTTAGATTCTAAAGTGTTTATTTCAGTTTCTATTTTTGAAAGTTTATTATTCAACTTTTTCAACTCTTTTTCCTGTTCTTTAGAAAGCTGATATGCTTCTTTTTTTGAAGTGTCCTTTTGCTCTTTTACAACAGTTCTTTTTTCTGCTTCACGTAAACTTTCAATTTTATGTTGCTCTAAGAAATAATCTATATCACCTAAATATTCTTTGATTTCTCTATCTTTAAATCCGTAAACAGTTGTAGTTAAACCTTGCAAAAACTCACGATCATGTGAAACTAAAATCAATGTTCCGTTAAAATTTTTCAATGCCTCTTTTAAAACATTTTTAGAAGCAATATCTAAATGGTTTGTTGGCTCATCCATAATTAAAACATTAAATGGCTGTAGCAACAATTTACATAACGCTAATCGATTTCTTTCTCCTCCAGAAAGTACTTTTGCTTTTTTATCTACTGCATCACCTCCAAATAAAAAGGCTCCTAACATATCACGAACTCTCATTCTATTCGTATCTGTAGCAGCATCTTCCATTATTTGCAGAACTGTTTTTTCAGGAGGTAAATGTTCAGACTGATTTTGTGCAAAATAGCCAACTTCTACGTTATGCCCTAACTTTAAATGACCATCAAAAGGGATTTCATTTACCATAATTTTCGCCAAAGTAGATTTTCCTTGGCCATTTTGACCTACAAACGCAATTTTACTATTTCGCTCAATTAATAAATCAACATTTTCAAGTACTTTTTTATCGACATAATTTTTAGATAAATTTTCGGCTTCAATAATAATCTTACCTGGTTCTTTAGAAATTGCAAATCGAACATTCATAACAGCACTGTCATCTTGATCTACTTCTATACGCTCTACCTTTTCTAACTTCTTAATTAAAGATTGTGCCATGGCTGCTTTACTAGCTTTGGCTCTAAACTTTTCAATTAATTTTTCGGTTTGCTCAATTTCTTTTTGCTGATTTTTTTGAGTTTGTAACTGCTTCTCTTTTATCTCTGCTCTTAACTCTAAAAATTGTGAATATGGTTTTTTGTAATCATAAATCTGGCCTAAAGAAATCTCTATAGTTCTATTGGTAACATTATCTAAAAACATTTTATCGTGAGAAACTAAAACAATAGCTCCTGCATAATTTTTTAAGAAATTCTCTAGCCAAATTATCGATTCAATATCTAAATGATTTGTAGGCTCATCTAACAATAAAATATCATTATTTTGAAGAAGGAGTTTTGCTAATTCTATTCGCATTCGCCATCCACCTGAAAAAGTATCTGTTAGCTTGTCAAAATCTTCTCTCTGAAAACCTAAACCTTGTAATATTTTCTCTGTATCACCTTGGTAATTATAACCACCTAAAAGTTCATAACGTTCTTGATAATCTGTTAAATCTTGAATTAACTGGGTGTAAGACTCACTTTCATAATCGGTTCTTGTATTTAGTTGATTATTAATTTCATCTAATTTCTTTTCAATTTCTTTAATTTCTTCAAAGGCTTGATATGCCTCTTCTAGAATTGTTCTTCCTTGCACAAAATCAATATCTTGTCTTAAAAAGCCCATTCTTACATCTTTATCAAAAGCCATTGTGCCTCCACTACTTTCTATATCTTTAGAAATTACTTTTAACAAGGTAGATTTCCCGGCTCCATTTTTACCAATTAAACCAATTCTATCTCCTTTATTGAGTTTAAATGTAATACCAGAAAATAAATCTGTTCCCATAAAGGAAACACTTAAGTTATGAACGTTTAACATTAATTTTAATTAATTTTGTAGTCTGCAAAACTAATTAAAAAATTACATTTTATTGTGTTTAAAAAAGGGACAAAATTATATAGCATTACAAAAGGGAAATGCCCTAAATGTCAAGAAGGAGATTTTTTTAAATACAAATTAACTTTTAATCCATCAAAAATCACAAAACTTCATGATAATTGCAGTAACTGTAATTTTAAATATATGATAGAACCTTCATTTTTTTATGGTGCTATGTATATAAATTACGGAATTACTGTAGCAATTGCTGTAATCGTTTTTGTAATTTCAAAAATTGGTTTTGAAAAAAATCTGTTACAATCATTTATATTCGTATTAATAAGTTTGATTGTATTAGCTCCTATAAACTTAAGACTCTCGAGAATACTTTGGATAAATATGTTTGTTAGTTATGAGAAAGATAAGAGTAAAACTAAATAAACCTTTTTATATCTACTTCTTCATCTAACATTTCTTTATTTTCTATATAATTATATAGTTGTTTTGCCATGGTTGGTGCAATCATAACCCCTCTTGTTCCTAAGCCGTTTAAAACAAATAAGTTTTTATGTATTGGGTGATTACCTAAAAGAGGTCTTCTATCTTTTACAGTTGGCCTAACACCTGCTGTATGTTCGATTATTTTGTAAGGAACATCAACAACCTTTGATAACTTATCTATTAATTCTTGCTTTCCTTCTTTGGTTGGTGTAGAAGTTTTATCTAACCTATTAAAAGTAGCACCAATTTTAAAATAATTATTACCGAGAGGTAAAACAAATACGGAGGATTTTATTTGAAAATCGATTAATAAATCAGGTGCATAGATGATAATTGTTTCTCCTTTAACTCCTGTTAAGGGCAAATAATTAAAAAAAGGATTTTGTTTTAATCCAAAACCTTCTGAAAAAACAACACGATTTGCTGAAAATGTTTTATAATTTATGATATTCTCTGAAAATTTAATTTGATTGTAATCAAACGTTTCAAAGATTATTTTTTTTTCTTTTTTAAGAAATAACCGATATGTTTTAACCAACTCTTTCGTATCAACTCTTCCTGTTTGTTTTACATTACCAAAACCAAATTGCGAAATTATACCTTGGTATTTAGCATGATCTAATTGATCATCTAAATATTTTGATATATTGTGTTTATCGATAGCCCCAAACCAGTTGTTTTGATCCTCAATACTTTTAAAGACTTTTTTGGTTAAAAATTTTTCATCAAAATTAGTATTGAATTTATCCTCTAATTCACTGTAGAAAGGCAATGCTATTTCTAGTTGTTTTGATGCGTTCCATACCGGTGTAAAACGTTTAAGAATTACAGGATTATAAACACCTCCTGCAACTAACGATGATGTTTGAGAAGCATTTTCAAATACTATAAAAGATTTATCATTAGCAATTAACTCTTCTACAAAAGCTAAACCCGCTAAACCTAAACCTACAATAAAATAATCTACTTTCACAATGTAAAGTTACTTTATAAAAACAAAAAACGTTCCAAAATTGGAACGTTTTTTATTAAAGTATGTTTTTGAAATTAATAATTCCACATATCAATTTCTCTGTTTCTTATTTCTTCTTTTATTTTATTTGCTTCTAGCAATTGAAATAACGAGTTTCCTCTTACATATTGATCAATGGCTCTATTACCATAAATGTTTTCTTCTTTTACAATAACAGAACTAAATCTCCTCGCATTTAATAAATGATCATATGAAATCGGATTCGCTGAGTTCATTGGATTGAAAACTTTAGACTCATGTAAAACCTCACGTGCATTCGGAAAAAAAATCCAAAAAAGCTCAAAAAGTTGTTCATCTTCAAGCTCTTTAAGACCCAAAGTTTGAACATCTTTACCCATAGGTGCTAATGCAAGTAATCTATAGTTCATTTCACCTTGACGCTTATCAAAATACCACATACCTTTTAACATATAAGCTCCTACGTCGGCAGTTTTAATTCTAAAAGTATCTGTATATCCATTTTCCGTTCTAATATTTATCAAACGAGAATCAATTTCATCTTGAGTAATCTTAGAAGTAAAAAAAGAATCTGTATATGCTTCTTTTATTTTACCAGATTTAATACCTTTTATTAAAGTATCAAATAATGATCTTCTAGATGTTGAAATATTTGCAGTATCAATAGGGAAATAATACGGTAAATTTATTTTTTGGTTTAAATCTACATATTCCCAAACGACCTTAGACCACATTACATCTCTATCATCAACATAACCATATGGTATTGGACCATCATTATCTGCTTCAAGTTGTTGATCACTTTTTTTACCAATCTCATCTGCAGATTTTGCATTTAAGATATTAGCTTGTCCGTTTACAAAACTAACAGTGAAACAAATACAAATAATGGTTAAAAAATATTTAATCATAATATTTAATTTTTCTAATTACTCAATTCAATACTTACTGGTAATACTTTTTTTAGTTTATAACTAGAATTCACAACATTTGCCTTTATATCATAAATATTAATTATATCACCTCTTCTAGCTTTTGCTAATGATTTTTTTGCAGCTGCATTTAAAGTAGGGCCGTTTACAATAATTGTTAACTGACCAGGTACTTTAATCTTAAAACCTGTAACTTCTAGTTTTAAATCAAATTCAAAATCTGGTAAACCTGCAGCAATTGGTGCATTAGATAAACCTGACTTTGGCATTCTTACGATACCGTATTGACCTCTAACAGAACCTTGAGCTGCTGGTACATCTTTAATTCTAAATGTAGGATTAGATTTTACAGTTTTACCACTACTCAATGTTGCACTAACATTAATAGTTGCAACATCTCCGTTACCTGGTCTTAACATCCAACCTTTACCATTTTTAGTTAATTTACCTCCAGTAGCACTAACTTTAATATTGCTATCTGCAACACCTGGTAATGAAACTGAAATAGGATTGTCTAAACCTCTATAAACAATATTCATTTTATCAGCTGAAACAACAGCACTACTAGGCTCAGCTATAACAGAATAT
>JBELHK010000031.1:20046-23938 GCA_042091415.1 Polaribacter sp. | reverse complement strand
AAAGAGTAAAAAATAAAGACACACAAAAATCTTATGTAGCAAGTTTATTTGCAAAAGGAATTAATAAAGTAGCACAAAAAGTAGGAGAGGAGGCAGTTGAGACTGTTATTGAAGCTATGGATTCTAATGACGATTTATTCTTGTATGAATCTGCTGATTTATTATTTCATTATTTGATGTTATTACAAGCAAAAGGTTTTACTTTAAAGGATATTGAAAAAGAATTAAAAAGTAGACATAAATAAAAATAACAGCACAACTTAATTTAGAGGATTTAACCTTTATATAAATCCTCTAAATCTAGAAAGTAAATATTGTATTATTTTCTAGGATGATAAGTTTCAAGAACTTCTTTTAGGTAAGATTTATCTAAATGTACATAAACTTCAGTAGTTGTTATACTTTCGTGGCCTAGCATTTGTTGAATAGCTTTTAAATCAGCTCCATTTTTTAAAAGATGAGTAGCAAAAGAGTGCCTTAAAGTATGCGGACTAATTTTCTTTTTTAAATCTATTTTTATTGATAATTCTTTAAGAATTATAAATATCATTTGCCTTGTAAGCTCTTTTCCTCTTCTATTTAAAAATAAAGTATCGTCAAAATCTTTTTGAGGTCGTATATGATTTCTAATATAGTTGATATAATTAGAAATGTATTTTTGTGTGCTAAAATGAATAGGTATAAAACGTTCTTTATTTCCTTTTCCTAAAACACGAATAAAACCTTCATCAAAAAAGAGATCAGATATATTTAATTTAATTAATTCGCTAACTCTTAATCCGCAGCTATACATTAACTCAAGCATGGTTCTATTTCTTTCTCCTTGAGGATGACTTAAATCTACAGCAGAAATAAGATCGTTAATTTCATTTTCTGTTAGTGTATCTGGCAGTTTTCTTCCAATTTTTGGTGTTTCTATTAAATCTGTTGGATTTGTATCTCTGTATTCTTCGAAGATCAAATAATCAAAAAAACTGCGTAAACTTGAAATAATTCTAGCTTGACTTCTTGGGTTTACCTTTTTAGCAGCATCATAAATAAATTTTTTGACAATTTGATCATCAATATTAATAGGATTTGTATTAATTGTATTTTCTTCAATAAAATAAACTAATTTATGTAGATCTCTAGTGTAACTTTCTATAGTGTTTTTAGAGAGTCCTCTTTCTATCTTTAAATAAGTTTGATATTTTTTTATTGCTGAAGACCATTTCATTTGCTAAAAATAAAGTATATATTTATACTTTAAAAATTTACATGAAACTCATTATTATAAACGGCCCAAATTTAAATTTATTAGGAAAAAGGGAACCTGAAATTTACGGATCAAAAACTTTTGAAGATTTCTTTAAAGACTTAAAATCTAAGTTTAATAATATAGAATTATCTTATTTTCAATCGAATATTGAAGGTGAAATTATAGATAAGCTTCATGAAGTTGGGTTTAATTACGATGGAATCATTTTAAATGCAGCCGCTTATACTCATACCTCGGTTGGTATTGGAGATGCAGTAAAAGGTATTGAAACTCCGGTTATTGAATTACACATCTCTAATGTTCATGCTAGAGAAGAATTTAGACACCAAAGTTTTATAGCACCAAATGCAAAAGGAGTTATTTTTGGTTTTGGTTTAAAAGGTTATGAATTAGCAATTCAAAGTTTTATATAATTATAAAATGTTATTAAGGTTATTTTAAATTCAAAATCATTTTTATGTTTGCTCTCTCATAGTGAACATCTTTTTCTAATTCAACCTCAAAAAAACCATTCTTTTTGTATAAGTGTATTGCAGCAACTAAAGATCTGTGAGAATATAGAGTTATATTTTTCCAATTCTTCTTTTTTGCAAATGATATGCAGAATTCAATTAATTTTTGCCCAACTTTTAAACCATGATATTTAGGTAAAACTGCCATTTTACTTAATTCAAAAAAGTTTTTTTGATTAATGAGAGAAACAACTCCAACAACTTCATCATTATATATTGCAATAAAAATAAAGCCTCCTGAATTTAAAATATATTTTTTAGGATTACTTAAAACCTTTTCATCATAAGGTTCTACGTAAAAATATTTTTTTAACCATTCAACATTTAAATCATAGAAACTTTGGGCATACTTTTTTTCGAAAGGTACTATTGTAACATTTTCTAATTCCAAATCTAAATATTTGAGTTAATTATATTCATCATTTCATTTTCTAAAGCAATTGTCTTTTGATATATATTTTCAGCTTTAGACAAAATATCTTTTTTAAATTTTAAATCTTTTATATCCTTAACATTTATTCTAACATTAAAATAAGCACCTGTAACTGCTGCTTTTGCACATAAAACGCCAACTCCGCCATCAGAAAGTGAGTTTTGTAAACCATTTTTCATCATTTCTAACATCACTTCAATCGAATTAAAAGATGTTTCCATAATTTTTAAAGGAATTTCTGCGGCATATTTTGTTGCATTTTCAATTGCAATATTTCTAGCTTCAATTTCATCATTATTTGATTTTGGTAATCTAAAACCATCAATAATTTTATTAAAAGCATTTGTGTCTTCATCAACTAAAAATAATAACTCATTCTTATAGTGTTGACCTTTTTCTGCCCATTTAGAAAAATATTCCCATTTATCATCCCAACCAGGTTTATGTGCAGATAAATTTGCAACCATAGCACCTAAAGAAACTCCTAAAGCACCAACATAAGCAGAAATACTTCCACCTCCAGGAGCCATAGATTCAGAGGCAGTTTCTTCAGCAAAATCACTAACTGTAAAGTCTATTAATTTTTTAGAAGAATTTGAATTCATAACATACTCAATAATTCTTTCATTCGGATTGAAGGGTTTTAAATCATCTAGACCTAAAGATTTTATTGCTATTTTAATTTTTTCTTTTTCAGAAATACCAAGAGATCTTTGTTGTTTTGTTAAGAAAAAATCAGCAGCATCTATCATTGCTTTTAAAGGAACTAAACCAACAAGTTCAGAACCAGTAACTCGAAGACCTCTTTTTGTAGCAGATTTAACGGTTTCGTAAAAAGCTTCATGCATAGAAGTAATCGAAATATTTGTTAGATTGTATGATATTTGCGCAATACCATATTCTTCAATAAACCATCCAATACCTTTAACAGCCTTTAATTTTCCAGGAATTCTAATCGGATTTCCGTTTGAATCTAGTACTTTTTTACCTGTTATAGGATTGCCTTCACGTTTAATTCTTCCAGCTTCTCTAACATCAAAAGCAATGGCATTTGCTCTTCTTACTGAAGTTGAATTTATATTTACATTGTAAGCGATTAAAAAATCTCTAGCAGAAATTGCAGTAACTCCTGAAGATATAAATTGATCATTAAATTCTGATGGCCCAAAATCTGGTTTCCAATTTGAATCAGATAATTTATCTTTTAAACCTTCATATTCACCAGATCTTACAACTGCTAAATTTTTACGATTTTCTGAAGTAGCAGCATTCTCATAATAGTAACCAGAAATACCTAATTCCTTTCCAACTCGCTCTCCTAATTTATGAGCATAAGTTCCAGTTTCTTCCATTGAAATATTTGCAATAGGTACTAAAGGACATACATCAGTTGCTCCAAAACGAGGATGTTCTCCCTTTTGTTTGCTCATATCAATCAACTCTGCAGCTTTTTTTATCAATTTAAATGCTGCGTCTACAACTTTATCAGGCTCTCCAACAAAAGTAATTACGGTTCTATTTGTAGCTTTACCAGGATCTATATCTAAAAGTTTTACGCCTTCTACAGTTTTTACAACATTGGCAATCGCATTTATTTTATTAATATCTCTCCCTTCACTAATATTAGGAACGCATTCTATGATTTGTTTGTTCATGGTTGATGAGTTTATTCATCAAAAATAAATTTTT
>JBELHK010000031.1:16189-19946 GCA_042091415.1 Polaribacter sp. | reverse complement strand
TATATACATAATCTGGCAGATACATGTATTCTTGGAGAGTTGCTTTTTGATCTAATTTATTTCCAAGGGCTAAGTTTATACCTAAATTACCCCAAGTATTCCAATAAATCTCATCATTCATAAGCATTCTAAAAGATTTATTTTTCTCTATGTTCTCATCACTAAAATTAACGTTATCTCCTAAAATAGATTTTGTAATTACACTTAATTTTGTTGCGCAATTATTAAAAAAAGGATCGTATAAATAAGACGCATTTTGAGGTTGAGCATTATTTTCTAGGTAATTGAAAAATTTTTGTTTTTCCTCTTGATTTAAATTCAAGATTTGCTCTTTTACCCATCTTTTATCATATGTATAACTCTCTAAAAAATATTTAAATCGATATCTTCCTAATTTATAAAGTAATTTTCCCTTTGTAAAATTTAGATAAAAATTAGGAGCATTGTAATCGAATATTCCATAATTGTAAACCAAATCTAATTTTAATTCAGGATCTTTTATTCTAATTGCAGAATGACCAAAAGCTTCAAAAAGTTCATTTCCAGGGCCAGCAGTGATAATACTTACCTCTGAATAATTAGATAATCTAACTTGACTATTTATTGCTAAGTTGATGAATAAAAATAGTGTTAGAAAAATTTCTTTTTTCATAGTTTAAAGTCTAAAGAAACTGTAGTCTAGAGTAATTGAAAATATATTAGAATATTGAGCATTTCCAAGACTACCAATATTAGTAAGAGCATAATCAATCTGAATGCCTTTGTAATTAAAACCTAAACCAAAGTTTGGTTGAACAGACAAAGATTCTGAATCATCAAAATCTCTAATATTTTGAAAATTACCAACCCCTAATCTTAAAAAAACAAGTTTATCATAATCTAATTGCAGGCCAAGAGCCGGACTAATACTTGCTATTTTTGAAGAAATAATGTCATTTGTTTCTTCAAAACGTATATTTACATCGACTTCAGATTGTAAATTAAAATATCGGCTAACTCTCCAATCTTTTGAAACACCAAATTGAATCTTTGGTTTTGTTATTTCTGTAGTTTCGGGTAATTCTTGATTTTGACCAGGAACAGCATCTTTAATTTTTTCGAACTCAGTTTCGTTAATCACCCAAGTATTGTAAGTTGTTGTAATATCTCTAATCATTAAACCAAACTTCCAACTATCTCTTTCAAATTTTAATCCAGCATCGAAACCAAAACCCCAGGATGTTGCAAATTCACCAATAATTCTTCTTACTATTTTTGCGTTAACTCCAATTTTTAAATCTTTAAAAATTAAATTTCTTGCATAGGCAATATTAAAGGCATAATCTGCTGCAGAAAATAAGCTAATTCTATTAAAATCAATATTTCCATTGCTATCAATAAGTTCTGTTGTATTTAAAATATCATCTACACCAAAACGAATTATAGATACTCCTAAAGCACTATTTTTATCGATTGGCATTGCAAAAGATGCAAAATTATAGTTTGCAATTCCAGCAAAATATGAAGCATACATTAATGAACCCTGATAATCTTCTATGCCAACTAAACCAGCAGGATTCCAATATATTGAATTTACATTATCAGTTGTTGCAACCACAGCTTTACTCATTCCTAAACCAGCAGCATCAACTCCTATATTTAGAAATTCGTTTGAATAATTTCTAAAAGCTTGTGCGTTTAAAAATAAAGGGAAAGAAAATAAAAAAAGTAAAATTTTACACCTCACAAATCATGATAAATTACAAATAACAAATATCTAAAAACCTATTAAAATAACAGAAGTTTTTAATAGATATTGTTTATTGTATGTCGATTTGAATAATTTCTTTGATAAAGTGTTCTATCCTTCTTTCTAACCAAGTATTTTCTTTAGATTTTAAGGATGACATAAAACCACAATGTCCACCATATTTTGGTTCTTCAAAAAAGAAATAATCAGATTTTTTAGCCTCTTTATAAGGGTAACATTCTTTTGATAAGAAAGAATCATCTGAAGCATTGATTAATAAAGTAGGGACTTTAATTTTTAGTAAATAAGGCTTAGAACTTGCTCTTGCCCAATAATCTTCGGGGTTTTTAAAACCAAATACAGGAACTGTATATAAATGTTCTATATGTTTAAATTTTGAAGCTTTAAACAATTTGTCTTTATCTAATTTAAAGTCAGGGAATTTGTGTGCTTTTTCTAAAACCTTATTTTTCATCGTTTTTAAAAAAAGATCGATATATAATTTGTTTTTTAACTTATCCATTTCTTTTTCTGCCGAGGCAATATCTATAGGAACAGAAATTGCCACTCCTCCTTTTATCTTTGATGAAATTGAATTTCCTTTTTCACCTAAATATTTTAAAGTTAAATTTCCACCAAGACTAAATCCTACGATTATTATATTTTCATAGTTGTAATTGTTTAATATATAATTTACGACAAAATCTATGTCTTCAGTTTTTCCACTATGATATGTTGGCAATAGCAGATTGTCTTCTCCACTACATCCTCTTAAATTCATACAAACAACATCCATTCCTAATTTATTAAAGTGTTTTGTGTTGGAGGTCATATAAGTAGATTTTGAACATCCTTCTAGTCCGTGAATTAATAACACAAGATCTTTTGAGTTAACAAAGGAAAAATCTAAATCAAAAAAATCGTTGTCCCAAGTATCTATTCGTTTTCTTGAATAATTTACTTTATCATTCATAAAAATAGGTCTGTACATTGTATTAAAATGACCATTTCTGAAAGGCCTGTTAGGAGAAAAGTTTGAGGTAAATAGTGGCATACTTATTATTATAATCAATAAATATAAAAAAATATCTAAGGATATGTAATACACTATTCGATTAACTTAATTTTGTTTTATTACTTTTACATAAAGTCTGACTATAAAAATTTAATGAAACATCTACCAAACCTATTAACACTTGCCAATTTATTTTGTGGCACTGTTGCTGTTATTTTTGCTGTACAAGAAAATTATATCAATACCGGTTTATTTGTAATTTTAGGGATTATATTTGATTTTTTTGATGGATTTGCAGCTCGATTACTGAAAGTTTCAGGAGAACTTGGTAAACAACTAGATTCTCTTGCAGATATGGTTACAAGTGGTGTTGTTCCTGGAATAATAATGGTAAATCTATTAGGTAATAGTTTTACAAATACAAGTAATTCATTTTTACAAGAATACACTTTCAGTATTTCTTTAATTGGTTTGTTATTAACTCTTGGTTCTTGTTTAAGACTTGCTAAATTTAACTTAGATGAAAGACAATCTAACTCATTTATTGGCTTACCAACACCTGCAATGAGTTTATTTGTAATTTCATTACCTCTAATTCAACAATATGCTGATATTGAAATAATAAAAGATTTAGTTGAAAGTAGTTATTTCTTAATTGTTACAACATTAGTTTTGACTTATTTGATGAACGCTGAAATTTTATTGTTTTCTTTAAAGTTTAAAACCTTTGGATTTAAAGAAAACTTCATCAAATATTTATTTTTATTGATGTCAATAGTGATAATAATTTTAATTCCGCTTCTTTCTATTCCAATTATCATTATATTGTATGTTGTTTTATCAATACTAAAAAAATAATTTTTTTTAATGAAATCTGCACTTCCCCCAAAAAATGAACTTGAAAGGCTTAAAGTATTAAATAAGTATAGAATATTAGATACGCTTCCGGAACAAGAATATGATGCAATTACAAAAATAGCTTCCACTATATGTAATACTCCAATTGCTTTAGT
>JBELHK010000031.1:4315-16089 GCA_042091415.1 Polaribacter sp. | reverse complement strand
GGTTATCCTTTAGGTACATTATGTGTTATAGATAATAAACCTAAAAAATTAAATAAAACTCAAAAGGATACTCTAAAACTTTTAGCCAATCAAGTTGTAAAACTTTTAGAACTTAGAAAGAGTAATTTTAATTTAGAAAAAGCAAATAAGGATATATTAAAATTAAATGAGCGTTTAAATAATTTTGCATTTAGACTTACTCACGATTTAAAATCACCAGTAAATAATGTTAGTTTTTTAATTGATCTTATCAAAGAAGATTATATTAATTTATTCAAAGATACTAAAGCAGAAGATTATTTAAATATGATTTCAAACCGTATTTTATATATGGAAAGTTTAATTAATGATATCTTAGAATATACAAAAGTTAGTACTAAGAATATTGAATATATTGAATTTAATATAGAAGGTTTAATTAAAAATAT
Organism: Polaribacter sp.; assembly: GCA_042091415.1. Lineage (GTDB taxonomy): Bacteria > Bacteroidota > Bacteroidia > Flavobacteriales > Flavobacteriaceae > Polaribacter. Next base: position 15,661 of record JBELHK010000031.1, on the reverse strand, counting down.
CGTTAAAAATATTGATATAGAAAATAAAATTCAGCTAATTACTAATGACTTAAATTTAGAGATATTTAGTTCAAAAATTGCTTTACTACAAGTTTTTCAAAATTTAATAACAAACTCAAAAAAATTTAGTGATACAGATAAAGTTGTTATAGAGATTAACTTTAGTCAAGATAATGATTTCTATTATTTTTTATATAAAGACAACGGGCCTGGTATCTCTGAAAAATATCGTGAAAAAGTTTTTGAATTATTTGAAACTTTAAATAAAAACAGTACTGGTATAGGTTTAGCTACTGTAAAATCTACAATAGAAAGACTTGGTGGCTTTATAAACATTCAAAGTAGAGAAGACAAACAAAAAGGAGTTTGTTTTAGCTTTTCAATTCAAAAGAAAAAACAAACGAATTAATAAAACTATTTGAATATCTTCTTCTTTTTTAATTCGAAATCTTTACCAAGATAAACTTTTCGTACCATTTCATCTGCAGCTAATTCTTCTGGAGTTCCTTCTTTAAGAATACTACCACTGTACATTAAATATGTTTTGTCTGTTATTGCTAAAGTAGCTTGTACATCATGATCGGTAATTAAAATACCGATATTTTTATGCTTTAAATGAGCAACAATACTTTGTATATCTTCAACAGCAATAGGATCTACTCCTGCAAAAGGTTCGTCTAATAAAATAAAATTTGGATCAGATGCTAAACATCTTGCAATTTCAGTTCTTCGTCTTTCACCTCCCGAAAGTAAATCACCTCTGTTTTTTCTTACATGACCAATATTAAATTCTTCGATTAATGATTCTAATTTAATTTTTTGTTCTTTCTTAGATAGGTTTGTAAATTGTAATACAGACATAATATTGTCTTCAACAGAGAGTTTTCTAAATACAGATGCTTCTTGAGCTAAATATCCTATTCCTTTTTTAGCTCTCTTATACATTGCATCTTCGGTAATTTCATCGTCATTTAAATATATTTTTCCAAAATTAGGTTTTACCATACCTACAATCATATAAAACGATGTGGTTTTTCCAGCTCCATTAGGGCCTAGTAAACCAATGATTTCACCCTGTTTTACCTCTAAAGAAATACCTTTAACTACTTTTCTAGAACCGTATATTTTTTGAATATTCTCTGCTCTTAAAATCATTAATTAATTTAAATTTTATAAATTATTCTACGTTTTCTTTCTCAAGTTCCTCCCAATATTCATAGGCTTTTCTAAGATGTGGAATAACTATAGTACCTCCAATTAAATTAGCGATAGCCATTGTTTCTAACATCTCATCTTTAGTAACTCCATTTTTAATAGATGATTCTAAATGATATTTTACACAATCATCACATCTAAGAACTGTTGAAGCAACTAAACCTAACAATTCTTTTGTTTTTACAGATAAATGCCCTTCTTTAAAAGCATTAGTATCTAAATTGAAAATTCTTTTAATTACCTTATTATCAGTAGCTAAAATTTTATCGTTCATCTCTTTACGATAATCATTAAACTCTTGGACTTTTGTTTGCATTCTTTTGTTGATTTCTAATAACTCTTTTTGATACTTTTATACCTATTTCGTATAATATTAATATTGGTATAGCAACTATTACTTGGCTTGCTACATCTGGTGGCGTTATAATTGCTGCCAAAATTAGTACAACTACCAAAGCATGTTTTCTATACCTCTTTAAAAATTCAGGAGTAATTAACCCTATTTTTGTTAAAAAATATATTAATACAGGTAATTCAAAAAGGATTGAAACACCGATTAACATATTGGTTACTAATCCTATATGAGATTCTAACGTAAAACTATTTTCTATACTATCTGTAATTTGATAATTATATAAAAAATGAATAGAGATTGGAGCTATTACATAAAAACTGAATAAGACTCCAATAAAAAAAAGTGCAGAAGCGATAAATATAAAACCTCTAGATTTTTTAATTTCTTTGTTTGTTAAACCAGGAGATACAAATCTCCAAATTTCCCAAAGTAAATATGGGAAAGCAAGTATAAGGCCTAATATTAAAGAAGACCAAATAGAGTTCATTAATTGAGAAGTAACTTTTATACTTTGTAATTTTTTTTCAGCAAAATTTATATCACAAAAAGCACTGTCAAACCCAAAAAGATTAAAAAAATCACAAAATATTTGATAGGTGATAAAATCTGGGTGGATGTGTGCTAAAAGAAAATTATCATAAACTTGTTGAGCAAAAATAAAGAATACAATTGCTAATATAAAGATAGCAGCAACACTTCTAACCATATGCCATCTTAATTCTTCAAGATGATTTAAAAAAGACATTTCTTTTTGATTAGCTGCCATTTTAAAATATTCCTTCTTTAATTAAATCATGTAAATGAACCACACCAACATAATTATTATTATCATCTATAACTAAAAGTTGATTAATACTATTGCTTTCTAAGATTTCTAAAGCTTCAACTGCCATAGCATTTGTATTGATTACTTTTGCATTTTTACACATAATATCAGAGGCAGTAAAACTATCTATTTTAGTTGACTTACTCAACATCCTTCTAATATCTCCATCAGTAATAATTCCTGAAATTTCACCATTATCAACTACAGCGGTAACACCTAAACGTTTTTCAGAAATTTCAACAATCACATTAGCAATAGAATCATTTTTAAACACTTTAGGGATTTCATTTTTAGCAACAATATCTGATACTCTCAAATATAATCTTTTTCCTAAAGCACCTCCGGGATGATATTTTGCAAAATCACTACTTGTAAATCCTTTTAACTCTAATAAAGAAACGGCTAGAGCATCACCCATTACTAACTGAGCTGTTGTACTGGTTGTTGGTGCTAAATTATTTGGACAAGCTTCTTTTTCTACATAAGTATTTAAAACAAAATCAGCATTTTTTCCTAAATACGAGTCAACATTTCCTGTAATAGCAATTATTTTATTCCCATAATTTTTAATTAAAGGAACTAAAACCTTTATTTCTGGTGTATTTCCACTTTTAGAAATACAAACAACAACATCGTCGTTTAAAACATTACCTAAATCTCCATGAATAGCATCTGCAGCGTGCATAAAAACTGCTGGAGAACCTGTTGAATTTAAGGTCGCAACTATTTTTGTAGCAATATTTGCACTTTTTCCGATTCCGGTTACAATAATTCTTCCTTTTGAATTTAGGATATATTTTACTGCATTTTCGAAATTATCATCAATTAAATGAATTAAATTTTTAATTGCAACACTTTCTAACTCAATTGTTTTTTTGGCAATATCTTTAATCGAAATGTTTTTCAAGTTATTCTTGTTTTATTTAAATAAAAAAAAGTTATATCTTTAGATAAAGAAAGTAGCAAATTTACATTAAAAATAAGTTTCATCAAATTATATCTATTACGTTTCTTTTTTAATTTTTATTGATTTTTATGAGTATGGATTTACATGGTTCTTTAAAAAAGTTTTTTGGTTTTAACACTTTTAAGGGGTTACAAGAACAGGTAGTAAAAAGTATCGTTAATGGCAATAATACATTTGTTATAATGCCAACAGGAGGTGGGAAGTCTTTATGTTATCAACTCCCCGCACTTATGCAAGAGGGTACAGCAATAGTTGTATCTCCTTTAATTGCTTTGATGAAAAATCAAGTTGATGCAATTAGAGGTATTTCTGAAAATGATGGGGTTGCTCATGTTTTAAATTCCTCCTTAAACAAAACAGACGTTGCAAAAGTAAAAGAAGATATTTCTAACGGAATTACAAAATTACTTTATGTAGCTCCAGAATCTCTTATTAAGGAGGAATATGTTACTTTTTTAAGAACACAAAAAATATCTTTTGTTGCAATTGATGAGGCACATTGTATTTCTGAATGGGGACACGATTTTAGACCTGAATATAGAAATCTGAAACATATTATAAAAGCAATAGATAATGTTCCTGTAATTTGTTTAACAGCAACAGCCACTGAAAAGGTACAAGAAGATATTCTTAAAACTTTAGGAATAACTGATGCAAACCGCTTTAAAGCTTCTTTTAATAGACCGAATTTATTTTATGAAGTAAGAACAAAAACAAAGGAAGTAGAAAAAGACATTATTCGATTTGTAAGACAAAGACCAGGGAAATCTGGTATTATATATTGTTTAAGCAGAAAAAAAGTAGAAGAAATAGCTCAGGTTCTTCAAGTTAATGAGATTAATGCCGTGCCTTATCACGCAGGTTTAGATGCTAAAACAAGAGTAAAACATCAAGATATGTTTCTGATGGAAGATTGCGATGTTGTTGTTGCAACTATTGCTTTTGGAATGGGGATAGATAAACCAGATGTACGTTTTGTAATTCATCACGATATTCCTAAAAGTTTAGAAAGTTACTACCAAGAAACAGGAAGAGCTGGTAGAGATGATGGTGAAGGTTATTGTTTAGCTTTTTATTCTTATAAAGATATTGAAAAGCTTGAGAAATTTATGGCAAGTAAACCGGTTGCTGAACAAGAAATTGGGCATGCATTATTGCAAGAAGTTGTTGGTTATGCCGAAACATCAATGAATAGACGTAAATATTTACTCCATTATTTTGGTGAAGATTTTGATGAAGTCAATGGTGAAGGAGCTGATATGGATGATAATTCTAAAAATCCAAAGAAAAAGCACGAGGCAAAAGAAGATGTTGTTAAATTACTCAAAACAGTAAAAGATACTTTACAAAAATATAAAGCAAAAGAAATCGTAAACACGCTAATAGGGAAAGAAAACGCACTTTTAATTTCTCATAAAACACATTTACAACCTTTTTTCGGCTTAGGAAAAGAAAGATCAGCGTCATATTGGATGGCTCTTTTAAGACAAATATTAGTAGTAAACTATATTAGAAAAGAAATTGAACAATATGGAGTAATCAAAATAACAACTAAAGGACTTGATTACTTAAAAAGTCCATCATCATTTATGATGACTGAAGATCATGAGTACAATGAAGAAAATGATAATTCTATAATTACAAATTCAAAATCTACTGGAGCTGCTACTGACGAAAAATTAGTGAAACTTTTAAAGGATTTACGAAAAAGAGTAGCTAATAATCAAGGAGTGCCTCCTTTTGCCGTTTTTCAAGATCCTTCTATAAATGACATGGCATTAAAATATCCTATAACTCTAGAAGAATTATCTAAGGTTCATGGAGTAGGTGAGGGTAAGTCAAGAAAGTTTGGAAAAGACTTTATAGGGTTAATATCTAAATATGTTGAAGAAAATGATATTCTTAGACCTGATGATTTAATTGTTAAAAGTACAGGCGTTAATTCTGGGTTAAAATTATTTATTATTCAGAATACTGATAAAAAAATACCTCTAGAGGACATTGCTAAGTCTAAAGGTCTAGAAATGGATGCGCTGATAAAAGAAATGGAAAGAATTATTTTTTCTGGCACAAAATTAAATATTGATTATGCAATTGATGATTTATTAGACGAAGATCAGCAAGAAGAAATTCATGATTATTTTATGGATGCAGAAACAGATCTTATTAAAGAAGCTCTTGAAGAATTTGATGGAGATTATGATGACGATGAGCTTCGCTTAATGCGTATTAAATTTACTAATGATATCGCTAATTAAAAAGGCAATGATAAAATCATTGCCTTAGATTCAAATAATAATGAATAACCAAAATACTTTATTATCATAACATGAGTTTTGCTTTGAAGTGAGAATTTTAACTGTTATTGATAATGAAAACCGTAATTGATAACTTTAATTAACATAACAAATTTATATATTATTAAGTAATCTATCATACCTATAATTAGGTAATTAATCGTTTAAAAAGTATATTTTTTGTCAATAGCATATTTAATAAGTTCATTACCATTAGACAAGTTGAGTTTTCGAATCATATTTTTTCTATGAGTATCAACAGTTGTTTTGGCAATAAATAAATCACTAGAAATTTCTTTAGAAGTTTTTCCGTTAGCAATTAAATTTAAAATCTCTTTTTCTCTATTAGACAAAACTATTTTTTTGTCTTGACCAACAACTACATTATTATCAATATAATTATTCATGAAATTAAAGGCAACATTTGGGTCAAAAAAAGTATTTCCTGTAACGACTTTTTCAATCGCTTTAGAAAGCATTTTAATTCCAGAATTTTTTAAAATATAACCTGTTGCACCAGCATCTAACATTTGTTTAATCGCATCGTGTTGATCAAACATTGTTAATGCTAAAACTTTAATGTGTGGGAATTTATTTTTAATTACTTTGGTGGCTTGAATTCCATCCATAATTGGCATTCTAATGTCGGTAATAACTAATTTAGGTTGCTTTAAGCTAACAAGTTTTATAAGTTCTTCACCGTTATTTACAGTACCAATTATGTTGACAGTATCGTCATATTCAAAAAAAGATTTTACCCCATCAATTAACATTTGATGATCTTCTGCCATTGCAATTGTTGTCATATTTGGATGATTTTAAACAAATTTAATGCATAATAATTAATGATAAATACACATAAATAGGTATTTAAATTATTGGAATATTCATAATAATTGATGTTCCTTTGTTTAATGTAGAATCAACTGTAAAATCCCCTTTTAAGTGTTCAATTCTTGTTTGAATAGAACTTAAACCCATTCCTTTTTTTGATTGAATTTTCTTGTAGTTAAATCCTTTTCCATTATCTTCAATTATAATATTTAGAGTAGATTCGAATAATGATAAGTTGATTGTTGCTTGTTCTGCTTTTGCATGTTTAATTATATTGGTTACAAGTTCTTGTACAATTCTAAAAACACTTAACTCAAGATTATTATCTATTCTTTTATCTAAACCAAAATCTAAAACTTCAATTTTAGTTTTATTTGCTGATGTGATTTTTTCAGCCATTATTTTTATAGCAACTAACAAACCTTGATTTGCGATAACCCCTGCATTTTTAGAATGAGCTAAACTTCTAACTTTTTTATATGTTTCATCAATTAAATCCTCTGTTTTAGAATATAATTCTTCTTGATTAAAATGCTTTTTTTCTCTATTTAATTTCAGGTTTTCAAAATGTAATTTTAGAGTTGCTAAAACACTACCAATATTATCATGTAAATCTTCTGCAATTCTTGTACGTTCTTTTTCCTGACCCTCTAGCATTGCATTAATTGTGGTTATTTCTTGCTCTTTGATTAGGTTAATATTCTTTTGTTTTTCCAACTCTTTTTGTTGTTCTGCTAACAATCTTTTTTTCTTAGAGTTTTTTAGTGTTAAATAAGTAGTAGTTCCTCCAAAAACAATAAATAAAATGAATCCTCTTAGTATTTGTTTTCTTTTTTGTTCGCTAATTAGAATTTGTTTTTCTTTTTCGACCGTTTTATTTTTTACTTCTAAAGATGAAATTAAATTATTTTGATTTTCAAAGTTTAATAAAAGACTTTTTTGAAAAGCGATTTTCAATGAGGCAAAAGCAGAGTCTTTTATATTTAAACCATTGTAAATATCACTTACATATAAATTAAAGACAAAATCATTTCTGTTTTTATTTAATTTACTTTCAAATTTTCGAGATTCTTCTAATCTGTCTTTAGCTTCTTTATATTTTTTTTCTAAATTTAGTATTCTAGCTGTTTCTTTTAAATTTTCATATTTTAATTTATTGAAAAATATTCCCTTTTTATTATCTAATATTTTTCTTTCTTTTTCTAAATAGTCTAGCGACTTTTTGATATTTTTTTTAGGGAGCTCACTTAACGCCTTTAAATGAAAGTATTCAATAGATAAGTTTTTTTTGTCTCGAATTTCTTTATATAAAAATTCTAAGTTTTCTATTGCTTCATTAGATATTAATCTCTTGTATTTTTTATCATTTTTACTAATATCTCTAAGAACGCCCATTTCATTTAAATAAATTTTATAGAAATAGGCTTTATAACTATAGATTTCGTTATTTGTATTTAAATCTAAGAGTTTATTTATATATGAGTTTACATTAACGTCATTGTTAATAATTCCTAATTTGTAAATTTTTAAGATTTTTAAGATAAACTCAGTCTGTAGTAATTGATTTTTTAAAGTTTCAGATTTTTTATATCCTTCATAAGCTAAATCAAAAGATAGAATTCTATCATTTTTGTATTGAATAGCATCCTCACTTAAAATTAATAAATCTAATAACTGAGTTAAGTCGGGTTTTGATATTTTATCAATATGAATTTTTTCGATAAAATCATCTGAACTATGATATTGAAATCCATTATTTTTTATCAAATCAAAATAAACTCGAATTCTGTTTTTGACTTTTAAATCTTGAATTTCATCAATATTTCTTTTTGCTTTATTAATATTTAAAAGCTGTATTTCTCTAAAGAAATTTTCCAGATAAAAATTACTGTTTCTATTATTTTGCGAATAATTAGAAACAGTAATTAATAGAAAAAGTATAAGAATTTTAATTTTTAACATTAAATAACTTCACTAAATCCAACAACACAAAAGTACTCACTCGCTGCATCTACTGATTTATAAATTTCATCAAAATTATTATCTAAATCACTTAAAAAACTTTCAGCTCTAACTTGCTCAATTTTTGTTTGAGTTTTATCATTATGACGCTGTAAATAATCGCGATCTATATTTATATACTCTTCTTCTTGATTGATTAAAAAATCTGGATATTTACCACTTTTTCTATGACAGACAAGAACATCTCTTTTTTTCATATCTAATTGTATTGTTCTATCTTCTTCACTTCCTTCATTTACTGAAGTTACTATTTTTACAAGTTTAAATCTCCCTCTTTCTCTAACAATAGATGCTCTTTTTACTTGAATTCTTACGCATCCCTTATAGCTTTTAGATTTAAAAACAATGCTTCCATCATTTTTAAAACTTGCATAAACACAGTAGAAAGTTCCCATTTCTTGAGAGGCAAGAACAAGTTGATAATCTTGTGAAGTTACATCGATTGAAGTACGATAATTCATGGTTTTTAAAATTTTAGTTAATAGTTTAAATATTAAAAACACCTAATTGAGTTATATAACTACAAATAGGTATTTTACAATCTAAATATAAGTAAAAACTATAAAGTAAAGAGGGCTAAAAGTACACCTAAAATGATTGAAGCAAATTTTTGAAAGTTAAATTTATGATTTTCAGAACTTTCAAATAAAATAATTGTTGAAATATGTAAGAAAACTCCTACAATTAATGCTGTGATTTCGTTTAAATACCTATTAATGAAATCAATTTTTTCACCTATTAAAATTCCTAAAGGACTCATTAAGCTGAAAATAAACATAGATAAAATAACTTTTGACTTAGAGTATTTACTTTTAATTAAAAAGGTTGTAAGTACAATTGCTACAGGTATTTTATGTATCATAATTGCCCACAATATATTTTGATCTGAAAAATGAATAGGCAACCCCTCAGAAAAAGCATGTATAGATAAACTAATAAATAATAATGTAGGAAATTTATTACTGTCTGAAGTAACATGAATATGGCCATGTTCAGCTCCTTTAGAAAACGATTCTAAAATAGATTGTAATACAATGCCAATTAAAATAAAAATGCCGGTTACTGTTTTATTTGAATCTATATCATAAACTTCTGGCAATAAATGCAACACTGTTACTGATAAAAGATAAGCCCCGCTAAAAGCTAATAATAAACGAATAATATTATTGTTAGGTTTTATTAAAATAACAAATATGCTACCAAATAATACAGATAATATTAGTAGTAAATAGCTCATTTATTTAGCAATTACAATTAATCTATTAGATGTTTTGTTGTCGAATTTATTTAAGTAATAATCACCAAAAACATCAATAATCGTAAGACCAATGTGTTCTAGGTACATTTTTATTTTATCAAAGTCTAAGTATTTAACTTTTTCTGTATATAAATGGTTTTTTCCATCAGCATGAAAAGAGATTTGTTTTAAAATAAAACCATTGATTATTTTTCTTGTAATATTAAAGATGATTTCATCAATTGTTTTAATTTCACTTTTTACTAATTCAGATTTTACTTTGGTAGCATTTAAAAAATCAAAAACAAAGAATCCATTTTCTTTTAATCCGTTTTTTATGTTTTTTAGAATTAAGAGGTCAATTTTATCATCATCAAAATAACCAAAACTTGTAAATAAATTAAATATAGCATCATATTTATCATCTAAAGGAATTCTCATATCATGCATTTTAAATTTCAAATGCTCATTTTCGAATTTTTTAGCATGATGAATGCTGTTTTCAGATAAATCTGCTCCTGTAACGTTATATCCTAAAGAATTTAAATATATTGAATGACGTCCTTTACCGCAGGGTAAATCTAATATGTGGCTCGTTTTTGATAATTCTAAATGATTGGTAATGTTTCTCATAAAAAGTTTTGCATCATCTAAATTTCTGTTTTTATAGAGAATATGATAATATGGTGTATTAAACCAATCTTTAAACCAATCTGTATTTTTCATGTTTTAAATAAACCGTAAAAATAACTAAATCTTACCTCACAAAAAATCAAATTGTGTATTTATAAAATATCTTTATTTTAAGTGTATTTTTGCAATGAATTCTACAGATATGAATAAAGATTTTAAAATGGTAGCTACAACACTTTTTGGTTTAGAAGGTGTTTTAGCAAATGAGCTAAATAAACTTGGGGCAAAAGAAGTTAAAGAAAGTGTACGTAGTGTATCTTTTAGAGGTGATAAAGGTTTTTTGTATAAAGCAAACATAGCTTTACGAACGGCTGTAAGAATTTTAAAGCCCATAAAAACATGTAAAGTTTTTGATGAAGAAGATTTATATGAATCAATTCAGAAGATAAAATGGGAGAAATATTTAGATGCTGATGGTACTTTTGCAATAGGTTCTGTTGTAAATTCTAATAATTTTACCTCTAATTCTCACTATATTTCATTAAAATCTAAAGATGCAATAGCAGATTATTTTAGGCATAAATATCACAAAAGACCAAATGTAGATTTAAAATATCCTGATGTAAAGATTCATATTCATATTCAAAAAGATTGGTTAACTATTTCGTTAGATTCTTCTGGTGATTCTTTGCATAAAAGAGGCTACAGAACAGCGACGAATATTGCTCCAATCAACGAAGTACTTGCTGCAGGTATGATTATGTTGTCTGGTTACACAGGAGATGAAAATTTTATAGATCCAATGTGTGGTTCTGGTACTATTTTAATTGAAGCAACTATGATTGCCAATAATATTCCTGCAAACATAAATCGTAAGCATTTTGCTTTTGAAAATTGGAAAGATTACGATGAAGACTTGTATTTTATTATACAAGATGCTTTATTAAAAAAAATCAGGTC
>JBELHK010000031.1:0-4215 GCA_042091415.1 Polaribacter sp. | reverse complement strand
ATTAGTGCTTTAAAAAATGTAGGCTTACGAACTTCTAAAAGAATTCCTTTAAAAAATGGAGATTTAGAATGCCGTTTTGTAAAATACGAATTGTATGAAGGTTCTCGAAAAATTAAAGAAAAGAAGAGTTAAATAAAATTTAATTTTCTTTTAGGACTAAATCAAGCCATTCTTTAGGTTTTTCTAACATTAAAAAATGACCACAATTTTCAATCCAATATATTTTGTTATTTGGTATTTCTTGATGAAGTAATTCTCCTATTTTAGGAATTGCAATAGGATCATTCTTTGCCCAAATAATCTTGGTTGGGATTTTAGTTTCTTTTAAAGCACCAATCCATCTATGCCAAAAATAATAACGTTCATTTATGTAGTTTGTTAATAGATGAATAACTTTTCTTCCTTGATTATTTTCTAACTGAAACCACATTTGTTCTAGCTCAGAATCGGATACTTTATTCTTATCAAAATAAACATTACGCATATTTTTTTTAAAAATTAAATAATTGGTAAGTTTAGCTATCCATTTTCCTGTAACCTTATTTTTTAATAATTTTTGAATTGTTCGTAGCTTAGAATATTCGATATGAATACTTCCATTAGAAAGTATAATTTGGTTTATGTTTAAACTTATTTGTTTTTTATTAAATCTAGTAATAATTTCAGTACAAACACTCGTTCCGTAATCGTGAGCAAGTATATTTACTCTTTTTAAATCTAATTTTTTCCAAAGTTCAATAGCAATATCTGCTTGTTCTATTAAAGAATAAGAATAATTTTGAGGTTTATCTGAAAAACCAAAACCTAAATGATCATGAACTATAACTCTATATTTTTTTGATAATTCTGGTAATACTTTATAATAATCATAAGAAGAAGTAGGATAACCATGCAGAATAACCAATGTTTCTTCGGATTCGCCTTCATCTATAAGAAAAATATTATGTTGAAAAATTGATGCAAATTTTCCTTTCTGTTTCCATTCTAAAGATGTCATATTTGTTTGAAATTTACGATAACAATGTAATGAATTTTATGTAGTTTTGACTTTAATCAAATTATAATTTTATCCATTTTATAGACGTCATATTACCAATTCCAATAAAGAAAACTTTTACTTACAGTATAACTGAAGATGAATCTAAATTTATACAAAAAGGAATGAGAGTTGCTGTTTCTTTTGGGAAAAGTAAAATTTATACAGGTCTAGTATATAAAATTCATAATACACCTCCAACACTATATGATGCTAAGGAAATACATCAAATATTAGATGAAACTCCTATTATAAATAATTTACAAATTTTGCATTGGCAATGGATTGCAAATTATTATATGTGTTCTTTAGGAGATCTTTATAGAGCTGCTTTGCCTTCTGCATTTTTATTAGAGAGTGAAACAATTATCTTTAAAAATGAAAATTTCACGGAAGAAGAATTGTTAGAAGATGATGAGTTTTTAATTTTTGAAGCTCTTCAGCATCAATCTCAATTAACAATCCATGAAATTGTTGCAATTTTAGATAAGAAAAAAGTAATGCCAATTGTTAATTCTTTAATTAACAAAAATGCTATCTATATAAAAGAGCAGATTTATGAAACTTACAAGCCAAAACTTGTAAAATATATACGATTACATAAAAACTATTCTTTTGATAATTCACTAAAAGATTTGTTAGAAAAGCTTTCGAGAGCAAAAAAACAAAAAGAGGCTTTATTATCTTATTTTCAATTGGCGTCTGATAAAAAACCAATAAAAGCGAAAGATTTAGAGCAAAAATCGAATGTTTCGTCATCAATTTTAAAATCTTTAGTTGATAAAGAAATATTTGAGTTTTATCATTTAAAAACCGATAGAATTCATTTTAAAGGAGATGTTAATTCTTTAAAAACACTAAATGATTTTCAAGAAAAAGCGTTAGTAGAAATTAAAAATAGCTTTAAAACTAAAGATGTAACTCTTTTTCATGGTATAACAAGTTCTGGAAAAACAGAAGTTTATACAAAGTTGATACAAGAAGTTTTAAATGAAAATAAACAAGCTCTTTTTTTATTGCCTGAAATTGCGCTTACAACTCAAATCATATCACGTCTTCAATTGTATTTTGGTAAACAAATTTCAGTATTTCACTCAAAATACTCAATGAATGAAAGAGTAGAAGTTTGGAATAACGTGTTAAATAACAAAAGTAAAGCCCAAATAGTAGTAGGAGCAAGGTCTGCTGTTTTTTTACCTTTTTCTAATTTGGGTTTAATTGTTGTTGATGAAGAACATGAAACGTCTTACAAACAGTTCGATCCTGCACCAAGATATAATGCAAGAGATGCTGCAATAGTTTTGGCAAAGATGCATCAAGCAAAAATACTTTTAGGTTCAGCAACTCCGTCTATTGAAAGTTACTTTAATGCCCAACAAAACAAATATGGTTTTGTAGAATTAAATAGACGTTTTGGCAATGTACAATTGCCAAAAATTGAATTGATTGACATCAAAGAAAAATACAGAAAAAAAGAAATGACAGGTCATTTTTCTGATAAATTGCTAAAGTTGATTACAGCTGCATTAGAGGAAAAAGAACAAGTTATTTTATTTCAAAACAGACGAGGATTTTCTCCTATTGTAGAATGTAAAACTTGCGGAGTTTCTCCTCAATGCCCAAATTGTGATGTAAGTTTAACTTATCATAAATACAGAAAAGAATTACGATGTCATTATTGTAATTATCAAAGGGCAATGCCAAATAGTTGTTCTGCTTGTGGTAGTAATACTTTAGACACCAAAGGTTTTGGAACAGAACAAATAGAATTAGAGTTAAAAGAGTTGTTCCCTAATAATAATATTGGTAGGATGGATTTAGATACAACTCGTGGAAAGTTCGGATATCAAAAAATTATTAGTGCTTTTGAAGCAAGAGAAATAGATATCTTAGTTGGTACTCAAATGCTTTCAAAAGGTTTAGATTTTGATAATGTTTCTTTAGTCGGAATATTAAATGCAGATACCATGCTTAACTTTCCTGATTTTAGAGCCCATGAAAGAGCTTTTCAAATGATGGTTCAGGTTTCTGGTAGAGCTGGTAGAAGTAAAAAACAAGGTAATGTAGCCATACAAACTTTTAATCCTTATCATCAAATATTACAACAAGTTTCTATTACAGATTATCAAGCAATGTATAAAGAACAGTTGCAAGAACGTTGGCAATATAAATATCCGCCATATTTTAAGATGATAAAAATCACTTTAAAACATAGAGATTACAATAAGGTAGACAGCGGTGTCAATTGGTTATTTAAGGCTTTATATAGTTCTTTTGGAGAAAATGTATTAGGTCCTTCAGCTCCTGCAGTAGCAAGAATTAGAAATCAGTATATAAAAAATATAGTTATTAAAATCCCACCTAAACAAAATCTTACAAACACTAAAAATCAGATTTTAAAAATTAAAAATACTTTTGAAGCAGTTAAAGATTTTAGACCCATAAGATTTAATATTGATGTTGATGCGTATTGATTTTCATAAGTTTATTTAAATTATATAACTTCATTATCATTATTTTTTATTTCAAAGCAACCTTTTTTAATTTTACGTAGTCTATATATTTGTAAGGTTTTAAAAACAGACTAGAGATTCTTGAGAATTATAAAATTGCATAAAAAAGAGAAAACGCTTATTTCAAAAGCGCTTCAAAATAATAGAGAAGCTCAAAAGGTTCTTTTTGATATGTATTCCCCTAAAATGTTAGGAGTTTGTAGGCAATATGTGAAAGATTTACATCATGCAGAAGATTTGTTATTACAAGGATTTTTAAAAGTTTTTAAAAACTTACATAAGTTTGAGCATAAAGGAAGTTTTGAAGGTTGGATAAGGAGAATTATAATAAATACATGTATTTCTTACTTACGTAAAAAAAATGTTTTTGACTTATCTGATCAAGACTACGTTTTTAATGATATTGCAACAGAAAGTATTGAAAATACAGCTGTAGAAGATATTCAAAGATTAATCGATCAATTACCAGAAGGCTACAAAATGGTGTTTAACTTATTCGCCATAGAAGGTTATAAACATTCAGAAATATCAAAAAAATTAAATATATCTGAAAGTACATCAAAATCGCAATTATTTAAAGCACGTAAATTATTGCAGCATAAGTATATTAAAATGAATAAAGTGATTCATGGAGACAAATAATTTTGATAAAAACATTAAAGAAAA
>JBELHK010000030.1:0-23950 GCA_042091415.1 Polaribacter sp. | reverse complement strand
CCTGCTGGAAAAAAACTTACTGTTACTCCATTAATTAGTTTTGGTTCGTTGTATCCTAAACTTTCAATTGAAATATTATGGCCTATTCTGTGTTTTAATATCGCTTTAGAATCATGATGACATAGATAATGTTTATTACCCCATCTTGCATGATCTGCATGCCCATGAGAAATTATTGCATAATCCACAGGATACCAAGGATCTAAATAAAAATTACCTGGTATGCAATAAATTCCTTTTTTTGTAAATGTAACCAACTTCAACTACTCGCCTATTTTTTAATAAAAATAAGACTTTTAGAAGAGAAATATATTTATCGGCTTTGTGATTAACATTTTTTTAAAATAAGTAAATAAAAAAACGCTCATCTAAAGATGAGCGTTTTAAGTTGGCCTACAAGGACTCGAACCTTGAATGTCGGTACCAAAAACCGGTGTGTTACCAATTACACCATAGGCCAATTCTTTTAAGCGAGTGCAAATCTAAAGTAATCTTTTGTGTTTTACAAATATTTTTTTCAATTTTTAGCTTTAACAGACTTTTATGAGAAGTAGCTCATTCAGAAAAGATTAGAGTAATTAGATTTATTCATATTTATTAGTAAATTCGCCCACACATTATTATGTATTTATGACTTCAGAAAATTTTAAAAAATGGGATCTCATTTTAGGGTGGGTAACCTTTGCTATCGCTCTAATAACCTATTCGCTTACACTTGAACCTACGGTTAGCGCTTGGGATGTTGGAGAATATATTTCTACAGCTGTTAAATTAGAAGTTGGGCATCCTCCAGGAGCTCCTTTATTTCAAATGCTAGGAGCATTTTTTGCAATGTTTACATCAGATGTTTCTGAAATTGCTAAAATGGTAAATTTTATGTCTGCTCTAGCAAGTGCTTTTACCATCCTTTTTATGTTTTGGACCATTTCTAATTTAGGTAAAAAACTAGCGATAAAATCAGGAGGAATTATAGAAGGATCTTACATCGCTATTTTAGGAAGTAGTGTTGTTGGCTCTCTAGCATATACGTTTTCAGATAGTTTTTGGTTTAGTGCCGTAGAAGGTGAAGTTTACGCAATGTCATCATTTTTAATGGCTATTCTTTTTTGGCTTGGTCTTAAATGGGAAAGTGAAATACATTTACCAAGAGGAAATAAATGGCTTATCTTAATTAGTTTTGTTGTCGGTTTATCTTTTGGAGTTCATATTCTTTCTTTGCTTGTAATTCCGGCAATTGCAATGCTTTACTTTTTTAAAACCTATAAAAATATAAATTTAAAAACAACAATTATTGCCTCTGTTATTTCAGTTTTTATTTTAGTTTTAGTTTTCAAATTTATTTTTCCTTTTACTTTAAAATTCTTTAGTGCTTCTGAGCTATTTTTTGTGAATTCTGTTGGATTACCTTTTAATTCAGGAAGTATTATTGCCGCTGTTATTTTAATAAGTCTTTTTTACTTCGGCATTTCATACACAAGAAAAAATAACAAAGTAGCTGCAAACAATCTCATATTATCTTTATTATTTATGGTGATTGGCTTTTCATCTTGGATGATGTTACCAATAAGAGCAAATGCTAATACAACAATTAATGAGAATAATCCTTCTAGTGCTCGTGAGTTATTGGCTTATTATGAACGTGAACAATATGGTGATGCAAATGTTTTTTATGATACTTACTACTCTAACAGCTATAAGAGAGAGCAAGATGCAAGTAACCCAACTAAAGATGATAAACCAAAATATGAAAAGAAAGTAATTAAAGGAAAAGGTAAATATGTAATTGTTAATGCTTACAAAGATATATTGCCAAATTGGTCAGATAAACACAAAGGGTTTATACCAAGAATGGTAGATCCTTCTAAAGAAAAAATGTACAAGGCCATTGCTGGAATTCCTGAAAATAGCCAAAGGCGACCAACATTTGCAGAAAATATTAAATTCATGATAAGCTATCAATTTGGCTATATGTATGGACGTTATTTTATGTGGAATTTCGTAGGGCGACAAAATGATACTCAAGGAAATTTAGATATTTTTAATGGCAATTGGTTAAGCGGCATAGATTTTATAGACGAAGCTAGACTTGGCTCTCAAGATAAATTACCTCCTCAAATTTTAGAAAATAAAGGACGAAACACTTATTATTTCCTTCCTCTAATTCTTGGTCTAATTGGTTTATTATTTCAAATAAAATGGGATAAAGAAAACTTTTATACACTTTTCTTATTCTTCGTTTTTACTGGTTTTGCAATCATTTTTTATACAAACCCCAAACCTTTTGAACCTCGAGAGAGAGATTATGCCGTAGTGGGTAGTTTCTATATTTTTGCAATTTGGATTGGCTTTGGTGTTTATGCCTTGTTTGATTTCTTAAAAGCATATTCAAATAAAAAAGTCTTAGCTGTTATTGTTTCTGTAATATCTCTATTAGCTGTACCAACTTTAATGGCTTCTGAAAATTGGGATGATCATGATAGATCAAATAGATACACAACACGCTTAAATGCACAGGCTTATTTAGAAAGTTGTGACCCTAATGCAATTATGTTTACAATTGGTGATAATGATACTTTTCCTCTATGGTATATGCAAGAAGTAGAAGGCATTAGAACTGATGTAAAATTAGTAAACACAAGTCTTTTTCAAACAGATTGGTATATCGATCAAATGAAAAGAAAAACTTATGATGCAGATCCAATACCGTCTAAATTAACTCATGATGAATATAAATACGGAACCTTAGATGTTGCCTATTATTTTCAAGAACTATTTCCACAACTCAAAGACTCTGTATTAAGTATTGATAGTTTTATGAAATGGATTAAAAGTGATAGTAAACGTACTTTTTATGATTTAGATGAAGATGGGAATCCAGAAAAAATATTACCAACAAATAAAATTAGAATTCCTGTTAACAAAGAAAATGTTTTAAAATACGGAATAGTAGCTCAAAAAGATGCTGATAAAATTGTTCCTTATATTGATATCACAATAGACAGAGCAATCGGTAAAAACACTATTTTAATGTTAGATATATTAAGTAATTTTGATTGGAAACAACCAATATATTTTACTGGAGGATCAAATTCTGATAGTGAATACATTTGGCTTAAAGATTACTTACAATTAGATGGCGTAGCTTTTAAATTTGTTCCTATCAAGACTTCAAATCAAATATTTGATGAAGAAGGAAAATTAGTAAGAGAACTTAGCCTTTTTGATATTGGAAGAATTGACCCTGAAAAAATGTATAACAACATTAAAAAATGGGAATGGAGAAATATAAATAGTGGTGAAATATATTTAGACGAACAAACAAAAAGAAATGCAATATCAATGCGTAATAGTTTAATGAGGCTATCAAATGCTTTTGCAATTAAAGGGGATACAGCTAAAGCTGTTGAAGTTTTAGATTTATCGTTAGAAAAACTACCAATTAAAGATTTCGACCACTATAGTTTATCACTAGAATACCCTGAGATTTATTATAAGCTAGGAAAACCAGAAAAAGCAAGAGAAGCAGCAAAAGTATTAATAAAGCTTTTTAAAGATAAGTTAATATGGTTTAGTACTTTTTCTGCAGAAAGTTTTGATTTAGTATTTGAAGAATTCGATTTAACTTTTAGATACTTGTATAGAGGAGTAATTGATCAAGTTGAAAGTTTTGATCCTGACCAAAATTATATTTTAGAGCTTCAAAAAGATTTTAATGAAACCTTAAATCTCTTTAATCATATTATTCCTAATGATAATTAATTAAAATAGAAAAAGGACTAACAAGAGTTAGTCCTTTTTTTTGTTACAATTTATAAATCCCCCAATTTACAATTGTGTAGTTGTAATAAAGGTGGCAAATAAAAGGCAGATTATTGTTATTTTTATTTAATATAGACGAAAAGCAAGTAAGTGTCGGTTAACGGTATATTTATTTAGATGAAATAAATATTTGAAATAATTTTTGAATTTAAACATTTATTACAATTACAGAAGATTTTCTTTTTAAAGACTTATTTGTCTATCGATTTGTTGATCTAGAGAAATAAAAGTTTCTGTTCTAGAAACCCCTTTAATACTTTGTATATCTTTATTTAAGAGGTGCATTAAATCTTCATTATTCTTACATAATATTTTTATAAAAATTGCATAATTACCGGTTGTGTAATAACTTTCAACTACTTCTGGAATTTCTTTTAGTCTTTTAATCGCCGAAGAGTACAAACTTGCTGAATCTAAAAATATCCCAATAAATGCTGTGGTAGTGTACCCCAAAGCTTTAGGGTTGATAACCATTTTATAACCATCAATCAGCTTAGATTTTTCGAGTTTTCTTAACCTTTGATGAATAGCTGCTCCTGAAATACCAACCTCTCTTGCAATACTTAAAACAGGCGTTCTTGCATCTTTAACTAATCTTCTAATTATAATTTTATCTATGCCATCAATTTTCATAATAAGAGGTATTTAATTATAAATATAAAAAAAATAGAGAATACAATTGTATTCTCTATTCATATTTATAATTCTTATGGACTTAAAATTATTATTTTATTTTAAAATCTTCCATAAATTTCGTTGTATAGTTTCCTGCTACATAGTCTGGATGATCCATAAGTTGTCTATGAAAAGGAATCGTAGTTTTTATCCCTTCAATAACAAATTCATCTAAAGCTCTTTTCATTTTATTAATTGCCTCTTCTCTTGTTTGAGCAGTAACAATTAACTTTGCAATCATAGAATCGTAATTTGGCGGAATCATATAACCTGCATAAACGTGAGTGTCCATTCTAACACCATGACCTCCAGGAGAATGAAATGAAGTTACTTTACCTGGTGCGGGTCTAAAATTATTAAAAGGGTCTTCAGCATTAATTCTACATTCTATTGAGTGTAATTGAGGATAATAATGTTTTCCTGAAATCGGAACTCCAGCAGCAACTAATATTTGCTCACGAATTAAATCATAATTCACAACCTCTTCAGTAATTGGGTGCTCAACTTGAATACGAGTATTCATTTCCATAAAGTAGAAATTCCTGTGCTTATCAACCAAAAACTCAACAGTACCTGCACCTTCATATTTAATGAATTCAGCTGCTTTAACTGCTGCCATACCCATTGCTTCTCTCAATTCATCAGTCATAAAAGGAGAAGGAGTCTCTTCTGTTAATTTTTGATGACGTCTTTGAACAGAACAATCTCTTTCTGATAAATGACAAGCCTTACCATATGCATCTCCTACAATTTGAATTTCAATATGTCTTGGTTCTTCGATGAGTTTTTCCATATACATATCATTATTCCCAAATGCAGCCTTACTTTCTTGCCTTGCAGAATCCCAAGCATCCTTTAAATCTTCTTCTTTCCAAACAGCACGCATACCTTTTCCTCCACCTCCTGCAGAAGCTTTTAGCATTACAGGATACCCTACTTCTATCGCCAATTTTTTACATTCGCTAAAATCAGAAATAATTCCTTCTGAACCAGGTACACAAGGCACTCCAGCAGCTTTCATCGTTGCCTTTGCATTTGCCTTATCTCCCATTTGGTCTATCATCTTACCTGTAGCTCCGATAAATTTAATTTCGTGCTCCTCACATAATGATGAAAATTTTGAATTTTCTGATAAGAATCCATAACCAGGATGAATTGCATCTGCGTTTGTTATTTCGGCAGCTGCAATTATATTTGCCATTTTTAAGTACGATTCGCTACTTGGAGCTGGCCCAATACAAACCGCTTCATCTGCAAATCTTACATGCAAACTTTCTGCATCTGCTTTTGAATAAACAGCTACAGTTTTAATCCCCATTTCTTTACAGGTTCTAATAACACGAAGTGCTATTTCTCCTCTATTGGCAATTAATATTTTTTTAAACATAATTATAAGAGTTTTGAGTTATAAGTTTGAAGCCTTGAGTGTAAAGACCTAATTGTCTAGACTCAATAACCTAAACTCTTTATTAAGAAGGATCAACTAAAAATAAAGGTTGATCAAATTCTACTGGTGATGAATCATCAACCAAAACCTTAATTATTTTTCCAGAAATTTCTGATTCAATTTCGTTAAATAACTTCATAGCCTCTATAACACAAACAGTATCTCCTGAACTTATTTTAGAACCAACTTCAACAAAATTTGGTTTTTCTGGTGCAGGTTTTCTGTAAAAAGTACCAATTATAGGAGATTTAATAGTTAGATATTTAGATTCATCTGTATCAACCTTCTCTACTTTTGGTGTTTCAGCAACTGCAGCAGGGGCAATTGGCTGAGGAACAACTTGAGGCACACTTGCCATTGGAGCAGCCTGTAAAATAGTTGTTTCTGTCTTTTCAGAACCTGTTTTAATTGTGATTTTCACATCTTCCATTTCTAGCTTTACTTCGCTTGCGCCAGATTTAGCTACAAATTTTATAAGATTTTGAATTTCTTTAATATCCATATTTCTTATTGTTTAGTTGTTTAGTTGTTTTATGAATTATAAGCCCATTTTAAATAGATAGCTCCCCAAGTGAAGCCTCCACCAAAAGCGGCAAAAATTAAATTATCTCCTTTTTTAAGATCTTTTTCATAGTCTGCTAATAATAATGGAAGTGTTGCAGAAGTTGTATTTCCGTATTTTTGAATATTCATCATTACTTTTTCTGCTCCTAACCCCACTCTATTTGCGGTAGCTTCTATGATTCTTTTATTTGCTTGATGCGGAACTAGCCATTGAATATCTTTCTCAGAAAGATTATTTCTAGTTAATATTTTTTCTGAAACGTCTGCCATATTTGAAACAGCATATTTAAATACTGTTTTACCTTCTTGATGCACAAAATGCTGGCCATTTTTAACGGTTTCCTCTGTGGCTGGTAAAATTGAACCTCCTGCTTCTATTTTCAGAAACTCTCTTCCAATTCCATCACTTCTTAAAAACTCATCTTTTAAACCTAATTCTTCTGTATTAGGCTCAAATAAAACAGCACCTGCTCCATCACCAAAAATGATACAAGTTGCTCTATCTTTATAATCTATAATAGACGACATTTTATCTGCACCGATAAGTAGAACCTTTTTGTATTTACCAGACTCAATATAACTTGCGGCAGAAGACATTCCGAACAAAAAACTAGAACACGCCGCCTGCAAATCAAAACCAAAGGCATTAGTTGCCCCTATTTGAGAAGCTGTATAAACTGCTGTAGAAGCAACAGGTAAATCTGGTGTTGCAGTCGCAACAATAACCAAATCAATCTCCTCTGGATTAATACTTGATTTCTGTAATAAATCTTTTGCGGCTTTGATTGCCATATAAGAAGTACCCTTGCCTTCTCCTTTTAGAATTCTTCTTTCTTTGATACCTGTTCTGGTGGTAATCCATTCATCATTTGTATCTACAAAAGTTTCTAACTCTTTATTTGTTAGAACATATTCTGGAACATATTTGCCAACTGCTGTTATTGCTGCAGTGATTTTTGTCATAAAATATAGTTTAATTTCTAAAATATAGAATGGTCAAAAATAATGAAAATATTTTCACATTTAGATGAAAATACTGCGAAATGAATTCTTTTTTAATAAAAATGTATTAAAAAACCCTCAAAATTGAGGGTTTTGTATTTTACTAAAGCACTATTTTTTTAAGCTTCTGCAGCTGCAGATTCTAAAACAATTTGTCCTCTGTAATATAATTTACCTTCGTGCCAGTGAGCTCTATGGTATAAATGAGCCTCTCCTGTAGTTGGGTCTGTAGCTATTTGTTGCGCTGCTGCTTTATAATGAGTTCTCCTTTTGTCTCTTCTCGTTTTAGATATTTTTCTCTTAGGATGTGCCATTTTATGTCTTTTTTTCTGTTAGTAAATTCTTTAATTTATCCCATCTTGGGTCTGTATTTTCTACAGGTTTATTCTCTTTTATTTCTAATTCTTTTAATTTATTTAATACTTCAGATTGCATTGTACCATCAACAATTTTAGGATGTATTCTTTTTTTCGGAATACCTAACACAATCATTTCGTAAATATATTGAGCCACATTTACTTCATAAGATTCATGTGGTAAAATTAAAATCTCTTCATTATCATCATTAAATTCTATGCCAAATTTAATAACCAAAGGTAATGTTGTTTCAATTTCTTGATGATATAACTCATTTGTTAAATCGCAAGGAACTTCTACAGAACCCGATGCTTTAAAAAACAACTCTAACAAAGTGCTTTTTTTTTCAAATTTTAATTCTACATCTACTTTTGATGATAAAAACTCATCATAATTAAATGCTTCAAAGAACTTTTTTTCAATTGAATAATTAAAAACGTGTTTCCCTTCTTTTAATCCTACAAACTGTATGTTGAATTCTTTCAAGTGTTTCATTATCAAACATCAATTGAGCGTGCAAAGATACAAAAAAATGTATTTATGCAATATTTTAAATAAAAAAAATAAATCTCCTTAATTTACTTAACAGACAAGCTATCTTTTGAGAGTTCTTGATACTGTATTCTGTTTTTATAAATTTGAATTGCTGAGAAAAGTGCCTCTTTAAAAGAAGATGGACTTGCCATATTTTTTCCTGCAATATCATAACCGGTTCCGTGATCTGGTGAAGTTCTTATTTCGCTTAATCCAGCAGTAAAATTAACTCCTTTACCAAAAGACAATGCTTTAAACGGAGCTAAACCTTGATCATGATATGTTGCAAGAACACCATCAAATTGTTTGTACGCTTCTGTACCAAAAAACCCATCAGCTGCATAAGGGCCAAAAACTAACATCCCTGATTGTTTTATCTCCTCTATCGTTGGCTTTATAATTTCATCGTCTTCAGTTCCAATAACTCCTTTGTCTCCACAATGAGGGTTTAATGAAAGTATCGCAATTTTTGGCTTTGAAATACCAAAATCTTGTTTTAAAGATTTGTTTAAAACATTTACTTTACTTTTTATTAAATCTGGAGTAATGGTTTCTGCTACTTTTGATAAAGGAATATGACCTGTAATTAAGCCTATTCTTAACTCGTCAGTCATTAAAATCATTAAACTTTTTCCTTCTAAATTTGCTTCTAAATACTCTGTATGACCAGGATATTTAAATGTTTCTGACTGAATATTCTCCTTATTAATTGGCGCTGTAACCAAAGCATCTATCTTTTTATTTTTTAGATGAAAAACTGCAGATTCTAGTGATTTTGAAGCATAATCTCCAGAAATTTTAGTCGATTTTCCGAACTCAACAGCAACCTCTTCTTTCCAAATATTAAGTACATTAATTTTTGAATGATTAATTTTATCAATACTCGTAATCCCTTGAATTGGCATCTCAAGTCCTAGTGCTTTTTTATGATAAGAAACCACTTTTGTTGATCCAAATAAAACAGGCGTACAAAAATCTAACATCCTCTTATCTTCAAAAGTTTTTAGAACAACTTCAATACCTATTCCATTTAAATCGCCTATTGAAACCCCAACAATTATTTTATCTATTTTGTCCATAGTACTATTGTAATATGCGTATTTTTGCAATAACAAAAGTAACTAATTTTTAATGATATGTTCACAGGAATTATAGAAACACTTGGCAAAGTAGTAAATGTAGAAAAAGAAAAAGAGAATATTCATTTAACAATTAAAAGTTCTATAACGAACGAATTGAAAATTGACCAAAGTGTTGCTCATAACGGTGTTTGTTTAACTGTTGTTGATATTAAAAATGATGAATACACTGTTACCGCAATTAAAGAAACCCTAGATAAAACTAATATTGGTTACCTTAAAACTAGTGATATTGTAAATCTTGAACGTGCCATGAAACTTGGTGATAGATTAGATGGCCATATTGTACAAGGTCATGTTGATGAAACAGGAATATGCACAAACATTAAAGACGAAAACGGCAGCATCGTTTATACTTTTAAATATAACTCTAACAAAAACAATGTTACCATAGAAAAGGGCTCTATAACCATTAATGGAGTAAGCCTAACTGTTGTAAATTCAACAAAAAATGGTTTTTCAGTGGCTATTATTCCTTACACTTGGGACAACACCACATTTAAAAATTTAAAAGTTGATGATATGGTAAACCTAGAATTTGATGTAATTGGTAAATATGTTGCTAGACTTACCAACCTAAATTAAATTTTTGTTTCTTTCTTGTGTAAAAATCTAGTTAATTTCATAGATAAATCTAGTAATATAATCTTTGCATTTCCGTTTCTTTCTATATGATAAATCGCATCATTTAGCTCTTTATTTATGTCTTCTATATTTCCAGAATGCACAAATGGAGCAAATTTAGACAAATCAAAAGATGATTTTGTTTCTAAAAAAACTAAGTTGGCTGATTTATAATTTAATAAAAGTGCTTGCCTAAAAAACTGTAAACAATATTCTAAAAAACGTTTCTGATTTTCTCTTCCAGATTTCGAAATTTCTTCAGACCAAGAAATTAATTGTTTCACAACAGAAGCATTTCCTTTTGCTTTAAAAGCAGTTCTTATCCATATTATAAACCACTCTTCAAAAATTAAATCATCACTATTATTTTTTAAAAGATGTAATGCTTTGTTAAAATTTCCTTCAGATTGATGCGCAATTTTTACAGCCTCGTTATCTTTAATTTGATGATTTACAATTAAAGCATTTGCGATATCGCTATCACTTAATTTTGGAAAATGTAAAAGCTGACATCTTGATTTTATTGTAGTTAAGATTTGTTCTTCACTTTCAGTAACCAATAAAAAAACGGTTTTTTGAGGAGGCTCTTCAATTAATTTCAAAAGTTTATTTGAAGCTGAAATGTTCATTTTTTCTGCCATCCAAATAATCATCACTTTAAAACCTCCTTCGAAACTTTTCAGTTTTAACTTTTTAACAATATCTCCTGCTTCATCAACCCCAATTAATCCTTGTTTATTTTCAACACCTATTTTTTGAAGCCAATTAAATAAACTTCCATAAGGTTGATTTTCTACAAAATCTCGCCAATCATTTAAAAAAAGATTACTTGTAGGATGTTTTTTAACAACACTATTTGTTGTTACCGGAAAAGCAAAATGCAAATCAGGGTGTTGTAATTTATTGCATTTCAAATTACAAGCATCTTTGTCGTTTGAAAAATTACATAACAAAAATTGTGCATAGGCAATAGCCATTGGCAATGTGCCACAACCTTCTTTCCCCACAAATAATTGAGCATGAGGTATTCTGCCATTTTCAGCAGATTTTTTTAAGTGGTTTTTTATATGATCTTGACCTATTATTTGATTAAATAACATAAAGCAAATATATAGCTTTCATAAAATGTAAATTTAATATTTGTAAATTTAGTGCCAAATTTTAGAAACTTACCTATGAAAAAAACTCTTCAAGTTTTAAACGGAATCGCTTTTGTATCTACCATATTTGTGAATTACCTTTCTAATACAGGAATTATGAATGGCAAAACTATTGGAAGCATTTCAGATAACATAAAATCTCTTTTTACACCTGCAGGTTACGCTTTTTCAATTTGGGGTTTGATCTATTTATTTTTAACCGGATTTATCTTTTATCAAGGTAGAAGTTTGGTTAAAAAAAATATCGATGACGGTTTTATAGAAAAAATTAGCTTTTGGTTTATCATTTCTTGTATCGCTAATTGCGCTTGGATTTTTAGTTGGGTTTACGAATACACAGGTACTTCTTGTATATTCATCTTCATATTATTATTTGCAATTCTTAAAATCATTTTGAGTAATGACATGCAAATCAATACAACTTCAAAATCAAAATTAATATTTCTGAATCTTCCTTTTGTTGTTTATGGTGGTTGGGTTACGGTTGCCAGTATTGCAAATGTGTCTTCATTTTTAGTAAAAATCGATTGGAATGGATTTGGTCTTTCCTCAGAAACCTGGACAATTATTATGATCATAATTGCGACTTTAGTCAATTTGATGGTCGTTTTTAAAAGAAATATGTATGCTTTTGCTTTTGTTGGCGCGTGGGCTTTAATTGCCATTGGTGTTGCAAATCAAGCAAGCCAAAACAGCATAACTTTAGTTACCTATATTGCTTCTGCTTTATTAATATTTTACAATGCTTTTAGAAAATTTAAAGCAACAGCAAGTTTTTAAAAACTTCTCGAAATCGTTATCTTAATTTTTTCTACTTCGAACAATAGTAAACCTAAATAATAAAGTATTTTTGTTAAAAATGATTAGACAATGAAAACAATCAACGATTTTAATTTTAAGAATAAAAAGGCAATAATAAGAGTAGACTTTAACGTTCCTTTAAATGATACTTTTGAAGTTACTGATGCTACCAGAATTCAGGCTGCAAAATCTACAATCATAAAAGTATTAGAAGACGGTGGTAGTTGTGTTTTAATGTCTCATTTAGGACGACCAAAAGGAAAACAAGATGAATTTTCTTTACGTCATATTGTATCTAAAGTCATTGAAGTTATTGGTTGTAATGTTAAATTTGTTGATGATTGTATTGGCGAAAAAGCTGAAGAAGCTGTTGCAAATTTAGAAGACGGGGAAATCTTATTATTAGAAAATCTTCGTTTTTACGACGAAGAAAAAAAAGGAGATCTTGCTTTTGCTGAAAAGCTTTCTAAATTAGGTGACATTTATGTAAATGATGCTTTTGGCACAGCGCACAGAGCTCATGCTTCAACAACTATTATTGCTCAATTTTTTGAAGAAAATAAATGCTTTGGAAATTTATTGGCAAGAGAAATTGAAAGTATTGACAAAGTTTTAAACAACTCCGAAAAACCAGTTTTAGCAATTTTAGGAGGCGCTAAAGTTTCTTCAAAAATTACAGTAATCGAAAATATTCTAGATAAAGTAGATCATTTAATTATTGGTGGCGGAATGACTTTCACCTTTATAAAAGCACAAGGAGGTTCTGTTGGAGATTCTATTTGCGAAGATGATAAAATGGATTTAGCACTTGATATTTTAAAGCAAGCAAAAGCTAAAAATGTACAAGTTCACATTCCGATTGATGTAATTGCTGCTGATGACTTTTCAAATGATGCAAATACTCAAATTATAGATGTAACAAAAATTCCTGATGGTTGGCAAGGTTTAGATGCTGGGCCTAAATCATTAGCAATTTTTGATGAAGTAGTAAACACTTGTAAAACTATTTTATGGAATGGCCCTTTAGGAGTATTTGAAATGGAAACATTCTCAAAAGGCACGATTGCCTTAGGAAATTCTATTGATAATTCTACAAAAAACGGAGCTTTTTCATTAGTTGGCGGTGGCGATTCTGTTGCTGCTGTAAAACAATTTGGTTTTGCAGAAAAAGTAAGTTACGTATCTACAGGTGGTGGAGCAATGCTTGAAATGTTAGAAGGGAAATCTTTACCTGGTATTGAGGCAATATTGAAATAAAAATCTTAAAATATATGTTAAAAAAGTTCTCAAATATTGAGAACTTTTTTTTTGACTAATATTAAAATCAAATAAAGCTTATTTTTGCAACCTTATAAATCTAGACTTTAATGAAATACACTACGTTACCAAATACCGATATAAAAGTTTCTAAAATTTGTTTAGGAACAATGACTTGGGGAAATCAAAACACAGAAGCTCAAGGTCATGAGCAAATGGATTTTGCTCTCAATGCAGGTGTTAATTTTTTTGATGTTGCAGAATTATATCCTGTACCAGCAAATGCTCAAACTTATGGTGATACCGAACGCATTATAGGAACTTGGTTCAAAAAAACAGGTAATAGAGACAAAGTTGTTTTAGCTTCTAAAATCGCTGGAGGTGGAGATTATACTGCTCACATAAGAAAAAATGGATTCAGTAGAAAAGGAATAACAGAAGCAGTTGAAAACAGCTTAAAAAGATTACAAACAGATTACATTGATTTGTATCAATTACATTGGCCTTCAAGAGGTGTAAACTGTTTTGGAGTTAGAGATTATCCTTATAAAACCTCAACAAAAGAGGCTGAAAATCATCTAGAATTATTAGAAACGTTAACCGATTTTGTAAAAGAGGGTAAAATTAGACAAGTAGGTTTATCCAACGAAACACCCTGGGGTACAATGAAATACCTTCAAACTTCTGAAAACAACAACTTAGTTAGACCTGTTACGATTCAAAATTCGTATTCATTAATTCACAGAGGTTATGAAGTGGGAATGAGCGAGGTTTCGATGAGAGAAAATGTAGGTTTATTAGCATACTCTCCATTAGCACAAGGCGTTTTGTCAGGTAAATATTTAGATGGAAATTTACCTGAAGGCGCAAGAGGAACATTATTTCCAAGATTTATTGCAAGATACAGAAATGGTGGTTCTGAAAAAGCCGTTTTAAAATATTTAGAAATTGCTCAAAAGCACAACTTAACATTATCTGAATTGTCTTTGGCATTTATAAATCAATTACCTTTTGTTACAAGTAATATTATTGGAGCAACAAAAATGGAACAGTTAAAAGAAAATATCAATTCTATAAATGTTGATTTATCTAATGAAATAATTAACGAGATTAATGCTGTTCATGCAGAAATACCAAACCCTGCTCCTTAATAGTAGGCATTCTAAAAAATGAAAAATCCGAAGTAAATTTACTTCGGGTTTTTTTATATTTTAAAAACTCTATCGTTTTTCAATTGGTATTTTTCTTTACTTTCTTTACAAGTAGCAAATCCGTTTTCATCAAAAACTAATCGATGACCATATTCGCTAACCCATCCTATTTGTTTTGAAGGATTCCCTACCACTAATGCAAAAGCAGGCACATCTTTAGTTACAACTGCACCAGCACCAATAAATGCGTATTCACCAATATTGTTACCACAAACTATTGTTGCATTAGCACCAATACTTGCTCCTTTTTTTACAATTGTTTTTTTGTATTCTTCTTTTCTAACAATTGCACTTCTTGGATTTATAACATTTGTAAAAACCATTGAAGGCCCGAGAAAAACATCATCTTCGCAAATAACACCTGTATAAATAGAAACATTGTTTTGAACCTTTACATTATTACCCAAAATAACATCTGGTGAAACCACAATATTTTGACCTAAATTACAATTTTCTCCAATTTTAGAATTTGGCATTACGTGACTAAAATGCCAAATTTTAGTGCCTTTTCCAATTGAACAGCCTTCGTCTATTACTGCGGTTTCGTGTGTAAAAAAATCCATTTATAAATGTTTATAACAAATGTAGGTAATAAAACCACATCATAAAAAAGAACAAAAAAAGAGATAAAAATTGAATTTTTTACTTTTCAATCTTTATCTCTTTTGTAATAATTTATTTAATATTTAAAAAATATTACTTTGCTTCAGCATATCTTCTTTCAACTTCGTTCCAGTTAATTACTTTAAAGAAAGCATCAATATAATCTGGTCTTCTGTTTTGATAATTTAAATAATATGCGTGCTCCCAAACATCTAATCCTAAAATTGGTGTTCCTCCACAAGTTACACCTGGCATTAAAGGATTATCTTGATTTGGAGTAGAACAAACCTCAACTTTTCCTCCTTTATGAACACATAACCAAGCCCATCCTGAACCAAATTGAGTTGCTGCTGCTTTTGAAAAAGCATCCATAAAAGCTTCTTTAGAACCGAATTCTGCCTCAATTGCATCTTTTAATTCACCAGACAAATATCCTCTATCTTCAGGATTCATAACTGTCCAAAATAATGAGTGATTGTAAAAACCTCCTCCATTATTTCTAACTCCAGCATTACTCATATCTAAGTTTGTTAAAATATCTTCTATAGAATTTCCTTCTAAATCAGATCCTGAAACAGCTGCATTTAATTTTGTTGTATATCCATTATGATGTTTTCCATGGTGTATTTCCATAGTTCTTGCATCAATATGAGGTTCTAGAGCATCGTATGCGTACCCTAATTCTGGTAATTCAAAAGCCATAATTATATTTTTTAAGGTTTAATTAATTTTCTAAACAAATTTAATTATTAAATCATCAATCTACAAGACATTAGCGTTTTGTTAACTTATAACGAGATAGAAATGATTTATTCTCCATATTCACGCATAAACTCTTCTAGTTTATTCACCATATTTTTGCTCCCACAAATAAACGGAACTCTTTGATGAAGTTCTGTAGGTTCTACATCCATAGTTCTTGTATATCCATCTGAAGATTTACCATTTGCTTGTTCTGCCAAAAATGCCATTGGATTACATTCGTATAACAAACGTAATTTTCCATTCGGATTTCTAGATCCTTTTGGATACATATAAATACCTCCTTTTATCATATTTCTATGAAAGTCAGACACTAAAGAACCAATATATCTGCTCGTATAAGGTCTATCTCCCTCTTCTTCTTGGCAATATTTTATATATTTTTTTACGCCCAAAGGAAAATCTTGATAATTTCCTTCATTTACAGAATAGATTTTTCCGTCTTCTGGGAAAGTCATGTTAGGATGTGATAAATAAAAAGATCCGATTGCAGGGTTTAAAGTAAAACCATTTACCCCAACACCTGTTGTATAGACTAACATTGTTGAAGTACCATAAACTACATAACCTGCGGCAACCTGCTCACTTCCTTTTTGTAAAAAATCTTCGATAGTAACAGGAGTTCCAACAGGAGTAACTCTTCTAAAGATTGAAAAAATTGTTCCTACAGAAACATTTACATCTATATTAGAAGAACCATCTAAAGGATCTATTAAAACTACATATTTATTTTGATGATTTTCATCTTGACTGTTTATTGATATAAAACTATCTTCTTCTTCACTTGCAATACCACAAACAATATTTCTCTTGGTTAAAGTTTGTATAAACTTATCATTGGCATACACATCTAATTTTTGCTGATCTTCACCTTGAATATTTGTATCTCCAGCAGCGCCAATAATATCAACCAAACCAGCTTTATTTACTTCATGATTTACAACTTTTGCGGCCAATCGAATGGAATTTATTAACCTTGAAAGTTCACCAGAACTGTATTTAAAAGAAGATTGATTTTCAATAATAAATTCTCCTAACGTTTGTTTTTTTATTGTCATTTTTAAACTAGTTGATAATGACAAAGATGCAATTTTTAAATAGCAACTACAACGATTTCGTGAAATCATTCCTTAATTTTTAAATCTATATTTTTTTAACAAAAAAAATAAAAATGTTCAAAAAATTAGTTTTTTTTTAAGCGGAATCAAATCATCTATCTTTGCTAATAAATTTTTTGAAATGAGTTTTATAATAAGGGAATCAAAGAAAGATGACTTACAAGCAGTTCATGATTTAATTACAGAACTTGCAATTTTTGAAAAAGAACCAGATGCAGTTGAGATTACAGTTGAAGATTTAGAGAATGATGGATTTTCTGAGAACCCAAAATTCAAGTTATTTGTTGCTGAAGAAGAATCAAAAATAATAGGAATTGCTCTTTTTTATGAACGTTATTCAACTTGGAAAGGAAAAACAATTCATTTAGAAGATTTAATTGTAACAAAAAGCAGACAAAAAATAGGTGCAGGTAAAGCACTATATACCGCTGTGTTAAAATATGCATACGATAACAATTTTAATAGAGTAGCTTGGGAAGTTATCGATTGGAATAAGAATGCCATTGATTTTTACAAAAGCACAGGTGCAACATACTTAAACGACTGGTC
This sequence comes from Polaribacter sp., assembly GCA_042091415.1. Taxonomy (GTDB): domain Bacteria; phylum Bacteroidota; class Bacteroidia; order Flavobacteriales; family Flavobacteriaceae; genus Polaribacter. The sequence goes on along the minus strand of JBELHK010000030.1, from coordinate 6,328 downwards.
TGTTGTACAAATGAATAAAGAAAATTTAGCAAAATTTATAGAAAATAGTTAAAAATGAAAGTTTTTAAGTTTGGAGGAGCGTCTGTAAAAGATGCAGAAGGTGTTAAAAACATTACATCAATTATTAGAAAAGAAGAAGCCAAAAACATGCTTATTGTAATTTCTGCAATGGGTAAAATGACAAATGCTTTTGAAGAAGTTATCGATTCTTACTATCATAAAAAGGAAGACTTACCTGAAAAATTAAATTTTATAGAGAAGTTTCATAAAGATATTATGAAATCTCTGTTTGATAAAGACGATGAAATTTATGAAAAAATTGATGTTCTTTTTGGAGAATTAGGCTGGTTTTTAGCAAGAAACACATCTAAAAGATATAACTACGTTTATGATCAAATTATATGTTTCGGAGAACTTATATCTACAAGAATAGTAAGTGCTTACCTATCAAAAAATGACAATGAGAATATTTGGATCGATGCTCGAAACTGCATAAAAACAAATAGCAATTATAGGGATGCAAAAGTAGATTGGAACTTAACTCAAGAGCTAATTTCTGAAAATATAGATACTGCAAAAATTAATATTACTCAAGGGTTCATAGCTGCAAACGACACAGAAAACACAACCACTTTAGGTAGAGAGGGTTCAGATTACACAGCCGGAATCTTCGCTTATTGTTTAAATGCAGAAAGTGTTACAATTTGGAAAGATGTTGATGGCGTTTTAAACGCAGACCCTAGAGTTTTTACGAACACAACTTTGTTAGAACAAATTTCTTATGAAGAAGCTATTGAAATGGCTTTTTACGGCGCTTCAGTAATTCATCCGAAAACATTACAACCTCTACAAAAAAAGGAAATCCCTTTGTATGTAAAATCATTTTTAGATACTGAAATTACTGGCACAAAAATTTCTAAAGGAGCTTCATTAGTGCCACTTACTCCTTGTTTTATCGTTAAGAAAAATCAGATTTTAGTATCTATATCTGCTTTAGATTTCTCTTTTATGGTAGAAGATAATATCAGTTTTATTTTTCAAAAGCTTCATCACTATCAATTAAAAGTAAACTTAATTCAAAATTCCGCGATTAGTTTTTCTGTTTGTATTGATAACAAGTTTAACAAATTTGATGACTTTTATAAAGAACTAAAATCGCTATTTAAAATTGATGCTCAAAAAGCAGTAGATTTATATACTGTTCGTCATTTTAATTCTGATGCAATAGCAATTATTGAAAAAAAGGGACTATCTCTTTTAAAACAAGTAAATAAAGAAACCTCACAAATCGTTATTAAAGCCAATTAAAAAATTTGATTTTGTTTTTTTTACTATGTTTGTAAATTACACTTTATGATAATTTATGGCTTTAGTAACATCAAAAGAAATTTCTCAAGTACTCGGTTTAAATAAACTTGGGTTTATTGGTGTTTTTATTGGTTGGCTTATTATAAAAATCCTTAGAGTATCTGTTTTAAACAAAATTTATAATAAAAATAAGAGTAAATCAGGTGTAAACTTTTTAAATGCAATTTTAGAAGACTGTAATATACAATTTGAAATACCTGAAGAAGATTTAAAAAGAATTCCTAAAAACGGGCCATTTATTACCATTTCAAATCATCCTTTAGGTGGTGTAGATGGTATTTTATTACTAAAACTTTTATTAGAGAAAAGGGAAGATTACAAAATAATTGCAAACTTCTTATTACACAGAATTGAGCCTTTAAAACCTTTTGTGATGCCTGTAAATCCTTTTGAAAACAGAAAGGAAGCTAAGTCTAGTGTCGCAGGCATAAAAAGTGCGCTATCTCACTTAAAAGAAGGAAAACCTTTAGGAATTTTCCCTGCAGGCGAAGTATCTACATACAAAGACGGTAAACTTAAAGTTGATAAACCTTGGGAAGATGGCGCAATTCGATTGATAAAAAAGGCCGAAGTGCCTATTATACCCATTTACTTTCATGCTAAAAACAGTCGTCTTTTTTACTTTTTATCGAAAATTAGTGATACGCTAAGAACGGCTAAATTACCTTCAGAAGTTATATCTCAAGAAGGAAAAACTATAAAAGTTAGAATAGGAAAACCTATTTATGTAAAAGATCAGCAAAAACACAAAGATATCGCCTCTTTCTATGAGTTTATTAGAAAGAAAACTTATATGTTGGCAAATCCTTTTGAAAAAAAGAACAAAATACTATCAACAGAAAAAATAAAAATAAAAAAGCCTGCAAAAAAAATAACATCGCAAAGAAATGTAGATTCGTTTATAAAAGAGGTGAATTTTTTGAGAGAAAATGATGGAAGATTATTGCAAAGTAAGAACTACGAGGTGTTTTTTGCTAACGCAAAGCAAATTCCAAATTTACTGCATGAAATCGGAAGGCTTAGAGAAATTACTTTTAGAGATGTTGGCGAAGGCACAAACAAAGCTATAGATTTAGACAAATACGATAAATATTATTACCACATGTTTTTATGGGATAGTGAGAACATGAATTTAGTAGGAGCTTACAGAATGGGCTTAGGTAATGAAATATATAAAAAATACGGTATTGATGGTTTTTATGTTCATACTCTTTTTAGAATTGAACCCGAACTTTACCAAATGATGGAAAATACCATTGAAATGGGAAGGGCTTTTATAATAAAAGAATATCAACAAAAACCAATGCCTCTTTTTCTTCTTTGGAAAGGAATTGTGCATGTTACTTTACGTTATCCAGAACATAAATATTTAATGGGAGGTGTTTCTATAAGTAATCAATTTTCTGACTTTTCAAAATCGTTGATGATAGAGTTTATGAAATCTCATTATTACGATCCTTATATTGCTCAATACATAGCACCAAAAAAGGAATTTAAAGTAAAATTAAAAGATGCTGATAAAGATTTTGTTTTTGATGCTACAAAATCTGACATGCAAAAGTTCGATAAATTTATTGATGAAATTGAGCCTGGATCTTTACGAATTCCCGTTCTTATAAAGAAATATGTAAAACAAAATGCAAGACTCGTTGCTTTTAATGTAGATCCTAAATTTAATAATGCTGTTGATGGTTTAATGTACATAAAAGTTTCTGACATACCAGAAAGTACCGTAAAACCAGTTTTAGAAGAGTTTCAAGCAGAACTCGAAAGAAAATCAACTGAAGAAATAAAAAATAATATTTAAATTTAGCTATGAAAACAATTTTAAAAATTTTACTAACGGCAATTGCTGTCGTTGTTTTGGCATCAATTTTACCTTGGGTTTCCGTAACTAACTATATGTCTGCTATTATAGTCGCCATTGTACTAAGTCTTCTAAATATGTTTATAAAACCTCTATTGATATTTTTTACATTGCCGGCAACAATTGTAAGTTTTGGGCTATTTGTATTCGTAATTAATGCAATTATCATCCTTTTAGCAGACAAATTAGTTGATGGATTCGCTGTTTCAGGATTCTTTTCTGCCTTATTTTTTAGTATTTTTCTTTCTGTATTCAGAACTTTTTTATTCTCATTACTAGAAGAAAAAAGAGAAATATAAAAATGCTAATATTATTTAAGAGGATGCTCTAAAAAGCCTATCATTCATTGATTTACCTAAGCCTTCGTTTGGCATTTTTTCAATAATGATAATTTCGAGTTGTAAAGCATCTAAATCGTGCATTGCACTATATAATTTTGAAGAGGCTTCTACTAAATTACCTTTTTCTGATAATATAATTTCTTTGTGATTCGAGTTTAAGGAGTAAGACGTTTTTAAAGAGATAATTCCTATTCTATTGTTTTTAAACTTTTCAATATCAGATGTTATATTTTCTGATAAAATTGTTTTTGTTTTTGGTGCATAATGCTTTGCTAACATTCCTGGTGCATCAGGATTTTTATCATTTTTATTTTTCAACTGAACGCTACCAATAACTTGTTCAATATCATCTAAAGATAAAGCTCCTAATCTATAAACAATTGGCTCTTCATTTTCAAACCCAATAATAGTAGACTCTAAACCTCTTTTGCAAAAACCACCATCTAAAACCATTTTAATATCATTTCTAAAATAATTTTCTACATGTTCTGGTTTTGTAGGGCTTATGCTATTAAAAGGATTTGCACTTGGCGCTGCTAAAGGAAAAGACAACTTATTTAACAACTCTAATGTAGTTGGATGATTTGGAATACGAACAGCTACTGTATTTTTACCTGCTGTTATCAAATCAGGAATTTTATCTGACTTTGGCAAAACTAAAGTCATAGAACCTGGCCAAAAAGTTTTTGCTAAAATTTTCGCTTTTTCAGGAATATATGAAACCACTTTATCTAAATAATCCATATTAGGAATATGTACAATTAACGGATTAAATAAAGGCCTTTTCTTAGTTTTAAATATATTGTTTATTGCTTTTTCACTAAATATATTTCCTGCTAAACCATAAACAGTCTCTGTTGGTATTGCAACAAGCTCGTTTTGATTTAGTAAATCGATTGCCTTTTGTATATCTTTAGAAATGATACTCATAATAGATTACAAAACTACATATTATTTATAAGGCAAAAAATAAATTAATGTGCTTCAAGCCAATTTTGGCCGACACCGACCTCAACATCTAAAGGCACAGATAATTTAAAAGCATTTTCCATTTCGTATTTAATAATCGGTTTTATTATTTCTAATTCATCTTTATGAACATCAAAAACCAATTCATCATGAACTTGCAATAACATTTTAGACTTAAATCCTTCTTTAATAAATCTATTGTATATATTTATCATTGCTAGTTTTATAATATCTGCAGCAGAACCTTGTATAGGTGCGTTTACCGCATTTCGTTCAGCACCTCCTCTAACTACAGCATTTCTAGAATTAATATCTTTTAAATACCTACGTCTATTAAAAACAGTTTCTACATAACCATGTTCTCGAGCAAAATCAACTTGAGAAGACATATAAGCTTTCAACTTTGGATAGGTTTCATAATAAGTATCAATCAACTCTTTGGCTTCACTTCTTGTTAAATTAGTTTGATTACTTAAACCAAATGCAGAAACTCCATATATTATTCCGAAGTTAACAGTTTTAGCATTACTTCTTTGTTCTCGAGTAACATCATCAATAGAAACATTAAAAACTTTTGCCGCTGTAGAAGCATGAATATCTTCACCATTCTTAAAAGCATTTATCATTGTTTCTTCTTTACTTAAAGCCGCTATAATTCTTAATTCTATTTGACTGTAATCTGCAGCCAATAAAACATAATCTTTATTTCTTGGCACAAATGCTTTACGTACTTGACGACCTCTTTCTGTTCTTATCGGGATATTTTGCAGGTTAGGATTGTTTGAACTCAATCTTCCTGTAGCTGCAACAGCCTGTGCGTATACTGTATGTACTCTGCTTGTTTTATGATTTATTTCATTAGGTAAAGCATCTAAATAAGTACTTTGTAGTTTTTTATATTGTCTATATTCTAAAACATTTCTGATAATTTCATGGTCTTTTGCCAAATAAGAAAGTACGTCTTCTGCAGTTGAATATTGCCCGGTTTTGGTTTTTTTAGGTTTTTTAACCAGTTCCATTTTTTCGAACAACACAATCCCTAGTTGTTTTGGAGAACTAATATTGAACTCTTCTCCTGCTTGCTCGTAAATACTTTTCTCTAAACGATTAATATCTTCTGTTAAAGCAATAGATAATTCACCTAAAAATTTGGTATCTAAATTTATCCCTTCTATTTCCATAGCCGTTAAAACAGAAACTAAAGGCAATTCTAAATCAGTAAATAATTCAGTTAGGTTACCAGAAGCTAGTTCTTTTGTAAAATGTTGCTTTAACTGCAAAGTAATATCTGCGTCTTCAACTGCATATTCGGTTTGTTCTTTTATAGGAACAACACGCATAGATAATTGATTTTTACCTTTTTTGCCAATCAATTTTGTGATAGAAACTGGTTGATAATTAAGGTAAGTTTCTGCCAAAATATCCATATTATGCCTCATATCTGGATTAATGAGATAATGCGCAATCATAGTATCAAACAACTTTCCTTTTACAGACATGTTATAGTTTGATAATACTTTGATATCATACTTTAAATTGTGTCCTATTTTTTCTATATCACTTTCAAAAAAAGGTCTAAATTCTTCTAAAATTATCTTTGTTTCATCTTGATCTTCAGGAAATGAAACATAATACCCTTTTCCTTTTTCCCAAGAAAAGGAAATTCCTATTAACTCAACTTCTAATGCTTTTAAACCAGTAGTTTCTGTATCGAAACAAACAGAAGTTTGTTGCATTAATTTCTGCAATAATAATTTTCTTGAAAACTTAGAATTTATATGCT
>JBELHK010000029.1:0-24144 GCA_042091415.1 Polaribacter sp. | reverse complement strand
GCATACGTATGCAGTAGAAATTGCATGCTGATGCGATAAAAAACGCATCAGTACCTCTAAAAAAGGCCATATTTTCTGTTTTTAGCAAGTTTTTACCTTTAAAAAGTCACTGTATTTTGCATAAAATAGTTGTGATTTTGGCTATTTTTACCATATAAATCATAAAAAAAAGAACTCAAATTTATACTAAAATGAAGTAAAAAGAGAATCGATAAGGCTCTGTAAAATCTTTATTTTCGCTCAAAATAAGTTTTGTTTTTGTATTAAAATCACAGGTGATTATTCTTTAAAAACTTCAAATATTTTAATTTTCTTCAATAACTTTTTTAAGCATTACAGACTTTAGTATACCTTTGTAGAAGCTTTATCTTTGCTAAATATAGCGCTTCAAAACCACAACATATTTACAACAAATAGCAATTCAAATGTCCGAAATATTTAAATTCAAACAATTTTCTGTCCATCAAGAAAAAACCGCTATGAAAGTAGGTACCGATGGTGTTTTATTAGGTGCTTGGTGTACTATTAAAGATGAATATAACAGCGTTTTAGATATTGGTTCTGGTACTGGTTTAATAGCTTTAATGATGGCACAACGTTCTTGGGCAGAAACCATAGATGCTGTTGAGTTAGATTTTAATGCCTATGAACAAACTGTAGATAATTTCGAAAATTCAGATTGGGGAGATAGACTTTTTTGTTACAACGCAAGCTTTCAAGAATTTGCTGATGAAATGAGTGATGAAGAAGAATATTACGATTTAATAATATCGAATCCTCCTTTTTACAACGATACTTTTCAGAGTAAAAATACTTCGAGAAATATGGCAAGATTTACAGATGCATTATCTTTCGAAGATTTATTTTTAGGGGTAGCTAAACTTTTATCAAAAAAAGGAAAATTTGCAATTATTGTTCCATATAAAGAAGAAAATAAAATACAAGATATTGCTTTGCAAAGTGGTTTATATACCAATAGAATTTGCAGAGTTAAAGGAAATGTTAATACAGAAATTAAACGAAGTTTAATAGAATTTTCTTTCGATTCTTCAGGTGTGTGTTATGAAGATCTTGTTATAGAAAAAAGCCGACATCAATATACAGAAGCTTATTTGAATTTAACCAAAGCCTTCTATTTAAAAATGTAATTAGCCTATAACATTGTTTGGGTTATAGCCCAAATAAGAAGCTTCTTTCTCTGAGAATGTTATTCCATAATTTTCTAATTCTTTTAAAATGGGGTTATATACTTCTTTAGAAATTGGTAATTGAACACCAGGTGTTTTTATTTCGTTTTTTAAAATCTTTAAAGCAGCAATAGCAACAGGCAAACCAACAGTTTTTGCCATAGCAGTGTATGTTTGGTTTTCTCCTTTAACAACCAGACTGCTTTCAATTTGTTTTCTTTTGCCATCAATTTCGTAGCCAAATAAATGTTGCATAACAACCATATCTTTATCATCTTGTTTTAAGGTCCAAGAATCTTCTAAAACCTTTTGCAGCATTTGCGCAGGTGTTGCATTTTTAAGTCCGATTTTTTTATGCGGATTGAAAAGATCTAATTCTATTAATTTTTCCCACATAATATCATCTTGATCAATTTTTAGATAAGATCTTAATTTTAGTTCTACAGAATCAGAAGGAGAGTATGCTAAAAACAGATTTACAAAATCTCGATAGCTCATAGATTCAGAGTTTTCAATAATGTAAGAATCGTCTGTCATACCAAGTTGTACAAAAGTATTCCAAGCCCTAGAAAAACCTACTTTTCTAATTGTTCCTCTGTACATTGTCGGTATTTTATCTAAGCCATAAATACTTCTATATTTTAAAGAATCTCTATTTGCATAAGCCTCAAATTTACCAGATCCGTTAATGTTTAAAAACTCCGTTCTTCTAAATAATTTATGATAAGGTATATATTTATATGTTCCTTCTTGTATAAACATTGCTGCACCACCTTGACCAGCTAAAACTACATTTCTCGGATTCCAAGTAAACTTATAATTCCATAAATTCGTATCGCTTTCGGGTGCAACCAAGCCACCGCAAAAAGATTCGAAAAGAAGCATTTTTCCGCCATTATCTCTAATCCTATCAATAACTTGCATAGCACTCATATGATCTATACCAGGGTCTAAACCAATTTCGTTCATAAAAACAAGGCCTTTCTTTTTTGCTTCTTCATCTAAAGACTTCATTTCTTCAGATATATAAGATGCAGTAACCATATGTTTCTTAAATTCAATGCAATCTTCTGCAATTTGTATATGAAGCCTTGCAGGCAACATAGATATTACAATATCTGATTGTTGAATGAATTTTCTTCGTTGTTGTTCATCAAAAATATCTAATCTTACTGCGGATGCATTTGCATGATTATTGATTAATTTTTTTGCATTTTCAATCAATAAATCACCAACTATAATTTTAAATTCTTCTTCAGTAGATTTATCTAATAAATACTGAATTAAAGAAGAAGACGATTTCCCTGCACCAACGATTAATATATTTTTCATTAAGAATAACTTACTTTTGTGTAGATACGAAGATAGTATAATTGTTTAAAATTTAACAAAATCATTATAAAATGTTTAAAAATTTAGCTTTCGCGAGTTTTTTAGGATGTACTGCTGTTATTTTAGGAGCCTTTGGCGCGCATGCCTTAAAAGAAACACTCAGTGTTGAGCAACTTTCTAGTTTTGAAACAGCGGTTCGATACCAAGTATATCATGTACTAATTTTATTTTTTGTTAATATGTATCAAGGCTTTTCAGAAAAACAGAAAAATAGAATTAGTTATCTTTTTTTAATAGGTATTTTATTCTTTTCTGGCTCTATATATTTAATACAGCTAACAAGTATTTCAGCAAGTTCTATTTGGGTAATAACACCTCTTGGAGGCTTATTTTTAATTTTGGGCTGGCTCTATTTATCTATGGTATTTTTAAAGAAAATAAAAGATCAATAAATATTATATAATTTTTGTTGAAATGTAAAACAGTTTTAAAATATTGTTTAATTTTGTTGTAAATAAATAAAAAACATTGATATGGTAGATACAAATACGAAAACGATTTCGTTAAATAGTCTAGGAATCAAAAATGCAACAATTCGTTATCAACTAACATCTAACGAATTACACCAAGAAACACTTACAAAAAAACAAGGAGTAGAATCGTCTTTAGGAGCTATTGCAGTAAATACTGGAGAGTTTACAGGAAGATCGCCTATGGATCGTTTTATTGTAAAAGACAACATTACAAAAGATGAAGTTTGGTGGAGTAATATTAATTTACCTTTTGAAGAAGAAAAGTTTGATAGCTTGTATAATAAAGTAGTCGCATACTTATCAAACAAAGAAATTTATGTAAGAGATAGTTTTGCATGTGCAGATGAAAATTATAAATTAAATATAAGGGTAGTAAACGAGTATCCTTGGAGTAATATGTTTGCTTATAATATGTTTCTTCGTCCTACAGAATCTGAATTAGAAAACTTTTTACCAGAATGGACCGTTATAAATGCTCCTGGTTTTATGGCAGATGCAGCAGTTGATGGAACTCGTCAGCATAACTTTGCTATTTTAAACTTTTCTAAAAAAATAGCATTAATAGGAGGTACTGGGTACACAGGCGAAATTAAAAAAGGGATATTTTCTGCCTTAAATTTTATACTTCCGGTTTTAAAAAACACCTTACCAATGCACTGCTCAGCAAATGTAGGTAAAGAAGGAGATACCGCTATTTTCTTTGGTTTATCGGGTACAGGTAAAACCACACTTTCTACAGATCCAGATAGAAGTTTAATTGGTGATGATGAACACGGTTGGACTTCAGAGAATACAGTTTTTAACTTTGAAGGAGGTTGTTATGCGAAGGTAATTAACCTTTCAAAAGAACAAGAACCTGAAATATTTTCTGCGATTAAAAAAGGCGCAATTTTAGAAAATGTAATAATGGATGATAAAGGCAATATTGATTTTGCTGATACTTCTATTACACAAAATACAAGAGTTAGTTATCCTATTTATCATATAGACAATATTAGAAAACCATCTATAGGTAAAAATCCGAAAAATATATTTTTCTTAACTGCAGATGCTTTTGGGGTTTTACCTCCAATATCTAAACTTACACCAGCACAAGCTGCTTATCACTTTATATCTGGTTATACCGCAAAAGTTGCGGGTACTGAAGCAGGTGTAACAGAACCTGTGCCAAGTTTTTCTGCTTGTTTTGGTGCGCCATTTATGCCTTTACATCCAACAAGATATGCAGAAATGTTGAGTAAAAAAATGAAAGATGCAGGGGTAAATGTGTGGCTAGTAAATACGGGTTGGTCTGGTGGTAAATATGGTGTTGGTAGAAGAATGCCTTTAAAATATACTAGAGCTATGATAAAGGCTGTTTTAGACGGAGCCTTAGGAGATTATACTTATGAAGACTACCATATTCATTCTGTTTTTGGTGTTGCACAGCCTAGAACTTGCCCTGGTGTGCCAGATGATTTATTAAGCCCAAGAGCAACATGGAATAATGATGAAGCATACTATGAAACTGCGTTTAAATTATCGAATGCTTTTAGAGTTAACTTTAAACAGTTCGAAGAATTTGCGAATGAAGAAATCCGAAGAGGAGGACCGCAACGTTACGCACTTTAATAAAAAATATAATTTGAGTAAAGCATCCCTTTCGGGATGCTTTTTTTTTGAATTCTTTTACTTACTTTTAGAATGAATTTAATTCTAATTATGAGATATTCTTTTATCATTTTTTCAGTAGCATTATTTCTAGCGTGCAATAACAAAGAACTTAAACCGACAACTAGTCTAACAACACCACCGCCTTCGATTCAGTTAAATTTAGAACAAGCACAAAGGTTAATAGATTTGCCGATGCATTGTATAGATGTAGAGTACCCAAACAAACTTGGGCAAACTATCGGAGGCAAAGAAGATTTACAATCGCCAAGAGAATTACATCCTACATTTTACGGTTGTTTCGATTGGCACTCGGCTGTTCACGGGCACTGGAGTTTGGTTTCTTTATTAAAACAATTTCCATCATTAGAAAATGCTGCTGAGGTTAAAAAGAAATTATTACAGCATATTTCAGAAGAAAATATTTTAAAAGAAGTCGATTATTTTTTAGGGAAGCATAACAAAAGTTACGAACGAACTTATGGTTGGGCTTGGTTGTTAAAACTAGCTGAAGAACTTCACACTTGGGATGACGATACTGCTCGTAAATTAGAAAAGAATTTACAGCCTCTTACTGATTTAATTGTGCAAAAATATTTAGAATTTATTCCAAAGTTAAATTATCCTATTAGAGTAGGTGAGCACCCTAATACTGCTTTTGGTTTAACCTTTGCTTGGGATTACGCTAAAACAGTAAATAATGAATTGCTTCTAAATATGATAAAAAGGAATGCTGAAAAGTTTTATCTAAATGATACAAATTGCCCAATTTCTTGGGAGCCAGGAGGTTTCGATTTTTTGTCTCCATGTTTGCAAGAAGCGGCAATTATGAAACGAATATTACCAAAACAAGCATTTAAAAAGTGGTTTAATAATTTTTTACCTCAATTAAAAGATGTCAATTATAAATTAGAAGTTGGTAAAGTATCAGACAGAACAGACGGTAAATTAGTACATTTAGATGGAGTAAATTTTTCGAGAGCTTGGGCTTTGTTCGATATTGTAAGAGATCTACCAGAATATAGCCATTTAAAAAAAATAGCTTACAATCATATTAATTACTCTTTACCCAATGTTGTAGGTGATTCTTATGAAGGAGGACATTGGTTAGGTAGTTTTGCAATATATGCACTAAATTCAGCTACAAAATGAGTAGATTTTCCTTAAAGAATATTGGCCCAGGCTCGCTTGTTGCGGCAGCTTTTATTGGTCCGGGTACAGTTACATTATGTACGTTGGCAGGGGTAAAATTCGGTTTTCATTTATTATGGGCAATGTTATTGTCTATAATAGCAACGATTGTTTTACAAGAAATGGCTGCAAGATTAGGTATTATTTCTCAAAAAGGATTATCTGAAGTTATTAAATCTGAAATACAAAACCCAATTATCAATAAGATAATGATGTTACTTATCTTATCTGCAATAGTTATTGGTAATGCGTCTTATGAAGCAGGAAACATCAGCGGCGGAATTTTAGGCTTAGAAACTATTGTTGGAGAAATAAGAATAGCAATAGGCAGTTATTCTTTAAATATTTTAAGTCTTGTAATTGGAGTTATCGCTTTTATTTTGCTATACATTGGTAATTATAAAATTTTAGAAAAGGTTTTAGTTCTATTGGTCTTAATTATGAGTATTTCATTTTTAATTACAGCTGCTTTAACAAAACCAGATGTTTTAGAAATTCTAAAAGGGTCTTTACTGCCTTCTGTGCCTAAAGGAAGTTTATTAACCATTATAGGTTTAATTGGTACTACAGTTGTGCCTTACAATTTATTTTTACATGCATCATTAGTAAAAGAAAAATGGGGAGGTAAAGATGATTTAAAAGCTGTTAGAAAAGATACTGTTATTTCTATTTTTTTAGGAGGATTGGTTTCTATGGCTATTATTATTTCTGCTTCTTCAATTCAATTAGGAGATATTGCTAATGCTTCAGATTTGGCAAAGAGCTTAGCACCTCTTTACGGAAATTATGCTACCTACTTTTTAGGAATAGGCTTGTTTGCAGCAGGAATTACATCAGCAATTACAGCTCCTTTAGCTGCCGCTTTTGTTGCAAGAGGATGCTTTGGATGGCAAGCAGATTTAAAATCGAATAAGTTTAGAGTTGTTTGGTTTGTTATATTAGTATTAGGTGTCGTTCTTTCTTCTCTCAATATCAGATTGATAGAGATTATTAAGTTTGCACAAATAGCAAATGGTATTTTATTGCCAGTTATTGCAGGGGTTTTACTATGGGTAGTTAATAAAAAGAATATTTTAGGGAAGTATGTAAACACAGCATTCCAAAATATTTTAGGGTTTATAATTTTAATATCAACAATATTTTTAGGTTTGAAAGCCATTCTAAAGGTATTTAACTTATTATAAATGAGAATTGATATCAATTGTGATCTTGGTGAGGGAATTGAAAATGAACATTTATTAATGCCATTAATTTCTTCTTGTAATATTGCTTGTGGAGGTCATTTTGGTGATGAATTTTCTATTGATAAAACCATACAATTAGCAATTGAAAACAACGTAAAAATTGGTGCTCATCCTTCTTTTCCAGACTTTGAAAACTTTGGAAGAAAAAAGATAGATATTTCGATGATTGATCTGATAAAAAGTATTCAATTTCAAATGAATTTGTTATTAAGTAGGTTGTTAAAGTTCAACCAAAAATTACATCATATAAAACCTCATGGAGCTTTATATAATGAAATAGCAAAAGATTCAGAATTAGCTAAAACATTTTTTAAAGCGATACATCCTTTTTTAAAAAATGTATATCTATATGTGCCGTATAATTCTGTTATTGAGCATATAGCTATCAAAAATAAAGTGCCAATTAAATACGAAGTTTTTGCAGATAGAAATTATAATAATAACTATAGTTTGGTTTCTAGAGCTCATAAAAATGCATTAATTAATAAAAAAGAAGCCGTTTTACAGCATATATTAAACATTGTTAAAAGCAATGAAGTAAAAACAATTTCGCAAGAAAGTTTACCTATAAAAGCAGATACATTTTGCATTCATGGCGATTCAGAAAATGCATATCAAATTCTAAAATATCTTAATAAAGAACTCTCCAAAAATCAAATTTTTATTGATAAATAAAATTACATATAAACCTTTTGGAGATAGAGCAATTTTGATAGAATGGCCGTCTAGTATCGACAATAATACCTTGAAAGATATACTGCTTTTTAAAGAAAAAATACGCTCAAATAAATGCATTGATTCTATCGATTTAATTCAAGGTTATGCTTCTTTAACCATTATTTACAAGACACTTTTAACTGATTTTGATAGAGAAGTATCTCTTTTAAAATCTATTTACACCTCATTTATAGATATAAAAAAACAAGAATATTTTGTTTGGGAAATTCCTGTTTGCTACGATATTTCTTTCGGAATTGATTTAGAAGAGATATCACGTAAAAAACAATTGTCAATCTCTGAGATTATAACACTACACACGCAACCCTTATATACTGTTTTTTTTATAGGTTTTATTCCTGGATTTCCATATTTAAGTGGATTGCATCAACAATTATATTTAGATAGAAAACCAACACCTAGATTAAAAGTTTCCAAAGGTGCTGTTGGCATAGGAGGTAGGCAAACAGGTATATACCCTCAAGATATTTCTGGTGGATGGAATATTATTGGCAAAACTCCTATTTCTTTTTTTGATATCAAAAATGCAAATCCTTGCTTTTTAAAAGCGGGTGATTTTATAAAGTTCAATTCAATTACTATTGATGAGTTTTTCTCTATTAAAAATGATGCTAAAAACGGAAAATTTACATTAAAAAGTAATTTACATGATTAAGGTACTCAAATCTGGACTTTTAGCAACTATACAAGATTACGGGAGGTATGGTTATGCATCTTTTGGGGTGCCTGCTTCTGGTGCTATGGATATGAAGTCTTTTAAAGTAGCCAATACAATTTTAAACAATACTATAAATGACGCTGCAATAGAAATTGCATATGGTAATTGTGAGTTTCTTTTTACGCTTACCACAGAAATTTGTATTTCAGGAGCAGATTGTTCTCCAAAAGTTGATGGAGAAAATATATTTATGAATAGAAGAGTAAAGATTGATAAAAATTCTATACTAACAATAAATAACACAAGTAATGGAGTCTTTACTTACCTTGCTGTAAAGGGCGGAATTCGATCAAAAAAAGTTTTAAAAAGTAGAAGTTATTATAAAAGTATAACTGAAGATTATAGACTTAAAAAGGGAGATGTATTACCTATTTATACCAATGAATTTTTAGATACTAAAACTTTTACACATGTAAAGCCCAATCTTTTTTTTAATAATTCGAATATCATAAAATGCTATAGAGGTCCTGAGTTTTATTTATTATCAGATAAAAATAAACATGAAATTTGTAATAACTTCTTTTCAATATCAGCAAACCATAATAGAATGGGCTATAAACTTTTGGAAACACTAGAAAATAAATTAGAGCAAATTTTAACTTCTGCAGTATTTCCAGGAACAGTTCAGCTAACTCCTTCTGGAGAATTAATTATATTGATGAGAGATGCTCAAGTTACAGGAGGATATCCAAGGATTTTGCAATTAAAGGAAGACTCTATTGCTCAAATTGCTCAAAAAACTACTAATGATACATTTGTATTTTCTATAGACTAAAAAACGCATCTAAATTTAGATGCGTTTTTAGTATTTGATTGTAGAAATTAATGCTATTTATCAACTTTAAATACAACCATTTTTTCTGTTTCACCTTTCGAGGCATCAAGTTTGTAATGATGTTTATCATGAACACCTTCACCTTTTAAAGCTTCAACTTGTTTTTGTACATCTTCTAAACTTCCTTTTATTACTTCCTCTTTTGAAGATTCTACACCATCAATAACATACGTAGTGGTAATAGTTGCTGTAGCCATTTGAGTAGTATCTGCTATTGCAGTTGAATTAATTGTTTCAATATGTACTTCATTTTTAGCTTGCTCTTCATTAGAATGACCACCTAAAATAGGCGCTACTACTAGACCAATTAAGCAAGTAAGTTTAATTAAAATATTCATTGAAGGACCAGAAGTATCTTTAAACGGATCACCAACAGTATCACCAGTTACAGCAGCTTTATGAGCATCAGAACCTTTGTAAGTCATTTCTCCATTAATTTCTACACCAGCTTCAAAAGATTTCTTTGCATTATCCCATGCGCCACCAGCATTATTTTGGAAGATTGCCCAAAGTACACCAGAAACAGTAACACCTGCCATATAACCTCCTAACATTTCTGCGATAGCTAATTTATCCATTCCAAATAAAAGAGGTAAAAAAGCAATAGCTAAAGGAAATCCAATTGTTAATAAACCAGGCAACATCATTTCTCTTAAAGATGCCTGAGTAGAAATTTCGACACATTTATCATATTCAGGTTTGCCAGTTCCTTCCATAATTCCAGGAATTGCTTTAAACTGTCTTCTAACTTCTTGTACCATTTCCATGGCAGCTTTTCCAACGGCATTCATTGCTAAAGCAGAAAATACGACAGGTACCATACCTCCAACAAACAACATTGCTAAAACAGGAGCTTTAAAAATATTAATTCCGTCAATTCCTGTAAAGGTTACATATGCAGCAAATAAAGCTAAAGAAGTTAATGCAGCAGAAGCAATAGCGAAACCTTTACCTGTTGCCGCAGTTGTATTACCAACAGAATCTAAAATATCAGTTCGTTCTCTAACAATTGGTTCTTGTTCAGACATTTCAGCAATACCACCAGCATTATCAGAAATTGGCCCAAAAGCATCAATAGCTAACTGCATTGCAGTAGTAGCCATCATCGCAGAAGCAGCTAAAGCTACGCCATAAAAACCAGCAAATGCATAAGAAGCCCAAATTGCACCAGCAAATAAAAGTACTGAAGGGAATGTAGAAATCATTCCTGTTGCTAAACCTGCAATAATATTTGTACCAGCTCCGGTACTAGATTGTTGTACAATTTTTAGAATAGGAGATTTTCCTAAACCAGTATAAAATTCAGTAACAGAAGAAATAACAGCACCAACTACTAAACCTACTAAAGTAGCAAAGAATACTCTCATTGAAGAAATTTCTTGAAGTCCTTCTCCAAAGAATTCCATTTGCATAGTTTCAGGCAACATCCATGTTACTAAACCAAAACAAGATAAACCTACTAATACTATAGACGTCCAGTTTCCTTTGTTCAAAGCACCCATCACTTGGTCTTCTTTAGCATCATTAGAGCTAATTTTAACTAACATTGTTCCAATAATTGAAATAATGATTCCTGCACCGGCAATAGCCATTGGTAATAAAATAGGCCCTATTCCTCCGAAATCATCTGAAATAGCACCTCCCATATCGTTAATTACATAATTTCCTAAAACCATAGCGGCAAGAACAGTTGCAACATAAGAACCAAATAAATCAGCTCCCATACCAGCAACATCGCCAACGTTATCACCTACATTATCTGCAATTGTAGCAGGATTTCTTGGATCATCTTCAGGGATGCCTGCCTCAACTTTACCAACTAAATCTGCACCTACATCTGCAGCTTTTGTATAGATTCCTCCACCAACACGTGCAAACAATGCAATAGACTCAGCTCCTAGAGAGAATCCTGCAAGTGTTTCTAATACGATGGTCATATCAGCAGTTGAGGTCCAATTTCCTCCCATAAAGTAATTGAAGAAGAAAATAAAAAAAGCTGTTAAGCCAAGCACTGCTAAACCAGCAACTCCAAGACCCATTACAGTACCTCCACCAAAAGAAATTTTAAGAGCATTAGGTAAACTTGTACGAGCTGCTTGAGTTGTTCTTACGTTTGTTTTTGTAGCAATTTTCATTCCTATATTTCCTGCATAAGCCGAAAATACAGCTCCGAATATAAAAGCCACTACAATTAATATATGTGTTGTAGGAACAATAAAAGAAACCACTGCAAGTGCAATACTTACAATAATAACAAAAATTGCGAGTAATTTGTATTCTGCATTTAAAAAAGCCAATGCTCCTTCATAAATGTAATCTGAAATTTCTTTCATTTTTCCATCTCCAGCATCTTGTTTCATTACCCAAGACTGTTTAATCCACATATAGACTAAACCTAAAATTGCCAATAAAATCGGCATCCAAATCATTATTTTCATATAGTTTTATTTAATTTGATTAGTTTAAAACGGTCATAAATGTAAGAAAATCAATACAAATAAAAAACCTCTTAAAATTATGGTTTTAAGAGGTTTTGTTTTAATTAGATTATTCTAGTTTAAATTACGAATGTGCGTTTTTCAAAATGTTCACTTTGTTTGTATCGCTCAACACAATCTTTGAAGATCTTTTCAGCTTCAGCTTGGTCTCCCCAACCTCCAACATCTACTTTTTTCTTTTCCAAATCTTTGTATACTTGAAAAAAGTGCTCAATCTCTTTTAGTCTATGAGGGTTTAAATCAGAAATATCCTTTTTGTCATTCCAAATTGGATCTGAGACAGGAACACAAATAATTTTTTCATCAGGTCCTTTTTCATCTGCCATATGAAAAACTCCGATAGGTTTTACTTCCATAACACACATTGGAAAAGTTGGTTCGTGCCCTAAGACCAAAACATCTAAAGGATCGCCGTCTAAAGCTAGCGTTTCAGGTACAAACCCATAATCTGCAGGGTACATCATAGAAGAAAACAACATTCTATCAAAACGAATTTTGTTTAACTCAAAATCATATTCATATTTATTTCTACTACCTTTTGGTATTTCAATCAATACATCAAAAGTTACTTTATTAGGTTTTGTCATAGTTTAACTAATTTAGTTTAATATAAAGACTATTTGTAAATCAATAGTCAGATATAGAAAATAAAACCCAAGCAAATAAGTTTGTTTGGGTTTTTACTTTATAAAAAGTACTTTTTATAAGTACATTACTTCTTTTACAGCCTTAATTACATCATTTGAGTTTGGAATCCATTTCTCTAATAATACAGGAGAATAAGGTGCAGGAGTATCAGCTGTTGTTATTCTTTTAATAGGCGCATCTAAATAATCAAAAGCATCGTTTTGAATTCTGTAGGTAATTTCAGAAGCTACACTCGCAAATGGCCAAGCTTCTTCTAAAATTACTAATCTGTTTGTTTTTTTAACAGATTTTATAATTGCCGCATGATCCATAGGTCTTACGGTTCTTAAATCTATAATTTCAACAGAAATATTTTCTTTTGCTAATTCTTCAGCAGCTTTGTAAGCTTCTTTAATAATTTTACCAAAAGAAACGATGGTTACATCAGTTCCTTCTCTCTTTGTTTCTGCAACCCCAATAGGAATAATATATTCTCCTTCAGGAATCTCCATTTTATCACCATACATTTGCTCAGACTCCATAAAAATTACTGGATCATCATCTCTAATAGCAGCCTTAAGAAGCCCTTTAGCATCGTAAGGGTTTGAAGGTACAATTACTTTTAAACCAGGTGTGTTCGCAAACCAATTTTCGAAAGCTTGAGAATGTGTTGCTCCTAATTGACCTGCAGAAGCAGTTGGGCCTCTAAAAACAATTGGACAGTTGAATTGTCCGCCTGACATTTGTCTTATTTTTGCAGCATTGTTTATAATTTGGTCAATACCAACTAAAGAAAAGTTAAAGGTCATATATTCTACAATAGGTCTATTACCATTCATTGCAGATCCGATAGCAACGCCTGCAAAACCAAGCTCTGCTATAGGAGTATCTATTACTCTTTTTGGGCCAAATTCATCAAGCATACCTTTACTAGCTTTGTATGCTCCATTATATTCAGCTACTTCTTCTCCCATTAAATATATACTTTCATCTCTGCGCATCTCCTCGCTCATCGCTTCACATATGGCCTCTCTAAATTGAACTGTTTTCATTTTTTATTTTTAGATTGAAAAAATTGGTACGCAAAAATACGCAAATATTTGTCAATTATTATAAGGGCAAATTATAAACTTAATCTATTTTCTAGTTATAAAATACTTAAACGATTTCGAAAAATGTTAAATTCAAAAAATTTATTATGCATGCATAGTATTTTTTAAAAAAAAACTGTAATTTCGTAACCAGAAATTAGATAAAATAAGATATATGAAAATATTAGTTTGTATTAGTCATGTACCAGATACTACTTCAAAAATTAATTTTGCTGAGAATGACACAAAGTTTGATACTAATGGAGTTCAGTTTGTAATTAATCCATACGATGAGTTTTGTTTAACAAGAGCAATGTGGTTTAAAGAAAAGCAAGGAGCATCAGTTACAGTTGTAAATGTCGGTGAAGCAGCAACAGAACCAACATTAAGAAAAGCATTAGCAATTGGCGCAGATAACGCAATACGAATCAATGCAAATCCAACAGATGGGTTGCAAGTTGCAAAAGAATTGGCTGAAGTTGTTAAAAATGAAGGTTATAATTTAGTACTTGCAGGAAAAGAATCTGCAGATTATAATGGACAAATGGTGCCAGGAATGTTAGCCACTTTATTAGATTATAATTTTATTAATGGATGTGTTGGTCTAGAAATAGAAGGTGATAATGTACATGCTACTAGAGAAATTGATGGAGGAAATGAAACATTGTCAAGTTCTTTACCTATAGTAATAGGAGGGCAAAAAGGGATTGTTGAAGAAAAGGATTTAAGAATACCTAACATGAGAGGAATAATGATGGCACGTAAAAAGCCGTTAAGTGTATTAGATTCACAATTATCAGAAGTTTCGACTTCAGTTAAGAATTTTGAAAAACCAGCTGCAAAAGGAGCTGTTAAGTTAGTAGATTCAGAGAATATAGATCAATTGATTGATTTATTACACAATGAAGCTAAAGTAATATAAAGATTTAATAAAAAATAAAAATAAAAATATGTCAGTTTTAGTATTTGCAGATTCAACTGAAGGAAAGTTTAAGAAAAGTGCTTTCGAAGTTGTATCATACGGAAATAAAGTTGCAGAGCAGCTAGAAACTAATGTAGTTGTTTTAACTATTAACGCTTCAGATACAAGCGAATTATATACATACGGTGCCGATAAAGTTGTTTCTGTAACAAATGATTTATTGAGTGCTTTTAATGCAAATCAATATGCATCTGTTGTAAGTGAAGTTGCACAAAGTGAGAATGCTAAAGTAATTATAATTGATTCTAGTATAGATGGTTTATATTTAGCACCTATTGTTTCGGTTAAAATGAATGCAGGATATGCTTCAAATGTAGTAGAATTACCTTCTATTACAGATTCATTTACGGTTAAAAGAAAAGCATTTTCTAATAAAGCTTTTTCAAACACAGTTATTTCTTCTGAAATTAAAATAATAGGTTTAGCAAAAAATTCATTTGGTATTCATGAAAATTCAGTTTCTGGATCAACTGTTGAATTTAACCCAGAAGTTTTAGATTCTAAAGTAACATCAGAAAAAATAGAAAGAGTAACAGGTAAAGTTACTATTGCAGATGCAGATATAGTAGTTTCTGCAGGAAGAGGGTTAAAAGGACCAGAAAATTGGGGTATGATTGAGGAATTAGCTGATATTTTAGGAGCAGCAACCGCATGTTCAAAACCAGTTTCAGATTTAGGATGGCGTCCTCATGGAGAACACGTAGGGCAAACTGGTAAGCCAGTTGCTTCAAATTTATATATCGCAATTGGTATCTCTGGAGCCATACAACATTTAGCAGGTATCAATGCTTCTAAAGTTAAAGTTGTAATTAATACAGATCCAGAAGCACCTTTCTTTAAAGCTGCAGATTATGGTATTGTTGGAGATGCATTTGAAGTAATACCTAAATTAGTCGAAAAATTAAAAGCTTTTAAGGCAGCTTAATTTTAGTTGTTTTACTCATAATATTTAGCCATTAGAAATTTTCTAATGGCTTTTTTTGTGAATAAAATAGAAAACACAAGTTTACAGTCTATAATTTTTACTAAATTGTGCCTCTTTAGAAATAATCAACCTTTAAGAAGTTGTTGTTTTTAAGATATGATTTATTTATGAGTTTTATACAACTAACGATAAAAGGAATTTCATATAGCCAAACGCAAAGTGGAGCTTATGCATTGGTACTAAGTGAAATTGAAGGAACTAGAACATTACCAGTAATTATTGGTGCTTTTGAGGCTCAGTCTATAGCAATTGCCTTAGAGAAAGAAATTCGACCTCCAAGACCTCTAACTCATGATTTATTCAAATCATTTTCAGATGCATTTGATGTCAATATAAAAGAAGTAATCATTCATAAATTTGTAGATGGTGTTTTCTTCTCTAGTTTAGTGTGCGAAAGAGATGGGCAAGAACAAGTTATTGATACAAGAACTTCTGATGCTATTGCCATTGCAATTCGTTTTAATGCTCCAATTTATACCTATGAAAATATTTTAGATAAAGCAGGTGTTTATTTAAAAGTGGAAGAAGAGTTAGCTATAGAACAAACATCAGACCCCAGTAACATATCTCTAGATTTTCAAGATGTAGATAAAAAAGAGCAATCAGGTTTTACAGGTTTATCTCTAAAAGAACTACACGAGAAATTAGATAAAGCAGTGGTAAGTGAAAACTATGAATTGGCTGCAAAAATTAGAGATGAAATAAGTAAACGCTAAAGACTAAAAGCATGAAAAAAATACTCGTTTTTTTATTAGTTGTTATTTCAATGTCTTCTTTATCACAGGAAATTCAAAAAGATTGGAATTTCTTTTCAATAAAAGACTCTAGTAACGAAGAATTATTTCAAATTGATAAATCTGATTCTTTTATTTTAAAAGAAAATACATTTTCGTATTCTTTAAAGAATAAAAATGATTTAAAAGCATCGGGTAATTATATAAGGCAAAATAATTTATTAATATTTAATTATAAAGAACCAATAGATACTGTAAGATATTACAACATAGTATCTTTAACCGACGATAATTTATCATTTTCAGAGAATGACATTATCTATACTTTTAGTTCAAAAAAAGACACTGTCGAAAATGTTTTAATTACTGAAAATGATACTTTAAAAAAAGAACTTGATACGATAAAACCAAGTAAAGGTTTTTCTTTAGATACTCTTTGGAGAGGTGTTCTGGGGATGTTCGTATTGATATTAATCGCTTTTTTATTTAGTAAAAATAGAAGAGCAATTGACTGGAAAAGAGCGGCTTTAGGCCTGTCTCTTCAGCTTGTAATTGCTGTTGGAGTTTTGAAAATACCCTTCATTCAGAAGGCATTTGATATTATAGGGAGAGTATTTATCGAAATTTTAAATTATACAAAAGCAGGGAGTGAATTTCTATTTGCTGGTATGGTTGTAGATATGAATACTTTTGGTTACATCTTTGCATTTCAAGTATTACCTACAATTATATTCTTTTCAGCCCTAACATCACTTCTTTTTTACTTGGGAATTATTCAGTTTTTGGTAAAGATATTGGCTATTGTTTTATCTAAGTTTTTAGGTATTTCTGGAATGGAAAGTTTGTCTGTAGCAGGTAATATCTTTTTAGGACAAACAGAAGCACCATTATTGATAAAAGCATATTTAGATAAGATGAATCGTTCTGAAATGCTTTTAGTAATGATTGGAGGAATGGCTACTGTTGCAGGTGCGGTTTTAGCAGCATATATTGGCTTTCTTGGCGGAGGTGATAAAACATTAGAGTTGATTTTTGCGAAGCATTTATTGGCAGCTTCTGTAATGGCTGCTCCTGGAGCGATTGTAATTTCGAAAATTTTATATCCACAAACGGAAAAAGTGAGTACAGATGTGAAAGTATCACAAGAAAAAATAGGTTCTAATATTTTAGATGCGATTGCAAATGGTACTACAGAAGGATTGCGATTAGCAGTAAATGTAGGCGCAATGCTATTGGTATTTGTAGCAATAATTGCAATGCTAAACGGAATTTTAAGAGGTTTTGGAAGTTTTGATGGAATCGATTTCTTAGGCTGGTCTTTTACTTCTTTAAATGACTTTATTGCAAATACAACACCTTATAATGAGTTGTCTATAGAATTTATTTTAGGAACTATATTTTCTCCTTTAATGTGGTTGATTGGAGTTCCTTCTCAAGATACAACAATGATGGGGCAGCTATTAGGTATTAAACTTGCCGCTAGTGAATTTGTAGCTTACATTCAATTAGCTGATTTAAAAAGCGCAGCTAGTGCAATTCATTTAAATTTTAATAAGTCTGTTATTATGGCAACTTATATGTTATGTGGATTTGCGAATTTTGCATCTATAGGTATTCAAATAGGAGGTATTGGTTCTTTAGCACCAAGTCAAAGAAAAACTCTTTCTGAGTTTGGTATAAGAGCTTTAATTGGTGGTACAATAGCTTCTTTAATGTCTGCAACAATTGCAGGTATGATTATTGGTTAATAACTTCTTAATATTATTTTAAAAGTATCACTTTTTAAGAGTGATGCTTTTTTATTTTTACATAAAATCAAGAAAAGAATATGAAGCAATATCATGATTTAGTAAAACACGTTCTAGAGAACGGAAATGAAAAAGGAGATAGAACTGGTACTGGAACAAAAAGTGTATTCGGTTATCAAATGAGGTTTGATTTAAGTGAAGGTTTCCCTATGGTAACTACAAAAAAACTTCATTTAAAATCTATAATTTATGAATTGTTGTGGTTTATTAAAGGAGATACAAATATTAAATACTTACAAGAAAACGGTGTGCGTATTTGGAATGAATGGGCTGATGATAATGGAGATTTAGGACCTGTTTATGGACATCAATGGCGTAACTGGAATAGCGATGAAATTGATCAATTAAATGATGTAATTGATACATTAAAGAAAAATCCAAATTCAAGAAGAATGTTAGTTTCTGCTTGGAATCCGTCAGTTTTACCAGATACTTCGATATCTTTTGCTGAAAATGTTTCTAATGGAAAAGCAGCATTGCCTCCTTGCCATGCTTTTTTTCAATTTTATGTTGCTGATGGTAAATTATCTTGTCAATTATATCAAAGAAGTGCAGATATATTTTTAGGGGTGCCTTTTAATATTGCATCGTATGCATTATTTACTATGATGATTGCACAAGTTTGTGGTTATGAAGCTGGAGAGTTTGTTCATACTTTTGGTGATGCGCATATATACAATAATCACTTAGAACAATTAGAACTTCAGTTATCAAGAGATATAAGACCTTTACCAACCATGAAAATTAATAAAGAAGTAAAACGAATAGAAGATTTTACTTTTGATGATTTTGAATTGCTAAATTACGACCCGCATCCACATATAAAAGGTGTCGTTGCAGTTTAAAAAAAAAGCTTTCAAAATTTTATCTTTTGAAAGCTTTTTTCTTTTTCAATAACAACTTTCTATAAGGTTAAAACACTGTTTTCGGCAGCAGCATAATCATTCCAAGCAAAACTATCTGCTTGTTCTTCATTAATATATTCGCCGTCTACAATGTATCTGAATTCATAAGAGTCTCCTGCTGCTAAATCAACAGTCCCTTTAAAAGAGCCGTTTTTTAATTTTTTAAGAGGAGTTGCATCAACATCCCATTCGTTAAAAGTTCCTACAACTGCAACCTTTTCTGCTTCATCAGCAGGTACTGTAAAAGTTACTTTACATACTGGTTTACTTTTTAAAAATTGTTTCTTTATTGCCATAGTTATTTTATTTAGTTACAAAGTAAAATTATATAAGTTTATATTCTTTACAAACACTATTTAATACATTTTTTTTAGAATTATTACATTGCTAATTTGAATGTGATTAATATTACTATATCAAAATATTTAGACTGTTAAATTTTAATATTGATAAAATAAATGTTTTTTTTATTGTATTGATTTTCAGTTTTTTTACTTCGAAATCGTATTCGTTAAGACTTAAATTTTACTTAAAAAGTAACAAAGACGTCAATTGTGCATCCAATTCAATTATTTTTGTTAAAAATTTGATATTTAATGACAACTATAATTGCAGCCATCGCAGAAAATAATGAGATAGGAAAAGACAACGATTTAATTTGGCATTTACCTGAAGATTTAAAAAGATTTAAAAAACTTACAACAGGTCATTATATTTTAATGGGGAGAAATACCTTTGAGTCTATTGGAAAACCTTTACCTAATAGAACATCGGTAATTATAACAAGAGATGAAAATTATTTTAAAGAAGGTTGTAAAATTGCGCACAGTCTTGAAGAGGCCATTGAAATATCTTCTAAAGAAGACGAGGTTTTTATCATTGGAGGAGCTCAAATTTATAAGTATGCCTTAGAAAATAATTTGGCAGACGTTCTAGAAATTACGTTGGTACATGATCAGTTTGAAGCTGATACGTTTTTTCCTAAGATTGATTTAACTATTTGGCAAGAAATAAAAAATGAATTTCATAAGGCTGATGAAAAAAATAAGTTTGACTATAGTTTTATCAGGTACGAAAAGAAAATCTAATTTATTCGTCCTCTTCTAAATCCGCCTCCTAAAGACATATTGTATTTTTGTTGGGCAAAGACAAAATAATTGAATAATAAATAATTCACTTCGTAACCGTAATCTATAGTCTGTTCGTAATTTATAGTGTTTTCATAAATATTCGGATTGTAAGTGTTTATATTTAATGCTCTTTGATTCCAAATAGTTACCCAAGCTTTATTTCTCGCCTCTAAATATTCTTGAGAATAAAAATTTCTTGGCTTTGCAATACCATTTAGATAATTTGTAAAACCAATATCTATAATAATTATTTCGTATTCTAGACTATCATTAGCAATAACAACAGGCTCTTCTTTAACTTCTGAACTTTCTTTTTTTATGGGAGATGAACCGCATGCATAGAATAAAAATACTAAGAAGAATAAAAATAAAATTTGTTTTATTGATTTCATCAGCATATTTCTATAATTTTAAATTTCATTGATATTTAGTGATATAATAATCGGTTTAATTAAAGACTATTTATTGAATTTAAAAACACTATATAATTTATAATATTTATTTTAAAATACATAGGAATTTAGCTGTTTTAACATTAATTTTAAATTCTTAAAAAGATACGTTTATGTTTAAAAAGCTAGTACTTCTAATTCTTGTATGCTTATTTTCATCTTGTATAACAAAAGATAAAAGTGAACAACCTTATCAAATTCTTTCAGAAAAAGATAGAGCTCTTTTAAAAGATGAGCTATTAGAAGATCGTTTTTCGAATTTATTACCTGAGTTGATGGATAATTCTAATCTTGATATGTGGATTTTGATTTCTAGAGAATATAATGAAGATCCTATACTTAAAACAATGTTGCCAGCTACATGGTTAAATGCAAGAAGAAGAACAATAATTGTATTTTACAGAAATAAAGAAAAAAATACTTTAGAAAGATTAGCTGTTGCAAGGTACGATATAGGAAAAAATATAAAATCTGCTTGGGATAAAGAAAAAGAACCAAACCAATGGAAAGCGTTACAAAAAATTATAGAACAAAGAAATCCAAAGAAAATAGGATTGAATTATTCAACTCACTTTGCCTTGGCAGATGGTTTAGTAAAAACTGATTTTGATGAGTTAAAAGCAAACATGCCAGATGAAATTACTTCTAAATTTGTATCTGCTGAAAAGCTTGGTATTTCTTGGATAGAAACAAGAACCGAAAAAGAAATGCTTCTCTTTAAAGAATTAGTAAAAATAACTCATGATATTATTGATGAAACTTTTTCTAATAAAGTTATCATACCTGACTCAACTTCTACAGACGATTTAGTTTGGTTTATGAGGCAAAAAGTTACTGATTTAGGTTTAGAAACTTGGTTTCATCCTACAATTGATGTACAAAGAAATAATGAAATCTTAAAATCGCACATAGCATCTTTTTCAAAAAGTAAAGACAAAAAAATAATTCAAAAAGGTGATTTATTACATTGTGATTTCGGAATTACATATATTGGTTTAAATACCGATTGCCAACAACACGCTTATATTTTGAAAGATGATGAAAAGGAGGTTCCTGAATTTTTAGCTGATGCTTTTAAATTAGGAAATAGAGTTCAAGATATATTAACAAATAACATGAAAAAAGGTAAAACAGGCAATCAAATTTTATTAGAGTCGCTGCAACAAGGGAAACAAGAAGGTTTAAAACCTTCAATTTACACACATCCTTTAGGTAAATATGGCCATAGCGCAGGAACAACAATAGGTATGTGGGATTCTCAAGGAGGAGTAGCTTTTAACGGAGATTATCCTTTGCAAAAAAATACGGCATATGCAATTGAATTAAATACAACTGTAAATATTCCTGAATGGAAAAAAGACATTCGAATAATGTTAGAAGAAGCTGGTTTTTTTGGAGATAATACTTTTGAGTATGTAAATGAAAGGCAAACAAGCATTAAGCCAATTAATATTAAATAATGAAACGTCGATGTTTTTGGGTTTCAGATGATAAATTATCTCAAGATTATCACGATTTTGAATGGGGTAAACCAGTTTATGATGACAAAATATTGTTTGAATTTCTTTTACTAGAATCTTTTCAAGCAGGTCTTAGTTGGATTACGATTTTAAAAAAAAGAGAAAACTTTAGAGTGGCTTTTGATGATTTCGATTATAAGAAAATTGCAAATTATCAAGAACAAAAAGTTGATGAGTTGATGAATAATGCAGGAATTGTAAGACATAATTTAAAAATTAGAAGTGCAATTGCAAATGCAAAACTTTTTATGAAAATTCAGGATGAATATGGTTCTTTTTCAAGCTATATTTGGGGATTCGTAAATGGAAAACCTATTTTAAATCGTTTTAATAATAAAGAAGAAATACCTGCAAAAACTAGCCTTTCAGATAAGATTTCTAAAGATTTGAAGAAAAAAGGTTTTAAATTTGTTGGCTCTACAATTATTTATGCTTTTATGCAGGCAATTGGTTTGGTAAACGATCACACTAAAAATTGTTTTAAATTTCAGGGTTAATGCAAGTTTTACAGATACCAAATAAAGATTTAAAAAAGTTAAGTTATATATTTTTACGTAAGGTGGGAATCTTTATAGCCTTTATTTTTATTCTTTTTTTCGATGGTACTTACTTTACTACTAATTATATCGATTCTCAAGTACCTATAAATATTTTAGCTCTATTAAGTTTTTTTTGGATGTATAAAAGAGCGTATCCTAGAACTAGAATATTAATGATTTATGCAGTTTTTCTTGGTTTATTAGGTGAATATTTATTTTCGATTTATTTAAAAATGTACACCTATAGATTAGAAAATATACCTTGGTATGTACCTTTAGGTCATGCAGCTTTATATGGTAGAGTTTTTATTTTTAGTAAAGACGCTTTAGTTAGAAAATATCATAAAGAAATAGAACAACTATTTGCTTATATAATAGTAATTTTTTCAACTATTTATCTAATCTTCTTTTCAGATCTTTTTGGGTTTTTAATGACAGCCTCAGTTTTTATCCTTTTATATAAAAGACCGCAAGACAAGTTATATTTTTATACGATGTATATTGTAGTAGCTTTATTAGAAATAGGAGGTACTGCTTTTGGTTGTTGGAAATGGCCTTCTGTTGCTTTTGGTGTGTTTGACTTTTTACCAAGCAATAATCCGCCAAGCGGTATAAGTTTATTTTACTTTTTGTTGGATGTTGGATGTTTTTTGATGTATATCACATTCCATAAAAAAATATGGAAAAGATATCAGAAAGTAAAAAGTATTGGTAATTTAACTAAGTAAGTTATTGTATTAATTCCCAAATAATATTCTTATTGCAATAAATATGGCAATAATAACACTACCATAAATAAGAACTTTTTTACCAGCATTTTTATAATAACGTTTATGGTTTTTGATATCTTTTTTATAACTCCAAATAACTAAGGATACAAAGACTGTAACGAAAAAAATGATAAAAATAATTCTTCCCGTAGAAAAGAAAGCATTTAAAAACATGGTATAAGTTCTTTATAAGTTTTTACATTTATGAATTTTAGTTGCCCTAAAATTCCACAAACTTTTTCTATATTGTTAATCACAAATTTACGAATTAAAAGAGTAATACCATTGTTTTTGGTGTAACTTCTAACATCGAAAAAAAATTAATCGAAATTTCTGCCGATGTCAATTTAAAAATAAGATAAACATAAATCAATTTATAAAAATGAAAGAAAAAATAGCAGCAGTTCATGCGTTTCACGAAGCATTTAAATTAAATATTCAACAAAAACCTACTGTTAATATTTCTGAAGACAGAAAAAAACTGCGATTCGAATTAATGAAAGAGGAAAATGAAGAATATTTAGAAGCAGCTAAAAATAATGATTTAGTTGAAGTTGCTGATGCCTTAGGCGATATGCTATATATTTTATGCGGAACTATTATAGAGCATGGAATGCAAAATAAAATTGAAGAGGTTTTTAATGAAATTCAGCGTTCTAATATGAGTAAATTAGG
>JBELHK010000028.1:9626-24867 GCA_042091415.1 Polaribacter sp. | reverse complement strand
GGTCGTCTAGCTTCTAAAGTAGCAAAGCTAATTAGAGGTAAATACAAACCAAACTATACTCCTCACGTAGATTGTGGAGATAACGTGGTTGTAATCAACGCAGAAAAAATTAACCTAACTGGTAACAAATGGACTGATAAATCTTATATCAGACATACTGGATATCCAGGAGGTCAAAGATCGTTAACTGCTACAGAAATGTTCGACAAAAATCCTACGAGATTAATCGAAAAGGCAGTAAAAGGAATGTTACCAAAAAATAAATTAGGTAGCGCTTTATACAGAAACTTGTATGTATATGCAGGTTCAGAGCACAAACAAGCAGGTCAAGAACCTAAAGCTATTAACCTTAACGATTATAAATAATGGATACAGTTCATAAAATAGGTAGAAGAAAAACCGCTGTTGCACGTATATATCTTTCAGAAGGAACAGGAAACATCACTGTAAATAAGAAAGATTTTAAAAGTTATTTTACAACAGGAACTTTACAATATAAAGTACAACAACCTTTAATGTTAACAGAAAACTTAACATCTTATGATATTAAAGTAAATGTTTACGGAGGTGGTATAACAGGGCAAGCTGAAGCAATTCGTTTAGCAATTACAAGAGCTTTAGTTTCTATTAATGAAGAGCATAAAGCTGTCTTAAAACCAGAAGGATTATTAACTCGTGACCCAAGAATGGTTGAACGTAAAAAATTCGGACAGAAAAAAGCACGTAAGAAATTCCAGTTCTCTAAACGTTAATATATCGTTTAGATTACTGTTATTAATATTAACAAATAACAGTTTAGTATCTAAATGGTTAAGACTCGAAAGACTACTTAACCATTGATTTCAAAACAGAAAGTAAACACATTTATAAAAATGGCAAACGTAAACATTCAAGAATTATTAGAAAATGGCGTTCATTTTGGACACCTAACTAGAAAATGGGACCCAAACATGGCTCCTTATATTTATACAGAAAGAAATGGTGTTCACATCATTGATTTGTATAAAACAGCAGCTAAAATAGAAGAAACTTCAGAAGCTTTAAAAAAGATTGCAAACTCTGGACGTAAAATTTTATTTGTAGCAACAAAAAAGCAAGCAAAAGATATCGTTGCTGAAAAAGCAAAAGCAGTAAACATGCCTTACATCACAGAAAGATGGCCAGGTGGAATGTTAACAAACTTTGTTACTATTAGAAAAGCTGTTAAAAAAATGGCTCAGATTGATAGAATGAAAACTGATGGATCTTTTGATGCTTTATCTAAAAGAGAAAAATTACAAATTAACCGTCAAAGAGAAAAATTAGAAAAGAATTTAGGTTCTATTTCTGATATGACTCGATTACCAGGTGCTCTATTTGTAGTTGATATCAAAAAAGAACACATTGCTGTAGCAGAAGCACAAAAATTAAACATACCAATCTTTGCAATGGTAGATACAAACTCAGACCCAAGACAGGTAGATTTTGTAATTCCTGCAAATGATGATGCTTCTAAATCTATTGACAAAGTATTAGGTTATGTTACTGGTGCAATTGCTGAAGGTTTATCTGACAGAAAAGCAGATAAAGAAAAAGCGAAAGTAGCAAAAGAAGCTCCAAAAAAGGAGGAAGCTAAAGCTGAAGTAAAAGAAACTACTACAGAAGAAAAAAAATAATTTTAATAAATAATTTAGAAACTTAAGTTTCTTAAAAACTATTAAGAAAATGGCAAAAATTAGTGCTGCTGATGTAAAAAAACTAAGAGATTCAACTGGTGCTGGAATGATGGACTGTAAAAAGGCATTAGTAGAAGCAGAGGGGGATTTTGACAAAGCAATTGACATTTTACGTAAAAAAGGTCAAAAAATAGCTGCAAAAAGAGCTGATAGAGAATCTACAGAAGGTGTTGCAGTTACAAAAATTAATGATTCAAAAACTGAAGGAGTTGCAATTGTTTTAGCATGTGAAACTGACTTTGTTGGTAAAAATGAAAAATTCGTTGCCTTAGGAAGTCAATTTGCAGAAATCGCTTTAAACTACAATACAAAAGAGGAGTTTTTAGCTGCTGATTTTGGAGGCATGACTGTTGCTGATAAATTAGTTGAACAAACTGGTGTTATCGGTGAGAAATTAGACATTACTGCTTTTGAAAAAGTTGAGGCTGCTTACGTTGGTGCTTATACTCACATTGGTAAAATCGCTGCGTTAGTAGGTTTATCTGCTGCTGTTGATAATGCTGATGTTTTAGTAAAAGACCTTGCAATGCAAGTTGCTTCAATGGGAGCAACAACTTTATCTTATAAAGATTTTGATCCTGCATACGTAGCTGCAGAAACAGAAGCTAGAATTGCTGTAATTGAAAAAGACAATATTGAATTAGAGAGATTAGGTAAAACATTAAAAAATGTTCCTAAATACATTTCAATGTCTCAATTAACTCCAGAAGTTTTAGCACAAGCTGAAGCAGA
This sequence comes from Polaribacter sp., assembly GCA_042091415.1. Classification (GTDB taxonomy): domain Bacteria; phylum Bacteroidota; class Bacteroidia; order Flavobacteriales; family Flavobacteriaceae; genus Polaribacter. The sequence goes on along the minus strand of JBELHK010000028.1, from coordinate 22,420 downwards.
TGCAAAAGCTGAATTAGCTGCTGAAGGAAAGCCAGAAAAAATCTGGGATAGAATATTACCAGGAAAAATGGATCGTTTTGTTTCTGATAATACTACTTTAGATATGGAGCAGTGTTTATTAGATCAAGCATTTATAAAAGACGAAAAGAAAAATGTTGCTGAATATGTTAAGTCTTACGGAGGTGTTGAAGTTACATCTTTCAAAAGAGTTACTTTAGGATAATATTATTCTTAATCAAAACAAAAAGACCTCGCAATTTGCGAGGTCTTTTTAGTTTATTTATGTAGGAACTAAAAAAAGGAGAAACCAATTCCGAAAGAAAAACTATCTAACCTATTGTTCTTAAATCCTGTAATACCTTTTCTATGTAAATCGAAGCGAATAATTGTATTCCATCTATTTTCTCCTTCTATTTGATAACCTAGACCAAAACCATAATAATTACCATCTGCATAATTTTTAGACATTCTAAACATTTTTCCATAACTGGTATCTATAAAAAAAGCATCCTCTCCATTTCTCCATAAATTAAATTGTAAACCTCCGAAAGCAGGAATTGCACTAACAGCATAATTCCAATGATAATCATAACCTGTATTAAAACTTACTGCAACTCTTTTTTTAAATTCATAACCAAAGCCAATTCTTGCAAAAGTAGCTGTCGGAGTAATTAGAGACTCATCATCATCTGATTGAAAGAGTGCATAGTTTTCATTAATCCCTAAAACAAAATTTATATTCCCAGTAAAAAAAGCTCTTCCAAGTTTATCTTGAGAAAAAAAATTAACTTGGTAAAGAATTAATAAAATCAGAATTAGTTTTTTCATTTGTTTTAATTGACTTTGTACTATTACCAAAAATCGTTCCAATAAAAAAGCCTCTTAAAAGAGGCTTATAAATTTGATAAGGAATTTTCTTATAAAATATAATCTGTACTTATAAAATTAGATGTTTTTTTATCTAGTAGTTCTTGTAAAATTGAATTATTATATGCCGTGTCTTTAGAAGCGACAAAAGTTCTAATTGAGAATGAACGCAAAGCATCATGCACACTTAACGTAGCAACTGCAGAATCTTTTCTTCCTGTAAAAGGGAATACATCTGGCCCTCTTTGAGCAGCACTATTTAAATTAACTCTACATACTAAATTTACAAGAGCATCTATTAATGGCGCAAGGGTTCTAGTATCTTTACCAAAAACACTTACTTGTTGGCCGTAATTAGAGTCAGCCATATCATCTAAAGGTTCTTGAATATTTTTAAATGACACTATTGGAATTACCGGACCAAACTGCTCTTCTTCATAAACTCTCATATTTTTAGAAACAGGATACAATACTGCTGGAAATATATAATTTTCGGATGTTTCTCCTCCTTTTTTATTTATAATTTTTGCTCCTTTCAGAATTGCATCATCAATTAATTCTTGAATATATGCAGGTTTTTCTTTTTCTGGAAGCGGTGTAAGAACCACGTCATCTTCCCAAGGGTTACCAAATTTTAATTCATCTATCCTTTTAGAAAATCTCTTCGTAAAATCATCTAAAATCTGTTCGTGAACATAAAGAATTTTAAGAGCTGTACATCTTTGTCCGTTAAAAGAAATTGAACCATATAAACACTCGTTTATTGCCAAATCTAAATCTGCATCTGGCAAAACAATTCCAGGATTTTTAGCCTCTAAACCAAAAATTAAACGCAATCTATTTTTATACGGATGATTTGCCTGAATTGCATTTGCTGATTTGCTATTACCAATTAAAGCTAAAATATCTATTTTTCCTGTTTTCATAATGGGCGTTGCCAAAACCCTTCCTCTTCCATAGATAATATTTACAACTCCTTCTGGAAATGAATTTTGAAAAGCTTCCATCAAAGGAGATAATAATAAAACTCCATGTTTCGCGGGCTTGAAAACAGCTGTATTTCCCATAATTAAAGCAGGAATAAGTAGCGCAAAAGTTTCGTTTAGAGGATAATTATAGGGACCTAAACAAAGAACAACTCCTAAAGGACCTCGTCTAACATGCGCATATACTCCACTATGTTTTTCAAGCTTAGAAGCATCCCTGTCCATTTTTTTATAATCTTCTATTGTATCATAAATATAATCGACAGTTCTATCAAACTCTTTTTCTGAATCTAGAAGTGATTTTCCAATTTCCCACATTAATAGCTTAACCACTTCTTCTCTTTTTGTTATAATTTGCTCTGCAAACTCTTCCATACAAGAAATTCTATCTGCAACCCTCATTGTTGGCCACAGACCTTGACCTTTATTATAAGCTTTACAGGCAGAATCTAAGGCCTCTAGAGCTTCATTTTCTGATAAATTAGGAATAGAACCCAATAAGGTAGGTTTGTATTCTTTTGTGGATGAAATTGTTGAATACACATCTGTCTTTTCTCCATTCCATTCTTTTAATTCTCCAGCTACTAAATACGAGTTCTGATGTGTTAACTCATTAATTTGGTATTTACTCGGTATTTCTTTAAAGCTTGTTTTCATAAACTATATCTTATCAATTAGAAAAAAACTGAACTCCTTTAATTTAACAAAAATACTACGATATTTAAAGAAAATCTCTTAGAATTCAAGAAAATAGTTTCACTTTTCGCAGGGTTCAGTTAAATCTTTAAATAAAAAAACCTGATATATTTTTCTAAACATATCAGGTTTATTTTTGCTAATTATGTTTTTTTAAGAGGTCTTTACAACTTTCATTGCAGTCATAGAAGCTCTTAATTTTTCTCCAATAATTTCAACAGGATGGTTTCTTAATTCCTTATTAATTCGAATTAATTCTTGATTATCGACTCCATTTGAAGTAGAAAATTTAGCTCCTATTACATTCGTTGAAACTGTCTTCATAAAATCTTTTAACAAAGGCTTACAAGCATGATCGAATAAATAACAGCCATATTCAGCAGTATCAGAAATTACACGATTCATCTCATATAATTTTTTACGAGCAATTGTATTTGCAATTAGTGGAGTTTCATGTAATGATTCATAATATGCAGATTCATCTATAATACCAGATTCTGTCATAGCCTCAAAAGCTAACTCGACTCCCGCTCTTACAAAGGCAACTAATAAAGTTCCATGATCAAAATACTCTTGCTCAGAGATTTCTTGAGAAGTAATTTGTTGCTTTTCAAAAGCAGTTTCACCTGTAGCTTCTCTCCATTTTAATAAATTTTCATCTCCATTTGCCCAATCTTGCATCATTGTTTTAGAAAAATGCCCTGTCATAATATCATCCATATGTTTTTGAAATAATGGACGCATAATGTCTTTTAGTTCTTCAGATAATCGGAAAGCTTCAACTTTTGCAGGATTAGAAAGTCTATCCATCATATTTGTTATTCCACCATGTTTCAAAGCTTCAGTAATTGTTTCCCAACCATACTGAATTAATTTCGCTGCATAACCTGCATCAATCCCTTCATCAACCATTTTATCAAAAGAAAGAATTGCTCCTGTTTGTAACAAACCACATAAAATAGTTTGTTCTCCCATTAAATCAGATTTTACCTCAGCAACAAAAGAAGACTCTAAAACTCCGGCTTTATGACCTCCTGTTGCAACTGCATAAGCTTTTGCTTGTTCCCAACCTTTATTTTCTGGATCGTTCTCTGGATGAACTGCTGTAAGCGTTGGAACACCAAAACCTCTCTTATATTCTTCGCGAACTTCAGAACCAGGTGATTTTGGAGCAACCATAATTACTGTTAAATCTTTTCTAACCTGCATGCCTTCTTCAACAATATTAAAACCATGAGAGTAACTTAAAGTTGCTCCTTTTTTCATTAAAGGCATCACAGCGTTTACGACGTTAGTATGTTGTTTATCTGGTGTTAAATTGATAACTAAATCGGCTGTAGGTAATAATTCCTCATAAGTTCCAACAACAAAACCATTTGATGTGGCATTTTTATATGAATCTCTTTTTTGATCAATAGCCGATTGACGTAAAGCATAAGAAATATCTAAACCAGAATCTCTCATATTTAATCCTTGGTTTAAACCTTGCGCTCCACAGCCCACAATAACAATTTTCTTTCCTTTTAAAGCATTTACACCATCTTCAAATTCTGAAGAATCCATGAATCTACATTTTCCTAACTGCTCTAATTTTTCTCTTAGTGTTAATGTGTTAAAATAATTTGACATTTTTATTTTTTTAGTTATTGTTTATTTCTTCTAACATTGATGATATTTTCATTTCATCTTTTGTAACTGCTATTCTGCCTGAACGAGTGAATTGCATGATACCAAACTCACTTAATTTTTGGTGTAATTCTTTTAATTCTTCTCTTCTACCAGATTTTTCTAAAACAAAAAACTTTTTGTTTACTGTTACAATTCTAGCGTTACTCTCTTTAATGATATTTTGTATTTGAGGTTCTTCAAAAAGTAAATCAGACTTTATTTTAAATAAGCCAGAAAGCTGATATATGGTTTCTTCTTCTTTGTGATAGTATGCTTTAATGACCTCTACTTGTTTTTCAATTTGACCGATTATTTTTTTAATATTTGGTTCGGTCATGTAAACAACAATCGTAAACCTAGAAACATTATATATTTCTGAAGGAGAAGTATTTAAACTCTCTATATTAATGTGTCTTCTTTGAAAAATTGCTGATATTCTATTCAATAAGCCTATATTATTCTCAGTATATATTGATACTGTAAATAATTCTTTATTCTGTAAACTCATACTATTCTAATCTTATATCTGAAACGCTAGCTCCGGTTGGAATCATTGGAAAAACATTATCTTCTTTTTCTACAGAAACTTCTAAAAAATAAGCTTCTTCACAGTTAATCATTTCCGCAACTGCATCAGCAAGCTCTTCTCGTTTCGTTATTTTTTTTGCTTTTATGCTATATCCTTCTGCAATCTTTACAAAATCAGGATTTGTCATTTCAGTTGATGCATATCTTTTATCAAAAAATAGTTGCTGCCATTGACGAACCATTCCTAAAAAATCATTATTTAAAACGACTACTTTTACCGCTGCTCTTTGCTGAAAAATTGTACCTAATTCTTGTATCGTCATTTGGTATCCTCCATCTCCTAAAATAGAAACAACTTCTCTTTCTGGAGCAGCCATTTTAGCGCCAATTGCGGCAGGCAAACCAAAGCCCATTGTTCCTAATCCTCCTGATGTAATATTACTTTTAGAAACATTAAAATCTGCGTATCTACAAGCAATCATTTGATGCTGACCAACATCACTAACAATAGCAGCCTCTCCTTTTGTTTGAATATTGATTTCTTTTAAGACTTCACCCATTGTTAATCCCTCTTTCGTAGGATATAGGTCATTTTTAATTACTTTATCAAACTCAATCTTATATAAATCTTTAAACTTTTGATGCCATTCTTTATGAGATTTTTTCTCTAACAACGGAAGTAATTTTTCTAAACTTTCTTTTGCATCTCCTAAAACTGCTACATCAGCTTTCACATTTTTATCAATTTCAGCTGGATCGATTTCAAAATGAATAACTTTTGCTTGTTTTGCATAAGTATTTAAACTTCCTGTAACTCTATCATCAAAACGCATCCCAATTGCAATAAGAACATCGCATTCGTTTGTTAAAATGTTAGGTGCATAATTACCATGCATACCAACCATACCAATATTTAAAGGATGAGATGTTGGTATTGCTGAAGCCCCTAAAATAGTCCAAGCAGATGGAATTCCTGATTTTTCAATTACATTTTTTAATTCATTTTCGGCTTTCCCTAAAATGACTCCTTGCCCCCAAACTATTAAGGGTTTTTTTGCTGCATTAATTATTTCTGAAGCTTCTTTTATTTTATTTATATCCAATTTTGGAATTGGATTATAACTTCTAACTTTTGTACATGTTTTGTATGAAAAGTCGAACTTACTAAATTGAGCATCTTTTGTAATATCAATTAAAACAGGCCCGGGTCTTCCACTTTTAGCAATATAGAATGCTTTTGCCAAAACCTTAGGAATATCTTCTGCCTTTGTTACTTGACAATTCCATTTTGTTACCGGTGTTGAAATACCAACAATATCCGTTTCTTGAAATGCATCACTACCAAGTAAATGAGAAGCTACTTGCCCAGTAATGCAGACCAATGGTGTTGAATCTATTTGTGCATCAGCAATTCCGGTAATTAAATTAGTTGCTCCTGGACCAGAAGTTGCAATTGCTACCCCAACTTTTCCAGAAATTCTTGCATAACCTTGAGCTGCATGAGTTGCTCCTTGCTCATGGCGTGTTAATACGTGATGAATTTCATTTTGATATTTATAAAGCTCGTCATAAACAGGCATAATTGCACCTCCTGGATATCCATAAATAATATCTACTCCTTCTTCAATTAAACATCTTACAACCGCTTCACTACCAGATATAGATTCTGTTTTTTCGGGTGTAACTTTTTGTGTTTGTATGGTTTGTGTTTCCATAATTAAAAGTTTTTACAAATCAGTAACACATCCTTTAGATGCAGATGCTACATACTTTGCGTATTTATATAATATTCCTTTTTTATGCTTTGGTTCTGGTGCTTTCCATCTCTGTTTTCTTTCCAATAATTCTTCATCAGAAATTAAAACATTTATTGAATTATCTTCTGCACTAATTCTAATTTTATCACCTGTTTCTACCAGGGCAATAACTCCACCTAATTGAGCTTCAGGAGTTATATGACCTACAACAAAACCATGGGTTCCTCCAGAAAAACGTCCATCTGTAATTAATGCCACAGATTTACCTAAGCCTGCTCCCATAATTAATGATGTTGGTTTTAGCATTTCTGGCATTCCAGGACCTCCTTTTGGGCCAACATATCTGATAACAACAACATCACCTTTTTCTACTTCTCCATTAGAAATTCCTTTATTTGCAGCTTGTTCACCATCATAAACGACTGCTTTGCCTTCAAATAACAAGCCTTCTTTACCCGATATTTTTGCAACCGCACCTTCTTCAGCAAGATTTCCATAAATGATTTGAATATTTCCTGAAGATTTCAATGCTTTATCAGAAGGAAATATTACATCTTGATCTTCAAACTCCATCGCTTTTACATCTGCCAAGTTTTCAGCTAATGTTTTGCCTGTAACCGTTAAGCAATCGCCATGTAAAAAACCTTTATCTAATAAATATTTCATTATTGCTGGAGTTCCTCCAATACCATGAACATCTTCCATTAGATATTTTCCCGAGGGTTTTAAATCTGCAATTAATGGAGTTCTATCAGAAACTTTTTGAAAATCTTCTAGTGTAAAATCAATATCAGCAGCATGAGCTATCGCTAAGAAATGTAAAACCGCATTTGTTGAGCCTCCTAAAGCATTTACTAGAGCAATGGCATTTTCAATTGATTTTTTTGAAATTATGTCTAAAGGTTTTAAATCTTTTTCTAATAAATTTTTTATCGCTGTTGCATGTCTTTCTGATTCCGATAATTTATTTGGATTCTCTGCGGGAATTGAAGAGTTATAAGGCAATGCAAACCCCATACATTCTATTGCAGATGCCATTGTATTTGCTGTGTACATACCTCCACACGCACCTGCTCCTGGAATCGCACTTTTTATAATTTCTCTATATTCTTCTTCTTCTATTTCTCCTGCTACTTTTTGACCCAATGCTTCAAAAGCAGAAACTATATTAAGTTTTTTGCCTTTATAATTACCCGATGCTATTGTACCGCCATACATCATTATTGACGGACGATTTAAACGCAGCATTGAAATAACTGCGCCTGGCATATTTTTATCGCAACCAACAATGGCTATTAAACCATCGTAGCTTTGAGCATTCATTACTGTTTCAATTGAATCGGCAATAATATCTCTAGAAACCAGAGAATAATTCATCCCTGAAGTTCCCATAGAAATACCGTCAGAAACTCCAATTGTATTGAACCCTAAAGCAACCATATCTGCTATTTTACACTCAATTTTAACCTCTTCCTTTAATCGATTTAAATGCATATTACAAGGGTTACCATCATAACCTGTACTTGCAATACCTATTTGGGCTTTATGCATATCTTCATCAGTTAAACCAACAGCATATAACATTGCTTGTGATGCTGGCTGAGATTCATCTTGCGTTAATCGTTTACTATGTTTATTAAGATTCATTGAATATGTTATTCATTCGTATGTCTAAATTATTTTATTATTGATTTTTAATAAGTGAAACAAAAAAGTATTCTTTAATCTCAGATGTTAATAAAAACACACAAACCCCTGAATAAAAGAACATTAACCCAACTTTATTATGATATCCAATAATTAAAATTAATGCAATAAAAAAACCTTCCCGTTTAAAGGAAGGTTTTATTTAAATACATAAATATCACTCCCTTATCATATCGTAATAATTACGATGACAAGAATAATAGAAATGATATTTACGATTGTTTTGTTCATATTGCTTTCAAATATTTTAAAATAAATTCTACTTTTCCAAATATATTTTATGTTTTTTTAAATGATAGTACTCTGACCCATATGAATATTTCTAAAATTCATATTACTATCATCTTGATTTGTAATGTAATCTGCTATAAAATCGCCTACTTTTGATGTTGATGTAGAATTTTGAGATTTACGTTTTATATCTTCTGTTGTGATTCCTAAAACTAAAGATTTCTCAACAGCCCTTTCAATAGCATCAGCCTCTTCATCTAAACCTAAATGTTTTAATAACATCGCTGCTGATAATATAGACGCTAAAGGGTTTGCAATATCTTTCCCTTTTGCTTCAGGAAAAGACCCGTGAATTGGTTCAAATAAAGCATTATTAAAACCTATTGAAGAAGACGCTAATAAACCGATTGAACCACCTATAACACTTGCTTCATCTGAAATGATATCACCAAATAAATTTTCTGTTAAAATAACATCAAATTGTTTTGGATCTAATATAAGTTGCATTGCTGCATTGTCTACAAATAAATATTCTAAAGCAACATCTTTATATTCCTTAGCAATTTCAGCTACTGTTTTTCTCCACAATCTTGAGGTTTCTAAAACATTTGCTTTGTCTATTAAAGTAAGTTTTTTCTTTCTGTTTTGTGCTTCTTTAAATGCTAAATGAGCAACTCTAGTTATTTCCTCTACAGAATATGATGAAATGTCTGAAGCAATCTGTTTATCATCACTTAGCTTTTTTTCTCCAAAATAAATACCGCCTGTTAATTCTCTATAAATTACAATATTTGTCCCTTTGACTACTTCTCTTTTTAAAGGTGAATTCGAAATTAAATTATCATAAGCTTTTACAGGTCTTACGTTACAAAAAAGATCTAATTCTTTTCTTAAATTTAATAAACCTTGCTCTGGTCTTATTCTTGCTGATGGATTATTATCATATTTTGGATCTCCAATAGCTCCAAATAAAATTGCATCAGAATTTTTACATATTTTAATTGTTTCTTTAGGCAAAGGACTTCCTGTTGCTTCAATCGCGCAAGCACCTAATTGAGCTTCTTTATATAAAAAAATATGATCGTAGGCTTCTGCAACTGCATCTAAAGCTTTTTTTGCTTGGTTTGTAACTTCAGGCCCGATGCCATCCCCAGGAATAATTGCAATATTAAATTTCATAGTAATGTAGGTCTTTTATAAGATTTCAACCTTAGAATTTTGATTTATTTTCTTCATAATGAAATGAATATCATCATCTTTCACTTCTTTTTGTTTATCAGCAACATTTAAAAAAGAACTGTAAGCATTATCTAACTGTATTTTTGTTAGCTCATATCCAATTTTTTTTGCCCTATATGCTAATGCTGCTCTTCCGCTTCTTGCTGTTAGCACAATTGCACTTTCAGTAACTCCAACATCTTCAGGATTTATAATTTCGTATGTCTCTCTATTTTTAATTACTCCATCTTGATGAATTCCTGAACTGTGAGCAAAAGCATTTGCACCAACAATAGCTTTATTAGGCTGAACAGGCATGCCCATTTTTTCACGAACCATTAAACTTGTATCATACAAAAGTTTTGTATTAATACTTGTTTCTAGATTTAAATTAGAGTGTTGTTTTAAAATCATTACAACTTCTTCTAAAGCTGTATTACCAGCACGCTCGCCAATTCCGTTTATAGTACACTCTATTTGACGTGCTCCATTAATTACTCCTGCGATAGAATTAGCAGTTGCCATACCTAAATCGTTATGACAATGACATGATAATATTACATTTTCGATACCTTTTACATTTTCTCTAAGATATTTCATTTTCGCTCCATATTCTTCAGGTAAACAATACCCAGTAGTATCAGGAATATTTAGAACGGTAGCCCCTGCTTTTATAACTTCTTCACAAACTCTTGCTAAATATTCGTTATCAGTTCTACCTGCATCTTCAGCATAAAACTCAACATCTTCAACGAAGGATTTAGCATATGAAACTGCTTTAACAGCTCTATCAATTACTTTTTCTCTTGTTGAATTAAATTTGAATTTTATATGCGAATCACTAGTTCCGATACCTGTATGAATTCTAGGATACTTTGCTTGCTTTAAAGCTTCTGCTGCAACTTTTATATCATTTTCAACAGCTCTTGTTAAACCACAAACAGTTGCATTTTTAACAATTTTTGCGATTTCTGAAACAGAAGTAAAGTCACCAGGACTAGAAACAGGAAAACCAGCTTCAATAACATTTACACCAAGAACATCAAGTCTTTCAGCAATTACTAACTTTTGAGTGGTGTCTAATTTACAACCAGGAACCTGCTCTCCGTCTCTTAAGGTTGTATCAAAAATTTGTACTTTGTTATCTTGCATATTATTTATAGCTATCTTTGGTTATCTAATCAAATATATTTAAGGAGAATAAATAATTTAGTTAATTTTACAAGTCATATACGATTTCTACAATGAAGCACAAAAACCTAAAAATATAATAATCAGTTTTTTATGGGTAAATCTGTTACATCAGCCAGCAACCAAAATGATGCTCTTTTTGTGCTAATTAAGTCTTTAACAAAGTCAGAAAAGAGGCAATTTAATTTATATGTTGGAAGATTAGGAGGCAATATTGATGCTAAATTTTTCTCTTTGTTTAAGTTTTTAGAAAAACTTAAATTCTATGATGAAAAAGTTATCATTAAAAGTGGAATTGTAACCAAACAACAACTCTCTAATTTAAAAGCTCATTTATATAAGCAAATTTTAATTAGTTTACGACTAAATCCTGCTCATAAAAACATCAGAATTCAAATAAGAGAGCAATTAGATTTTGCGACTGTTTTGTATCAAAAAGGATTATACAAACAGAGTTTAAAACTTTTGGAAAAAGCTAAAAATTTAGCTTTAGAAAATGAAGAAAAAAACGTTGCATACGAAATTGTTGAGCTAGAAAAAGTAATTGAAACACAATACATTACAAGAAGTATTAGTACTCGAGCAGATCAACTATCTATACAAGCCAAAGAATTAAGTCAGCAAAATGTAATTGCAAGTAAATTATCAAACTTATCTCTTCAATTATATAGTTATTTACTACAAAACGGATATATAAAAAACAATGAAGAATTAGAGTTTATAAATAGATACTTTTATAGTAAATTACCAAAATACAATTCTGCTCAGTTTGGCTTTAGAGAGAAACTTTGGTTTTACAAATCGCACTTATGGTTTAGTTTTTTAACCCAAGATTTTTTACATAGTTATAAATACGCAAGTCAATGGGTAGATTTATTTAAAGAAAATAAAAAATTAATATCGCTTCATCCTGTATTTTATTTGAAAGGTATTAACTATTTGCTTGAAGCTTGCTTTTTTGTTAAAAAAATTGAAAGTTTTAAACGAGAATTAGCCTTTTTTGAAAACGAGATTGATAACAAAACAATTCCGTCAAACACAAATACAGATTTATTAATATTTCAATACTTATATGCCAACAAATTACACCTTCATTTTTTAGAAGCTACTTTTTCTGAAGGCGAATACTTAGTTGATATCATCAATGAAAAAGTCGAAAATTATAAGAATAGATTAGACAATCACTATATAGTAATTCTATATTATAAAATTGCCTGCCTTTATTTTGGAATGGGTAAAAATGAAATCTGCATTACTTACTTGCAAAAAATTATAAATTCAAAAAAATTAAGTTCTGCTGAAGATTTGCAATGTTTTGCAAGGGTTTTAAATCTTATTGCACATTATGAATGTGGCTTAGATTATGATTTAGAAAGGCAATTTTTAGATACTTACAAATTCTTGTTAAAAATGGAAAATTTACAAGAAGTACAAAAAGTATTCTTAACCTCTATAAGAGATTTAAGCGATGTGTATCCTCATGAAATTAAGAAGGAATTTAAAAAAATTCATGCAAAACTTAAAAAATATGAGAATCACCCATATGAGAAAAGAGCTTTCTTATACTTAGATATTTTATCTTGGCTAGAAAGTAAAATACAAAATAAGCCTATTGCCGCCATCATTAAAGAAAAACTACAGAAACAAACTAAATAATCAGTATTTTTAAAAATAAATTACTTTTTTCTACAAAAAACTAATAAATTGAATCCAAAATCAAAAAAAAACCAAAAAAAATAGAATTAAAAAAAATAAGTTCTATTTTTGGTTTGTGATATATATACAATTACATACACGCAATATTACTTCTGTTAGTTGCACAACAACTAACACTTCATTTACAACAACCCTTTAGGGGTTATATTCATTCATATTTACTCAGGTTACTTGTTGTTTTGAAATCAATCAAAACATTAAAATAAAATTTCATCAATATTTATCATTA
>JBELHK010000028.1:0-9526 GCA_042091415.1 Polaribacter sp. | reverse complement strand
GTTTATTTGAAAGACTATCATCTATTTTTGAAGGTATTTATTTATTACAAGAATTATCTGATAAGACTCTTGCAAAAGTTTCAAGCTTTGGAGAAAGATTATCTTCTTACATAATAGCAAATGCTGCAAAAGAAAACCTTAATGCGAGTCATAAAGAAAGTAGAGAACTAATAATTACCGATGATAATTATTTAAATGCTCAAGTAAATTTTGACCAAACAAACTGTAATATTTCGAGTTATTTTAAAAATAATAAGGATAAAATAACTGTTTTAGGTGGCTTTATCTCATCAAACCAAAAAGGATTCACAACAACTTTAGGAAGAGGAGGTTCTGATTATTCTGCAGCTATTTGTGCTGCTGCGCTAAATGCGGATGAATTACAAATTTGGACAGATGTGAGTGGTATGTATACGGCAAATCCGAGAGTGGTAAAACAGGCTTTTGCAATTTCAGAAATTTCTTATGAAGAAGCTATGGAATTATCTCATTTTGGTGCAAAAGTTCTTTATCCGCCAACAATTCAGCCTTCGCTAAGAAAAGAAATTCCTATAAGAATTAAAAATACCTTCGAACCAGAAAACAAAGGAACCCTCATTTCTAAAAATCCTAAAAATGGAAATGAAGTTAAAGGTATTTCTCACATAGAAAATATTAGCTTAATTACATTAGAAGGTAGCGGAATGATTGGTATTCCTGGCTTTTCTAAACGGTTATTTGAAACGTTATCTTCTGCCAAAATAAATGTAGTTTTCATAACCCAAGCCTCTTCTGAACACTCAATTTGCGTGAGTGTTTATGAAGATGATTCGGTAAAAGCAAAAACTCTTCTAGACGAAGCTTTTAGTATAGAAATTTCACAGAGAAAAATAAAACCAATACTTGTAGAAAAAAATTTAGCAATTATTGCTGTTGTTGGCGAAAGCATGAAAAATCACCAAGGTTTGAGTGGTCAAATGTTTAGTGCTTTAGGTAAAAACAATGTAAATGTAAGAGCTATTGCTCAAGGTTCATCAGAAAAAAATATATCAGCTGTAATTGATAAAAATGATGCAAAAAAAGCCTTAAATACTTTGCATGAACAGTTCTTTGAAGAAAAAATAAAACAATTAAATTTATTTATAACTGGCGTAGGAAATGTAGGTGAGCGTTTTTTAGCCCAAATAAAACAACAACAACAATATTTGCTTGAAAATTTAAAATTAAATGTACGAGTAATCGGCATTTCAAACTCCAGAAAGATGTACTTCAATAAAGATGGAGTTGATTTACAAAATTGGATAGAATTATTAAAAAATGGAGAGCCAACAAGTTTAGATAATTTTTACAATAAAATTAAAGAGTATAACTTAAGAAACAGTGTTTTTATAGATAATACAGCAAACAAATTGGTTTCTGAGGTTTATAGTAGATATTTAAAAGAAAGTATTTCTGTAGTAACTTGTAATAAAATTGCATGTGCATCAGATTTTAAAAATTATAAAAACTTAAAAAACTTGTCAAAAAAATACAATGCTTCATTTTTATTTGAAACCAATGTTGGCGCAGGATTACCTATTATTGATACTCTCAAAAATCTAATCAATTCAGGCGATAGAATTCGCAAAATACAAGCGGTTTTATCAGGTAGTCTAAATTTTGTTTTTAATAATTTTGATGAAAATACAACTTTTCATGATGTTGTTGCTCAAGCTCAAAAAGAAGGTTTTACAGAACCTGATCCAAAAATTGATTTAAGCGGAATTGATGTTGCTAGAAAAATTCTAATTTTAGCAAGAGAAAGTGGTTATCAAATGGAGCTAAATGAAATCAACAATAACTCTTTTTTACCTGAAGAAAGTTTAACAACTAACAATAATGATGATTTTTACCAGTCTTTAATAAAGCACGAAAATCATTTTCAAAACCTCTATAATGCTGCTAAAAACAATAAAAGTCGACTTAAATATGTTGCAGAATTCTCTGAAGGAAAAGCCAGCGTTGGATTACAACATATCTCATCAGAACATCCTTTTTATAATTTAGAAGGAAGCGATAATATTGTTTTGTTTTACACAGAAAGATATCCTGAAAACCCACTAATAATTAAAGGTGCAGGCGCAGGTGCAGATGTAACTGCTTCTGGTATTTTTGCAGATGTAATTAGAATTGCTAATCAATAAATTATGGATTATATAAAAATATTTTCTCCAGCCACAGTAGCCAATGTCTCTTGCGGTTTTGATTCTTTAGGATTTGCCGTTGATGAAATTGGTGATGAAATGACATTTGTAAAAACTCCAGAAAAAGGAGTAGAAATTAAAAATATTACAGGCGCAGAGTTAACGTATGATGTGAATAAAAACTCCGCAAGCGCTGTTGTACAAAAAATGTTAATTGATGCTGATGCAAATTTTGGTGTTCAGCTAACAATTCATAAAGGATACACTCCAGGAAGCGGTTTAGGTAGTTCCGCCGCAAGTTCTGCAGGAGCCGCTTTTGGTGTAAATCAATTATTAGGAAACAAGTTTTCTAAGTTAGAATTAACCAAATATGCTATGTTCGGCGAAGAAGTAGCCTGCGGTTCTCAAATTGCAGATAATGTTGCTGCTGCTATTTACGGAGGATTTGTTTTAATCAGAAGTTATAACCCTTTAGAAGTTATAGGATTACCTGTACCAAAAGAATTAAGATTAGTGGCTATTCATCCACAAATAGAAGTAAGAACTGAAGACTCAAGAAATGTATTACCTGAAAAAATTTTATTAAACGATGCCGTTACGCAATGGGCAAATCTTGGTGGTTTAATTAGTGGTTTATATACAGAAGATTACAAAATAATTAGCAACTCTTTAGTAGACGTAATAGTTGAACCTCACAGAAAAAAACTCATTCCATATTTTGATGATGTAAAAAATGCCGCATTAACAGCGGGAGCTTTAGGAGCAGGAATTAGCGGTTCTGGCCCAACAATTTTTGCGCTTTGTAAAGGAGATGAAAATATGAAGGAAGTACACAATGCTATTAAAAAAAGCTACGAAAATAAAAATATAGATTTTCAATTATTTACTTCTAAAATAAATAGAGAAGGAATAAAAATTTTAGAATCGAATTAATATGAACTACTACAGCTTACATCATAATTCACCAAAAACATCATTCAAAAATGCCGTTGTTAATGGTATTGCTCCAGACAGAGGTTTATATTTTCCTGAATCAATTACGCCTCTTTCAAAAGATTTTATCAATAATATTTCTGAATATTCTAATCATGAAATAGCATTTGAAGCTATAAAACAGTTTATTGGTGATGAAATTCCGTCTGAAAAACTAAAAGAAATCATCGAAACGACTGTTTCTTTTGATTTTCCTATAGTTCCTATAAATGAAAACATCGGAACTTTAGAGTTATTTCATGGGCCAACAATGGCTTTTAAAGACGTTGGTGCAAAATTTATGGCGAAATGCTTAGAGTATTTTAACGAAGACAACAGTAATGAAGTAACTGTTTTAGTAGCAACTTCAGGAGATACAGGAGGTGCAGTAGCAAACGGTTTTTTAGGTACAAAAGGTGTAAACGTTGTTATTTTATACCCTTCTGGTAAAGTAAGCGACATTCAAGAAAAACAATTAACAACTTTAGGCCAAAATATTACCGCTTTAGAAGTTGACGGTGTTTTTGATGATTGCCAAGAAATGGTAAAAACTGCATTTTTAGATAAAGAAATTACCAAAACGTTAACCTCTGCGAACTCAATAAATATAGCTCGCTGGCTACCCCAAATGTTCTACTTTTTCTTTGCATATAAACAATTACATCAAAAAAATAAAGATGTAGTATTCTCTGTTCCTAGTGGAAATTTTGGAAATATTTGTGCTGGAATTGTAGCTAAAAAGTTAGGGTTGCCAATTAAACATTTTATTGCATCAACGAATGTTAATGATACTGTTCCAAATTTTATGGTTGATGGAATTTACAATCCGAAACCTTCAAAAGCAACCATTTCAAATGCGATGGATGTTGGCAACCCGAGTAATTTTATTCGAATTCAAGAACTCTTTAACAATGATCTCAAAAAACTAAAAAATACGTTTTCTTCTTACAGTTTTTCAGATGAAAAAACTCGAGAAACTATGAAAAGTATTTATAATAATACAAAGTATATTGCAGATCCTCATGGAGCTGTTGGTTTTTTAGGATTACAAAAACACAAATTAAAACCAAATGAATACGGAGTGTTTTTAGAAACTGCACATCCTGTTAAATTTTTAGATGTTGTAGAAGAAACATTACACGTTCAGGTAGAAATTCCAGAACAAATTAAAAAGGTAATTCACAAAGAAAAAGTTTCAATTAATATTTCATCTTATGACGATTTAAAAAACTTTCTTTTAAAGAATTAAACCTCAAAAATACCATCTTCTGTAAAAGCATAATTTTTACAATGTAGAGGAGCATTTTTAGTATTAAGACCTGTAAATAAGCTGAAAGCAGGTAAAATTAATTGATTATTTGTTACTTGAAAACATGGTAATTTTATTCGTTGCCTTGCCTTGCCTTTTATAAAAACTCCTGGATGTGTATGACCAGAAATAGTAAATAAATTTTCATCGATTTTAGAAAAATCGTGCACAAATTTTAATTGATTACTTATTAACTCATCACTAAAAACCTCAATATTAAAATTACTGTAAACAGAAGATTTTAAACGATCATGATTACCTTTAATCAATTGAATATTTAGTTTGGTAAAAGAGTTTAACCATTTTTTAAATTCATCTAAATCTCTATTGTATTCTGCATGAAATAAATCACCAACAATAATTAAATTTTCTGCTTTAAAATGATGAATTAATTGTTCTAAACGATACAAATCGTGTTGTAAAACCGAAGAAGGAATTGGAATACCACTTTTTTGAAAGTGTGCAGATTTACCAATATGTAAATCACTTAAAACCAAACTTTTTTGCTTTCTCAAAAACAATGCTCTTTGATTTGTGATTTCTAAAAACTCATCAAAATACTGTATTTCTTTGGTTACAATATTTAATTTCTTCATCCTTTTAAAGCTTTTTTCTGAATGCGTTGTATACGTTTACCTAATTCTTCATTACTCATTGTCCCTCGCAAACTATCAACTTTTAAAGGAAAACTTAGCGGTGTAAAGTCTTTCGATTTTTTCAAAATAAGTTTACTCTCTGAAATTCTTTGAAAAGCTTTTTGCAATCTTACTTTTTCTAGCTCATAATCAAAAACTTCATTATAGGCTTGTTTTAGCAATAAATTATTGGGCTCATGATCGTTTAAAACTCTAAAAATTAATCCTGATGAAGATTGTAGGCTTTTGTTCGATTTTCTATTTCCTGGCTGCGTTTGTATTACCAAACCTGCAATAACTGCAATGTCTCTAAATTTTCTTGATGCCATTTCACTAGCGTTGATACTAGCAACAATATCTTGCATTAAATTTTCTTTAGATAAAATCAGTGTTAAATTATCTTCATTAATTGGGATTTCTTGATCTGAAAGTAACTCAAAACCATAATCATTTTGAGCAATTGTAAAAGTTAAGGGTTTCAATTTACTGAGTCTATAAGCAATTAAAGAAGCCATGATTTCATGAACTAATCTACCTTCAAAAGGATACATAAATAAATGATAACCATCTCTTGTTTTAATTAATTCTGTTAGAAATTCATCATGTCTTGGTATGTGCGATTTTTCTTCTTGCCTTTTTAATAAAGGATGTAAAAAACTCAGCTCTTTTTCTTTCTTTTTAGCGGATATTGAATCACTTAATTTTAATCTTAAAAAATGAGTTAAATACGATGTTAAAGGCAACCTACCTCCTAACCAACTTGGAGTTATTGCCTTTTTCGACTTGCTTCTTTTTACCAAAACAGTCATATCTTTTATTTGCTTCATTTCTACAACTTTGCCTCCAATAACAAAAGCTTCTCCTTTTTTAAGTTTAGAAATAAAAAACTCTTCAACCATGCCAATATAACCTCCAGAAAAGTATTTTACTAAAAGCATTACTTCACCAACAATTACACCTATATTCATTCTGTGCATCATTGCTATTCGTCTACTTTTCACACGGTAAAATCCATCCTCATCTAAAACCACTTTATGAAATTCTTCATAAGCATTTAGTGTATTTCCTCCTTTGGTAATAAAATGAATACACCAATTGAATTCCTCTTTTGTAAGATAATGAAAAGCGTGAATTTGATTTACTAAAGCAAACGTTTCATCTCGGTTAAAACCTTCACCAACAGCTAATGTGACTAAAAATTGCACCAAAATATCATACGTTAACACATAAGGATATCTAGATTCAATTTCATTTTGTTTTACTGCCTCTTTTACAGCAGCAACTTCAATCAATTGAAGAGAATGTGTAGGTACTGCATACATTTTAGAGGTTTCAAAAGGAGAATGACCACTTCTTCCTGCACGCTGTAAAAAACGCGCAATTCCTTTTGCAGAACCAATTTGTATCACACAATCTACAGGTTTAAAATCGACTCCTAAATCTAAAGAAGATGTACAAACTACTGCCTTTAAAATTCCTTCTGAAATAGCATCTTCGATAAAATTTCTTTGCTTTTTATCAATAGAACCATGATGAATAGCAATTTGCCCGATCAAATCAGGCGCTTCTTCAATAATAATTTGATACCATAATTCACTTTGATTTCTAGTATTTGTAAAAATGAGTGTTGTGTTATTTTCATAAATTATCGGAATAATTTTATGACTCATTTTTTTCCCTAAATGACCTGCCCAAGACAACTCTTCTACTTCGTCTGGCAAAACAGAAATAATTTCTATTTTCTTTTTCTCTTTGGCTTGTATCATTGTTGTTTTAATTCCTTTATAAGGAATCAAAACATTCTTGGCTTCTTTTAAATTTCCGATAGTTGCAGTAATGCCCCAAATTCTTAGATTAACAGATAAACTTCTAATTCTTGCAATTGCCAACTCTGTTAAAACTCCTCTTTTTGAGCCTAGCAATTCATGCCACTCATCAACAGCAATACAGTTTACATTTTTAAACCATCGTGAATTTCTTTTTTGAGAAAATAAAAGATGTAATGTTTCTGGTGTAGTTAACAAAACATCGGGCATTAAACGCTCTTGTTTTCTTCTCGTATTTGTTGGCGTATCTCCATTTCTAACAGCCACTTCCCAATCTAAACCAATTTCTTCAACGGCAGAATTCATTGCTTTTGCTAGGTCTTTAGCCAAAGAACGCAAAGGGCTAATCCAAATTAATTTTAATCCTTTTTTATACTTTTCAGGATGATTAAAATAATCAATCACAACAGCTAAAAAAACCGAAAAAGTTTTGCCAAAACCTGTTGGAGCAACTACCATTCCGCTATAATTATTATGATAACGCTCCCAAGTTTGAGATTGAAAGGTAAATGGAGAATACCCTTTTTCATTCATCCAATTTTGAATGATTTGATAGCCTTGAGAATGTTTAAAATTACTCATTTACAAGTTTTCTATTAACGCTTTTACAGATTCTATAGTGTCGATTTCTTTTACAGTCTTATCTTTTCGCCAACGTTTTATTCTAGGAAAACGTAAGGCAACTCCACTTTTATGACGCTTACTATATGCAATGCCTTCAAAAGCAATTTCAAAAACTAGCTCTGGTTTTACGGTTCTTACAGGTCCAAATTTCTCAATAGCATTTTTATTTACCCATCTAGATAT
The DNA here is from genome assembly GCA_042091415.1 of Polaribacter sp. Lineage (GTDB taxonomy): Bacteria > Bacteroidota > Bacteroidia > Flavobacteriales > Flavobacteriaceae > Polaribacter. Next base: position 1,815 of record JBELHK010000028.1, on the reverse strand, counting down.
TTCTGTTATTTCTTTATCGGTTAATCCAGAATAAGCTTTTGCCACAGTTACAAGTTTATCTTGGTCTTTTACTGCAAAGGTGTAATCTGTATATTTAGAACTTCTTCTACCACTTCCTTTTTGTGCATAAATCATTACCACATCAATCGTTAACGGATCTACTTTCCATTTCCACCAATCACCTTTTTTTCTTCCAACATGATAAATTGACGATTTCTTTTTTAGCATTAATCCTTCTGAATTAAAACTTCTCGCCTTATTTCTTATGAGATTTAATTCACTCCAATTTTTAAAATTGATGACTTCAGACAAATGCAAAAGTTCACTTTCATTTTGATGAAATAATTGTTCTAGCTTTTCTCTTCTTGTATTCATTGATTGCGCTCTAAAATCTTCATCATTTAACTCTAAAAGATCATAAACGTACAATCCTACAGGAATTTCTTCAAGTAATTTTTTTGTTACATTTTTGCGATTTAAACGTTTTTGTAAATCGTTAAAAAGTAAAACAGCATTATTTTTTATGGCTAAAATTTCTCCATCAATTACAAAATCACCTTTAAAAAGAGAAATCGCTTCTACAATTTCTGGAAACTGTTGCGTAACTAATTCTTCACCTCTAGACCAAATATAAACCTCGTTTTTTCTCTTGATGATTTGCCCACGAATTCCATCCCATTTGTATTCAACTTGCCAACTATTTTCATCTCCCAAATCTTGTAAATCATCTTCTAAAGCGTATGCCAAACAAAAAGGATAAGGCTTAGAATTATCATAATTGATATGTTCCCCATTTAATAGTGCCTCAAAAGTGATAGAATCTGGATGCCAATTTCCAATAATACTGTGCATTAATTGATTTGCATCAATTCCTGATAATTTAGCCATTGCATTGACCAACGTTTTTTTAGAGACACCAATTCTAAAACTGCCACCAATTAGTTTGTTAAAAATCAATCGTTCTTGAGTATTTAAACCTTGCCAAGCTTTTAAAACATACTCTTTTTTTTCGTCATCTGACTTTTTTTTAAGTTTGATAAGCTCATCAATCCAAACATGTAGTGATTTTTCGATTTCAGCTTTAGGTTGTGGTAATAACAAAGCTAAAGTTTCACCTAAATCGCCAACAGTACTATAACTTTCTAAAAACAACCACTCAGGAAGCTTGGTAATTTCCATACACCATTCTTTCATTAAATTCGATTTTACAGGTCTAGAAGGTCTTTTACCGGTAAATAAAGCAATCAACCATAACTTATCTTTATCTGGTGCAATTTTAAAATAATGAACTAATGCATCAATTTTTGCATTTGTTTTATTAGTGATTTCTATTGTACTTATGAGATTTGAGAAGTCTTTCATAAACTACACAGATAATGATTTATTTTCATTTTCCTTTGCTAACTCATCTTCACCAAATTCTGTTTTTAATTCGAAAGCCTCAATGCCTATTTCATTTAAATATTTAGAAAATACGGCTTGTGAACCATGAGTTACGTAAACTTTTTCAGCTTCGGTTGCTTTGACTGCTGATAGTAAACCATCCCAATCTGCATGATCGCTAACAGCAAAACCTGCATCTACTCCTTTCCAGCGTCTATTTCCACGAATATGCATCCATCCAGAACAAATTGCTGTTGCCGCATTAGGTATTTTTTTAAGCATTTTAGAACCCAATAAGGCAGGAGGTAAAATGACTATTTTATTCTGAATTTCTGATTTCTTAAAATCAGAAGTTATTAAAGTTGATTTTGGAATTTCTATTCCTGAACTCTGAATTGCATTATTCAAATTACTTATTGCAGAATGAACATA
>JBELHK010000027.1:22556-25012 GCA_042091415.1 Polaribacter sp. | reverse complement strand
TTAACAGGTATTCAGTCATTTAAAAATCTAATGCTCTTAAATGCTGGAGATAATAATTTAACATTGGTAGAATTATCAGAGAATATACAATTAACAGAGTTGTTTTTAAATGATAATTCAATTACTTCTATAGATGTATCAAACAATATAGCTCTAGAGAAGCTAGGAGTTATGCGAAATCAAATAGAGTCTATAGATGTTTCGTTATTAACATCATTAAAAGAATTATACGTTCATGAGAATAATTTGACTAATGTAAATGTTACAAATAACATTTTGTTAGAGAGGTTATATACTTCAGATAATAACATACAAACTTTAGATGTTTCTAATAATACTATGTTAGATAGATTATATGTTTGGAACTGTGGTTTATCTTCCTTAGATATAACTAATTTAACTAATTTAACAAGGTTGTATGCTAGTGATAACACTTTTACAGCTATTGATTTAAGTCAAAATACAAAATTAGAGAGACTATCTCTTTTTGAAGGAGAGTTAACATCTATAGATATTTCAAATAACACATCATTGATTGATGTAAGGCTTTACAATAATAAATTAACTCAAATTGATTTATCAAATAATTCTGAATTAAGATATTTTTGGTACGGAGGAGCAGAAGAAGATTTAGGAGGTGGATCAGAAACAAATAGATTAAGTTCAATAGATGTTTCTAACAATCCATTATTAATAGAGTTGATTATTGCAGGAACAAGAAATGTAAGTTCGATTGATTTGAGTAATAATCCTGAACTTTCATTATTAAATGTAAATAACAATAACTTTACTTCATTAGATATTAACAATAACGACAAGTTAAAAATATTAGCTTTCGGTGCTAATTCAATATCCACAATATCATTAGAAGATAAGTCAGAATTAGAAGAAATATATGTTTGGGAAACATCAATAGGTGAGTTAGATTTTTCAAATAATACTAATTTAAAAAGTGTTTTCGTAAATAATAACAATACTTTAACGAGCGTAAATTTAAAGAATGGTAATAATACAGCTATAGAGAGTTTTGAAATTACAAGTAATCCGAATTTAAGTTGTATTCAAGTTGATGATATATCTTATGCAACTACAAATTGGACAAATGTTGATGACTCATCTGTGTTTGGTGTTGCTTGTTTAGAACCAGTTGTATACATTCCAGACACAATTATGAAGGCTGCGCTAGTTGCTGATACATTCATAAATACTAATGGAGATGATGAAATACAAGTTTCTGAAGCAGAAGCAATAACTGAAGCATTAACTGGGGCTGGTTTAGGAATATCAGACCTTACAGGTATTGAAGCTTTTATAAATATCACTGGATTAGATGTTAGTAATAATAACTTAACCAATATAGATGTTACAAAAAACACCAAATTATTATCATTAGATATATCAAATAATAATCTTACTGGTGTTGATTTAACAAATAATATTGAATTAGAATCTTTAAATCTTAGTAATAACAAAATTATAAATGTTGATATTAATCAAAATATAAATTTATCTAGTTTGTTATTAAATGATAACTCAATTGAGAGAGCTTATTTAATAAATGGAAACAATACTTTAATTACTTCATTTGATATAAGAAATAATCCAAATTTGGTTTGTATTGCTGTAGATAATACAGATTGGTCAAATACAAATTGGATAAATAAAGACAATTCTGCATTCTATAATACAGATTGTTCATCTGAATGGGAAGTTTACACACAGGATGAAAACGTAAGTTCTATTATAGAAAATACTCCTGGTGTAGATGCAGATGGAGATGGTGTTGTAACTTACGAAGAAGCTCAAAATTTCACAGGTGATCTTGACTTAAGTGGGCAAAATGTTTCTGATATTACAGGTTTAGAGGCATTCAGTAATGCAAGTAGTATTAATGTATCAGGAAATATTATTACAGATATAAGTAGTTTGCTAAGCGCTAATACTGTTATTGTGTCCTCAAAGGTTACTGGAGAAAAAAAGAGTGTTAATTTAGATGAAAGTGACTTAAAAGAATTAAATGTTTCTAATAATTTGATAGAAGTCATTGATGCATCAGAAATTAATTCTTTAACTAAATTAGATGTAAGTAATAATAGATTAAATACTTTATTTTTAGATAATGATAGTAATTCTACTTTAATAGAGTTAAATACTACAGGTAATAGTGAGTTAGCTTGTATTCAGGTTGATAATGTTAACTATGCTAATAACGCTAGCGGTTGGGTAAAAGATTCTTTTACAATATATAGTACAAATTGTCAAGCTGCTTTAAGCGTTGATGAAATGTTAAAAACAAGCTTAAAGATTTATCCAAACCCTGTTGTAAATACATTTAAAGTAGAACTTACAAATAATTTAGTTTTACAAAAACTAGAAGTTTTCAATTTGATGGGTAAATTATTATTGTCAACTAATGAAAAAGAATTAAATATTAGTGAATTACCTTCAGGTGTTTA
>JBELHK010000027.1:0-22456 GCA_042091415.1 Polaribacter sp. | reverse complement strand
TATTGTCAACTAATGAAAAAGAATTAAATATTAGTGAATTACCTTCAGGTGTTTACATGACTAGAGTTAAAACTGATAGAGGAACAATAACTAAAAAAATTGTGAAGAGGTAAAACTCTATTCGCGATTAATCTTAAAAAACTCTAATTTTAATTCATTTTAAAATTAGAGTTTTTTTTATTTAATCTTTTATTGGTATTTCAATGGAAAATTTTGTTTCAGTATTTTTAATTGATTTTATATCTAATTTACCATTTAATACATTAACTCTATTTACTATGTTATTTAGCCCAAAAGATTTTTTGTAAATTTTATCAACTTCAAATCCTACACCATCATCAATAACTTCTAACAAAATATAATTTTTTTGATAGGATTTTATCTAAAAATCATAATTAAATTTGCATTCTAAAGTCTTCATAATAAAACCTATCACATATAATAGATCCTAAATAGTGATCTTTTGAAAAAGGGGAAGGAATTAGCGAACAAATTTTGTTCGCTTTTTTTATAAAATCATCTTAAATTTTAAGTTTAAAACTCTACCAGTCATAAAATTGGGAATTCCAAATTGTGTTTTAGAATATACATCTCTTACCCAAGTGTTTGTAATTGCATTTTGAATATCGAACATATTAAAAAGTTCTAAACCAGCGGTTAATTCTTTAAAGTTAGATAACCAACCTATTGAGTATTGTTTATTAGCATCAACAAATACATAAGATACTCCTAAATCTGCTCTTTTATAGTCTCGTAATCTCTCTTGAAATTGATAAGGATCTGCATAAGCTGGTGAACCTCCTGGTAAACCAGTATTATAAACTAAATTTAAATATGCTTTTAGATTTGGAAGATTAGGCACATAATCTTGAAATAATATTCCAAATTTGATTCTTTGATCTGTTGGTCTTGCAATGTAACCTCTATTATTAATATTCTCTTCTGTTTTTAAATATCCTAAACTCACCCAACTTTCGCTGCCAGGAACAAATTCACCATTTAAACGAAGATCTAATCCGTAAGCATACGCTTTTGTAACGTTATCTGCTCTGTAACGAATTCTAACATTATCTATTGTATATGCATTAACATCACTTAAATTTTTATAGTAGATTTCAGAGGTTAGTTTAAAAGGTCTGTTCCACATTATAAAGCTATAATCCATGCCAGTAACAAAATGGATAGATTCTTGCGCGTTTACATCAACATTTAAACTTCCATCAAAACTTCTTAACTCTCTGTAAGAAGGTGGTTGATGATAAAATCCTCCAGAAAATCTAAATAGCATATCTTTTTCCCAGTCTGGTTTTATGGCAAATTGAGCTCTTGGGCTAATCACTGTTTTATTTTTTCCAGAAACACCATTTCCTGTAATAGACCAATTATGGAATCTAACCCCTAAATTATACCATATTTCGTGATTGTTTAAAAACGTTTTTTGATTGTATTGTGCAAAACCAGAAATTCGGTTGATATCTACATTATTATCTTCTCTAATATTTTGAAAAGTAACAATAGGGCCCTCAAAAGGTTTGTAAGGTTGGTTATTTCCAGCATGATGAGGTGGTCTTATAGAAAAACCAAGAGAGTCAATTACTTCCCATTCACGAATACGATCTTTAATGTTTTCTTTTTGATATTTTAATCCAAAACTCCATTGTGTATTATCTTTTTTTAAAGTACCTCTAATTTCTGCATTAGTAATTAAAGCATCTAAATCGTTTCTTGCATGATTTAATTGAGAACCTATACCTTGAGAAAATTCTACATCACCAAAATTTTCAGAACCAATATTTGCATCTACTTCACCTAAGTTATATTGTGCAGCAATATCAAAATATTCTTCTTCTTGTGTGTTGTATCTAGATAAAGTAGTTGTTAAAGTAAAGTCTTTATTTATTTTGTAGTCAGAAGATAAAGCCCCAAATAGAGTTAGGTATTTGTCTTTTTCTTCACCTGAATAAAATACAATTAATTCAAGAGGGTTTGCAACTGTTCCAAAACGAGTTCTTCTAGAAATAGGTTTATAATTGTAATTATTAAGAGAAAAATTACCAAGAAAATTAAGCGTAAACTTTTCTGAGAATTCATAAGATAAAAAAGTTTGAAAATCTGTAAATCTAGGTCTAAAATTAGTTTCAATTTGTTTACTATTTACAAAAAGACTATTGTCTCTATATCTAACACCTGTTATAGTACTAAGTTTATTTTCAAGAAAATTTGCTTCATAAGTTGCGCTTGCTCCCAGTAAACTTGCTTCAATTGTAGTTGCTGTTTTTGTAGGGTTTTTATAAGTAATATCTAAAACGGAAGATAATCTATCACCATATTTTGCTTGAAATCCACCTGCAGAGAAATTAATATTCTGCACCATATTTGTGTTTATAAAACTTAATCCTTCTTGTTGCCCAGATCTTATTAAAAAGGGTCTATAAACTTGAATACCATTTACATAAACTAAATTTTCATCAAAATTACCACCTCTAACATTATATTGTGTGCTCAATTCGTTGTTATTATTTACTCCAGGCAATGTCATCAAAACATTTTCAACTCCAGAATTTGGTCCAATAATATTTTTAGCTTTTGCAACGTCTATAGTTTTTAATCCTTCAGCATTTTTTTTGTTGTCTTTTATAACAACTTCATTTAACTCTTCGGTCTTTAAAGTTAGAGTGGGTGAGAAGCGTATTACGTTTCTATTTTTTGCAATAAATTTTTTGTTGATTGATTTATAAGAAACATGACTAAAAATAATTGATATTTCTTCATCAATAGGTATTCTGATTGAATATTTTCCATTTTGATCAGAAACTGTTCCTGATTTACCAAATTTTATAGAAACTTCAGAAACAGGATTGTTTAATTTGTTTTTAATGGTTCCTTTTAGAATTGTAGTTTTTTGAGCTAGTAAAAAACTAGGTATAAGTAGAATAATAAAGAAGAAATGCTTCACAAATTTTAGTTTAACTGTTTTTTATAGAACGTAGCCGAAAGCTCATTCGTATTTCCAACATTATCTGAAACTACAATTTTAAAAATATGTTTGCTACCTACCAATTTTTTATCAGTAAAATTATAAGTTAATATTCTTTTTTTATGATTGTATTCCATTAAAATCCATTCACCATCAATTGTTGCCTTCCAATTTTTTATACCAGAACCAATATCACCAATTTTTACTTTTAGAGTTGAAAAATTTGATATCCATTGATTGTTTTTCCAATACAAAGGTTTTATTGATGGTTTTATTGAGTCTTTTAGTAGTTTGTAGTTTCCTAAAATTTTTGTTGTTGTAAAAAAAGTAGAATCTTTTTTTCTAGTATATTGATATCTTGGATATTTTGGATATTCTAAATTTGCAATATAGAGCTGTTGTTTTTCATCTTCAGAATATTTAGAAACATCAAAAGTTAGTGTAAAATTTTTATCTAAAGGGACATAAGGATTGTGAACTTTAGCTACACCATTTTCGTATTTTAAATCTAAAAATACATCCTCATAAAACGTATTTTTAGGAAATGCAACCGAAAAATCATCAACTTTAAATTTTTGAAACTTTTTGGCAATTATTTTATAAATAGTGGTGTCTATTTCTTTTTGAAAACTTTTGTCGTTAGCTTTCCCAACAATAGGAATATTTACTGAACTTGAATTTCCATTAAAATCTTTAGCGATAATTTTTATCAAATAATTGGTGTTTGGTATTACGTTTAATTTTCCATTATCTATTAAACTATTATAAGTTGATAATTTGTTGACTTCATCTTTAAATGATTTCTGGTATCTTTTTTTATATTTTTTGTAATGCTCGTAATCTATGTGCAGATTTAAATATTTACTTTCTGCAAAAGAAAAAGATTCAACATTATGATAATACCAACGTTTTCCATTTACAAGCATTTCTAAGCTGAAAATCCCATTTTTATTATAAGCTCCATCAAACTTGTCATAAACATCAATTCCAAAGCCTACAAATGAATTGGCAGAAATTCTATCAACTATATAATTTCCTTCACTTTTTTTTCTTAAAGGCAACTGAAAATTCTTTTTTTGTTGATTAATTCTAGAGTTTTCCTCTAGAGCATAGACTTTTAAAGAGCGAATTGTTGGAGGTAAAGAGTCAGAAACTTTTAAGCCAAATAATAAAGGATTAATTACCCTTTCTGTACTTGTTTTTCTAATTTCAAAATGCAAATGAGGTCCTCCAGAGCCTCCAGTATCTCCAGAATAACCTATAATAGTATTTTTTTGCAAAGGAAATTGATCTTCTCTAAAAAATAAATTTCCCGTAGCATAACTTTCTTTTTCATATTGAGCAGACTTTACGTAATTCTCTATTTCTTTCGAAAACTTTTGTAAATGAGCATATACGGTTGTGTAACCATTTGGATGCGTAATATAAATGGCTTTTCCGTAACCAAATTGCTGTACTTTTATTCTAGAAACATAACCTTCTGCAGATGCATAAACTTTTAAACCTTGTTTACCTTGGGTTTTAATATCTAATCCAGAATGAAAATGATTACTTCTTAATTCACCAAAAGAGCCAGATAATACAATTGGAATATCTAAAGGATTTCTGAAATAATTTTGCGGATATTTTTCTTGAGAAAAACTACAAAAGGATAAACTTATAATTAAACAGTAAAATAGTAACTTCAAAATGCAATTATTTTTGATAAAAGTAACAAAAATAGTGATTTTATCAATTCATTAATTATCAGTATTTTATCAAAAAAAGTATAAATTGTTGTCATATTTAAAAGAGAATGTTAACTTTGTTGAGATAGTTTTTTCTAAAAATAAGATGAGTAATATTTTAGAAGCAGTTCATTTGTTGGAAGATAAGTTTAAAGAACTTCTTTCAAATTATACATTTTTAAAAAATGAAAATGAAATTTTACTTCAAAACAACACAAAATTACAAAATCAACTTTTAGAAAAGCAACAAGCTCTAGAAAATCAAAAAAAAGAATTCGATTTGTTAAGAGTCGCAAAAACTATTGATGGCAGTAGTACAAATACAAAAGATACAAAGCTGAAAATAAATACATTAATTAGAGAAATAGATAAATGTATTATTCAGTTACAAGAATAAAGTTCTTTTACAAGTGGATAAATTAAAGATAAATGTTGTAATAGCAGGCAGAACATATCCTTTAAGTGTTAATAACACTAAAGACGAAGAAGGAATGAGAAAAGCAGCCAATGCAATTAACAATTTAATATCATTATACGAAAAAAACTATGCGGTTAGCGATAAGCAAGATGTGCTTGCTATGTCTGCTTTGCAATTTGCGTCTAAATTAGAAATATCATCTTTAAAAAAAGAATCTACAGAAAAAGAAGCAATTCAGAAATTAAATGAGATATCTAACATGATAGATGTTCATTTAAAATAAGTTCATTAAAATACATTAACAAAACACTGCCTACGTTAGTAATTGTTTATTAAACTCAACACTATTCTATTATGAAGGATGAGTCTTAACTACTAAAGCAAGCCATTTTTTATGGATCCTTGAACAGTTAGTTAGTCCTATAAATGTCATATTGGAGTTTAAAGACACAGCTAGTGTAGGCTTTTTTATATACTAAATTTAAATCATGAGTGAAATAATACTTCCTATACTTATAGGAGTTTTAATAGGGATAGTTATAGGCTTTATAATTCTTAAAGCGATAGAAAAATCGAAAGGACAAAAGCATGTCAATGAATCTAAAAAAGAAGCATCATTAATTCTAAAAGAAGCAAAAAAAGATGCAGACTCCATAAAAAAAGATAAAATTTTACAAGCAAAAGAAAAGTTTATAGAGCTTAAAGCTGAACATGAAAAAGTAATTTTATCTAGAGAAAAGAAAATTTCTGATGTTGAAAAAAGAATTAGAGATAGAGAATCTCAAGTAGCATCTGAAGTTGATAAAAACAAAAGATTAAACAAGTCTTTAGAGCAGAAGGAAAAAGACTATAATTATAAGTTAGACTTTTTAGAGAAAAAAGAATCTGAGATAGATAAAATGCATAACAGACATGTTGATATGCTTGAACAAATTTCAGGTTTATCTGCAGAAGAGGCTAAAAAAGAATTAGTAGCCTCTTTAAAAGATGAAGCAAAAACTAAAGCTATGGCTTTTGTACAAACTTCAGTTGAAGAAGCTAAATTAACAGCTGAACAAGAGGCAAGAAAAGTAATTTTAGGAACTATTCAAAGAGTTGGCGTAGAGCAAGCTGTAGAGAATTGTGTCTCTGTGTTCAATTTAGAGTCAGACGATGTAAAAGGTAGAATTATAGGTAGAGAAGGTAGAAACATTAGAGCCTTAGAATCTGCAACTGGAGTAGAAATTATTGTTGATGATACACCTGAAGCAATTATTTTATCTTGTTTCGATCCTGTAAGAAGAGAAATTGCTCGTTTATCTATGCATAAATTGGTGACAGATGGTAGAATACATCCTGCAAGAATAGAAGAGGTTGTTAGGAAAACTGAAAAACAAATCACCCAAGAGATTATTGAGGTAGGAAAAAGAACAGTTATTGATTTAGGAATTCACGGACTGCACCCGGAGTTAATTAAAATTGTGGGTAGAATGAAATATAGATCTTCTTATGGTCAAAATTTATTACAACACTCTCGTGAAGTTGCAAATCTTTGTGGTATTATGGCTTCAGAAATGGGGATTAACGCAAAATTGGCAAAAAGAGCAGGTTTATTACATGATATTGGTAAAGTACCAGAAACAGAAAGTGAAATGCCTCACGCATTATTAGGAATGCAATGGGCTGAAAAATTTGGCGAAAAAGCTGAAGTATGTAATGCTATAGGAGCTCACCATGATGAGATTGAAATGAAAAGTTTAATATCTCCTATTGTTCAAGTTTGTGATGCAATTTCAGGAGCAAGACCAGGAGCAAGGCGTCAAGTATTAGATTCATATATTCAGCGCTTAAAAGACTTAGAAAATATAGCTTTTGGTTTTACAGGAGTTCAGAAAGCATATGCGATTCAAGCTGGGCGTGAATTACGTGTAATGGTTGAAAGTACAAAAGTTAATGATACAAAAGCAGCAGAATTATCCTTTAGTATTTCTCAGAAAATTCAAAATGATATGACTTATCCGGGTCAAGTTAAAGTTACAGTTATAAGAGAAACTAGAGCCGTTAACGTTGCTAAATAAAAAATTAAAAAAACATTAAACCCTTTTTAACTTTGTGAAAAAGGGTTTAATGTTTTTTACTTTCTATTCGCTAAATATATAATAGTCTGAAATAGAAAAATAACTACATGTCTCTGCATAAGTTCTCCTTACAAAATTTTTTAAATGAATTTATCAAAAAAGAATTTACTCGTAATTTTATCTTTTTTAGCAATTTATGTAGTCTGGGGCTCTACTTATTTATTTAATAAAATTGCAGTTTCTCAATTGTCTCCTTTTTATTTGGCTTCAATTCGTTTTTTTGTTGCAGGTTTTTTAATGGTTTTTTTAGCAATAATTACAAAACAAAATTTAATAGTAACTAAAAAACAATTTTTAAATAGCTTAATAGCATCTTTCTTTTTTATTGTTTATGGTAATGGAGTTTATGTTTGGGCACTTAAATATGTAGATAGTGGGTTTGGAGCACTTATAGCATCAACACAGCCTTTGTTTGTTTTGGTTTTATTGCGTTTTATTGATAAAAAACAATTTAAAAAGAAATCGATTATTGGAATTTTTCTAGGGATTTTAGGCATGGTTCTTTTAGTGGTTCAAGAAGAATTAGCTACTTCAAATGATACTTTTATAGGGATTTTAATGATGTTAAGCTGTGTTTTAAGTTGGAGTTATGGAAGTATTTTTGTTTCTAAAGCCGATTTGCCAAAAAGTTTCATTGTAACAACGGGTTATCAAATGATATTTGCTAGCATAGCACTTATTATAATCAGTTTTAGTCTTAATGAGGTATTGCTTTTACCTAATTATTGGGATTACGAAGTGTCTTTATCGATGTTATTTTTAATCGTCTTTGGAGGGATTATAGCATTCACTGCTTTTAATTTTTTACTGAAAAATGTTTCTACAGAAAAAGTTTCTACATCTGCATATGTAAATCCTGTAATTGCTTTGCTTTTAGGTTATTTTGTTTTGAACGAAACATTAACAATTCAATCAATGATTGCATCAATTATTTTACTTTGTGGAGTTTATTTTATTATTTCAATAAAATAATTTTATTATTATTTATAGTTATGTAGTAAACAGATTTCTTTTTCGTATATTTATATAAAATTTAATTTAAAATCATTTGCTATGAATAATTTAAATTTAACTATTACAGAAAAATCTGTATTAAATGCAGTTAAAAAAAAACACCTAACAAGTTTTGAAATTTTAAAAAAAGTTGAAGAATTCAATTTAATTTTATCTCTCTATAATGTCCTAGATGATTTAGAAATTAAGGGGGTTATAAAAAGTTATATAAAAAACGATAAAAAATACCACTACGCATCGTAAATCAAATTTTTATTTTTATTAATTAAGAAAAATCATTTCTACCTTTTAAAGTTAAAAATAAGTTAGATTTTAGTTTAAATTGATTTGAGATAAACAGTTAATGTTTATCTAATAAATCTAATTGAACTCATTTTGAAATCAAATAATCCATTATTTAATTTTATACTTGAATAACAAATATTTATCTTTATATTAGTCATTGTTTAAAATAACAAAGACTAAATATTTAGAAAATATTCATATGAGTGGTGTAAAAAAATATTTATTATTCTGTTTTTTGATTTCATCTTTAATCAGTATTCAAGCGCAAAAACAAATAAGTATTGGTATTACTGTTGATAAAAAAACAAGTCAGACTAATAAGTTGTTGAACGATTTAAAAGCTGAAGTTAGAGCTGTTGTTGGTGAGGATGCTGTACTAACTTTTTATGATGAATTAGAAAATAATTTCAATTCAGAACTTGCAAAGTCAAACTATCAAGGCTTAGTTGATAAAAATGCAGACATTATTCTAGCATTTGGGGTAGTAAATAACTTCGTAATATCTAAATTTGAAAGTTACCCAAAACCAACAATTGTATTTGGTTCTCTCAGTAAAGAACTTTCAGGTAATAATACTTTAATAAAAGATAAATCAAACTTTATATCATTCGTAACTTCTCAATCCTATAAAGATGATTTAGAATTATTAGTAAAGTTATCTTCTCCTAAAAAGGTTGGGGTTATTATTGAAAATACTTTTTCAGAAAACTTTCCAATACAATCAACTTTTGATAAAATAGGAGAGGAGCTAAACATTTCAACTAAGATCATTCCGTTTGAAAATATTTCTGATGTACATAAAATTTTAGATGATATTGATGCAGTTTACATTGCTGGAGGTTTTTATTTATCTGATAGTGAAATTATAGAATTATCTGAGGTTTTTATTTCTAAAAAACTTCCTTCTTTTACGGCAAACCCAATAAGGCAAGTAGAAAACGGTATTTTAGCAACTAATCACGGTCAATCAGAAATTGATCAATTTTTTAGACGAATTGCACTAACTGTAGAATCTGTTGTAAACGGAGTTGAATTATCAGAATTAAAATCTAATATTGATTCTCAAAAAATACTCACTGTAAACTATAATACAGCAGAAAAAATTGGTCTACCTTTAAAATATAGCCTTATTGCATCAACTAGCTTTATTGGAAATCCAAAAGAAATTATAGCAGATAAAATATATAATTTACAAAGTATTATTAAGGAAGCAATTGATAAAAATTTGACTCTAAAAGAAGTTGAAAAAGATATATTGATAAGTGAAAAAAATGTAAATCTTGCAAATAGTGCGTATTTGCCGAACTTAAATTTGAATGCAGTTGGTAATTATATAGATACAGATTTATCAAGTATAAGTAATGGGCAAAATCCGGAGATTAGTACTTTAGGAAATTTAACTTTAAGTCAAACAATATTATCAGAAAATGCAAATGCTAATATTGGTATAAAAAAATCTTTATTAAAAGCGCAAAAAGAAAGTTATAACAGCGAATCTTTAAATACTATATTTAATGTTGCTAATGCGTATTTTACGGCATTGATTTTAAAAGCAAATCTTTCTATACAAAATCAAAATTTAGAGTTAACAAAGTATAATTTAAAAATAGCTCAAGAAAATTATGAATCAGGGCAGTCTGGAAAATCAGATGTTTTAAGATTTCAGTCAGAGGTGGCACAAAATACTCAACAAATGATTGAAGCTTTAAATCAGCTTGAAAAAGGTTATTATGTTTTAAATCAATTATTGAATAACCCTATTGATACAAAAATAGATGTTGAAGAAGCACAACTTAAAACAGGAATATTTAAGAATTATAATTATGAGGAATTAGGAAAATATTTAGATGACCCTTCTTTGAGAATTCCTTTTGTTAAATTTTTAGTTCAAGAAGGTTTAGTTAACTCTCCAGAATTAAAGTCTTTAAGTTATAATATAGATGCCGCTGAAAGAAGTCAAAAACTATATGGTGTTGGTAGATTTATACCAACAATTGCGTTACAAGGTCAATATAATTATGAATTTTCTAGGTCTGGAGTTGGTTCAGAATTTACACCAGGATTCCCTTCATTTCCACAAGGCTATTATACTGTAGGGGTAAATGTTTCTATTCCGATATTTAATCAGAATAACAGAAACATAAACAAACAAGTTGCGAATATTCAAAAAGATCAACTTGAAATTTCTAAAGATAATATCGCTTTAAATATCGAAAAGAATATTAATGATGCTGTTTTAGATTTGGTAAATCAAATTTCTAATATTGAGTTATCTAAGGTATTTGAAAATACTGCAAAAGAAGCCTTAGATTTAACAACAACATCATATGAAAATGGAGCAGTTAATATCGTTCAGTTATTAGATGCACAGAATAATTATTTACAAGCTCAATTGGCAAGTGCTAATGCAAATTACAATTATCTTCAAGTGTCTATGCAATTAGAAAGGTCTTTAGGTTTGTTTTTTATACTACAAGATGAATCTGAAAGAGAAGCATTTGTTGAACGTTTTTTAGAATTTATAAATAACCAAGATTAAATAAAAATATATAATGTTTAGAAATATAATTCGAATTAGTTATTCAGTTTTTTTTATATCTGCATTAAGCTGTAGTAATAAAGTTGTAAAAGAAGAAATTCCTATTAGACCTGTAAAATACTCAGAAGTAGCTTACTTAGGAGGTGAAACTACTCGCCAATTTTCTGGAACTGCGAAAACTGAAAAGATTATAAATTTAAGTTTTAGGAGTAGTGGAATTATAACAAAGTTTGATTTAAACTTAGGGCAGAAAGTTAGAAAAAATCAACTTCTGGGAACTTTAGACAATGTATCTGCAAGATTAAGTTATGAATCTTCAATTGAAGGAAAAAATAGCTCAGAATCTCAAATGAATACTGCGAAATTAAATCTAAATAGAATTCGTTTACTATATGAAAAAGGAAGTGCTTCTTTAAGTGATTATGAGGCTGCTAAAAATTCTTATAAGACTGCTGTAGCAAGTTATGAATCATCAAAACGAAGTGTTGCCATACAAAAGGATAAAATTGAATTTGGCTATTTATACGCTCCAGAAGACGGTGTTATTGCATCTGTATCTGCCGAAATTGATGAAAATGTATCTCCAGGCCAAATAGTTGGAGTTTTAAATGCAGGATCATCAATAGAAATCAGTTTAGGTTTACCAGAATCAATTATAAATTCAGTTGAAAAAGGGATGAAAGTATTCGTTTCATTTACTGCAATTGAAAATAAAAAGTTTAACGCAATTGTAACTGAAGTTGCACCAGCAATTAACAATAATAGTTCTACTTATCCTGTAACTGTGATGATAACAGATACTGATAAAAAAATAAAAAGCGGAATGGCTGCAAATGTATTATTTGAATTTGCTAGTGAAAAAGGAATTGACGGAGTTTTAACTGTTCCTGCAAATGCTGTTGGAGAAGACTCTGTTGGGCGTTTTGTTTTTATGATTCAAGAAAATGGAGAAAATATTATTGTAAAAAAACAAAAAGTTACTATTGGAGATTTAACATCAAATGGTTTTGAAATCTTATCAGGCTTAGAAGTCGGACAAAAAATAGCTACCGCTGGTTTACAAACTTTGTTAGATGGTCAAAAAGTTAAACTTAACTAAAACTCCTTATGAATTTAGCTGCGTTTTCAATCAATAGAAATCGAATTACATTAACAATTTTAGCTACGATAATGATAATGGGGGCGGTTTTTTATCAATCTCTATCAAGAGATAGTATGCCTCCTTATACTGTAAGAGTTGCAACTATTGTTTCTTCTTTTCCTGGTTCAAGTCCAGAAAGAGTTGAACTGCTTGTTACTGATAAAGTCGAAAAGAAGGTACAAGAAATACCAGAGTTAAAAGAAGTAAGTAGCACCTCTAGATCTGGTTTGTCGGTTGTTTCTGTTGAACTAAAAGATCAAGTAAAACCCGAAGATTTACAATCTGTTTGGGATCGATTAAGAAGAAAGTTAAATCAAATTGAAGGTTTACCTTCTGGAGTAGTTCCTGTTTTGGATGATGATGGAATAGGAGAAGTTTTTGGTATTGCAGTTGGTTTGGTTATAGACGGTTTCTCTTATGCAGAAGCAAAAGAATATGTAGATGATATTAAGGATGATTTTATAAAACTTGATTTAGCCTCTAAAGTTGAGTTAGGTGGTGTTCAAGACGAAAGAATTTTTATAGAATTCGATAATACTAGATTAAAAGAATATGGTTTATCAGCGGCAAAACTTCAGAATATAATTAGTTCAACCAATATTTTAAGTTCTGGAGGTCAAGTTAATCTAGATAAAGAAAGGATAATTTTAGAACCAACTGGGAATTTTAATTCATTAAAAGATATAAAACAAACTTTAATCCCCATAGGTAATGGCTCTGAAATGTTATATCTTGGTGATATAACAAATGTTAAAAAAGGATATATAGATCCTTCAAAACAATTAGTTTCTGTAAACGGTCAAAAAGCAATTTCTTTGCATATTAGCTTGAAAGATGGCGCTAATGTCATCCAGTTAGGAGAAGATATAAACAGCGTTATAAATGAATGGCAATCTGTTTTGCCTGTTGGTTTAGAGCTTAAAAGGTTGTCATCATTAGACACTTATATAAGCGATAAAATAAGTGCTTTTGTAGTTAACTTATTACAATCAATTGCGATTGTACTTTTAGTAATGTTAATATTTCTTGGAGTTAGAACTGGGAGTATAATTGCAAGTTTAATACCAATGGTTACAATCATGACTATAATGTTAATGGGAGTTATCGATATGGGGTTAAATCAAGTTACTCTAGCTGCACTTATTATGGCTTTAGGAATGATGGTTGATAATGCTATTGTGGTTGCAGAAACCATTATGGTAAAAATGGAAAAAGGAATAGAAGCAAAAAAAGCAGCAATTGATGCTTGTGGAGAGTTATTTACACCACTTCTAATTTCCACATTAACAACATCTGCAGCATTTTTAGCCTTTTTTATGGCAGAATCTACTATGGGTGATATTGTAGGACCAATATTTGTTGTTATAACCTTAGCATTATTATCTTCTTGGATTATTGCTTTAACTGTTATCACTTTGTTTTGCTTTATTTTCCTTAAGGTTAAGCCAAAATCAGAAAAAAAAGAATCTTTTATAGATAAAACAATTTACTCTCTTAAGTTAAAATATAAAAACCTAATTGTAAGTGCTTTAAATTACAAAAAAACAGTGCTTTTAAGTATTGTTCTTTTATTTATTTTATCATTATTTGGTTTCGGTAAAGTACCTTTTATTTTCTTTCCTGATAGTGATAGAAATATGGTAACGATAGATATAAATTTACCTCAAGGAACTAGAATTGAAGCTACAGAAAGCCTTGTTAAAGATATTGAGTCTTATATAACGAAAGATTTATTAGTCAATAATCAAAGAGATAATGGAATAACAGATTGGTCTTCCTTTATTGGTACTGGTCCAGAATCGTATGATTTAGGATATAGTACTGATGAACCAGACCCAAGTTATGCACACATTTTAATAAATACTTCAAACTTTATATACAATAATGAAATTGTTGAAAAGCTTGATGAGTTTTGTTTTAATTCCTTTCCAAATGCTGATGTTAAAGTTGGTTTATTAGGCGCAGGTGGAGGAGGAACACCAATAGAAATTAAAATATCTGGTGATAATCCTGATGTATTAGCAAACCTTTCTGAACAAACAAAGCAAAAACTTAAAACTGTTTCAGGTACAAAAAATATAAAAGATGATTGGGGTCCAAAAACAAAAAAGTTTGTTGTAAATATTGATCAGAATAAGGCTCAATTAGCAGGAGTTACAAGTTCTGATATTGCTACTTCACTTCAAACAGTTTTAGATGGTTTTAAAACAGGCGAGTATAGAGAAGATGACAAATCGATACCTATCTTAATGAGAAGTAATGATAGTCAACAACAAACGCTTGAATCGATTGAAACTTTAAATATTTATGCGCAAAGTACAGGTAGAAGTGTGCCTTTATTACAAGTGGCAAGTATTGTTCCTCAATGGCAATATGCTAAAATAAAGCGACTAGACATTGATAGAACTATCAATGTTAGTAGTGAGTTGAGTGCTTCCGGAAATGCTTCTCAAATTATGTCTCAAATGAAACCTTACCTTTTAGAAGTTTCGAAAGAATGGCCTAAAGGATATACATATAAGTTTGGTGGTGATGCAGAGAATACTGCTGAAAATTTAGGAGCTGTTATAAGTTATTTGCCTCTTTCTGGCTTTATAATTATACTTTTATTAATTATTCAGTTTAATTCTGTAAGAAAAACTTTTATGATAGCATCTACAATTCCTTTAGGTATAATAGGTGTTGTAATAGGCTTATTAATTTTTCAAGAACCTTTCGGTTTTATGCCATTTTTAGGGGTAATTTCTTTAGCGGGTATTGTTATTAATAATGCTATTGTACTTATTGATAGAATTCAAATTGAAGAAAGTGAGATAAAAAGACCTATTTCTGACGCTATAATAGCAGCATGTTTACAAAGGTTCAGACCAATTTTATTGGCAACTTTTACAACTGTTTTAGGGTTAATACCGTTATATTTAAGTGGGGGAGAAATGTGGGAAGGTATGGCTGTTAGTATTATGATAGGTTTATTGTTTGGAACTGTTATAACACTAATATTTATCCCACTACTTTATAGTGTTTTATTTAAAGTAGATTATACTCAATATCAATTTAACGAACAAATAATGAATGATTAATTTCTAAATTTTAGAAAAAGAATGTCAACTACTAAAAAAATTACAGCCTTTTTTAGGAACTATAGTTTTGAGATATTTCTTATAACGATTTTATTTAATTTATTTAGTGGTATCATTTTTAATGAACCTTTTTTTTTAAATTATTTATCTAAGTTAGGTTGGTTATTAAATATTTTGGCTGGTATAAATTTAATTGAAAAAAGAAGTGTTAGATTATTATTATCAACCTTATCTTTAATTACCGGTTTTTTATTAGGGTTTTCAATTTTTTCAGCAGATAAAATAGTTTTTACTCAGCTTGGTTTTGCCTTTTATTTTATTCTTTATGTAATTATAACGTATGAAATTATCAAGCAGATTTGGGTAATAAAAAAGGTTGCTAAAGATTTGATTTACGGAGTTATGTCAGGTTATATTTCTTTAGGTATAATAGGATATTTTATTTGTACTGCTATTGAAATTGCTTTTCCTGGCTCATTTAGTAGTTCCTTTTTTACAGAAGATATGACTATCGGAGAGAAGTCAGATAGTATGTTGTATTACAGTTTTATTACTTTAATGACAATTGGTTATGGCGAAATTTTACCAGTAACTGCAACTGCTCAGAAAGCAGCAATGTTACTTGGTTTAATGGGGCAGTTTTATCTAGTTATTATCACTGCTATTGTTGTTGGAAAGTATTTGAGATACGTTAATAAATAGAATAATAAATTAGTTTATTTTTAATTTTTTTACAAGTTTCCCAACTGTAAGACCTTGAACTAAAATAGAAAAAACCACAACTATATAGGTAATTACTAAAAATAAATCACGATGCATATTCTCTGTTAAGCCTAATGCTAATGCTATTGATATTCCTCCTCTTAAGCCGCCCCAAGTCATAATCAAATTCGTATTCGGAACAAAATTTAACCTTCTTTTAAAAAAAGTTATTGGAGCTAATAAAGAAGCATATCTACACAAAAGAATAATTGGTATACCTAATAATCCAGCAAATAAAAATTTATTATCAAAATTAAGTACTAGCATTTCCATTCCAATAAGTACAAATAAAATTGTATTTAATAAAATATCAATTAATTCCCAGAATTTATCTACATAACTCTCTGTAGTTTTAGACATAGCATTGTTTCTAACAGTATCCATTCCCACAACAAGACCTGCACTAACCATTGCTAAAGGAGCAGAAAGATGAAGGTATTGAGCAGTAGCAGTTCCTAACATAACTGCAGCCAAAGTAATTATCACTTCGATATCATAATCATCAATAGTCCTCATTAAACGATAAGTAATCCAACCTAATGAAAGCCCTAAAGCTATTCCTCCAAAAACTTCTTGAGCAAATAATGATGCGACATGAGAGATTGTAATATTTTCCTTTCCTTGAGTAGCAATTTCATAAATTGTTAAAAAAACAACAACACCAACACCATCGTTAAAAAGAGATTCTCCTACAATTTTGGCTTCTAGCTTTTTAGGTACTTTAGCTTGTTTTAATATACCTAGAACTGCAATAGGATCTGTAGGGGAAATCAGTGCTCCAAAAAGAAAACAATAAATAAGAGCAATATCCATGTTTAAAATTTGGAGTAAATAATACATTAATAACCCAACGAAAAAGGTAGAAACAATAACACCAATGGTAGAAAAGGCTAACACAGGGCCGCGTTGAATTTTTAATTGATTAAAATTTGTGTGTAGTGCTCCTGCAAAAAGCATAAAACTTAACATAAAGTCAAGCAAAATAGCCTTAAAGTCTATTTGTGATATTATATATTTTTCTACATTCAGTAATTTTGGATTGATATTGCTAAATGCTATTACACAAAGGGTGAAAATAATGGTAATTAACATTAACCCGATTGTATTAGGTAATTTTATAAAACGAACGTTTATATATCCAAAAAAAGCAGCAAAGGAGATAAGAATAGTAGCAATGTAAAAATACTCCATAGTAATTAATATTCAAAAAGGTAATTTACTAATTTATAAATTATTAGTTATAAAATCAATTTTATATTTTTTAATTTAAAAGAGCTTTTTTATAAATAATACATTATAATAAAGGTTTATGAAATTAAACTACTATTGGTAAATCTTAACGTTTTTATCGTAATAATTATACCTAAACATAACATAATTTAGTTGTATTTACTATTATTTTTGTATATTATTACAACTTAGTTGCATCAGTGTGTTTTGAAAGTTTTATTAGAAATAAGTTTAAACATTAGACGTAACTTAAAGAAATATATTTTAAAATGGAAGATAAAGAGCAAATCCAAATAGTTGGTGATAACTATATTTCAACAAATATAAAAACACCTTTGTGTTTCTTCAAGAGGAATAAAAGATCAAAGTAGCTTTACAACTACTTTAGAATATGAAGGATGTTTCTCAGAAACTTCTATTCGTAATGAGTTTTTAAAAATTATAGAAAAAAAATCAATATAGAAAAATATGGAGGATTATAGTAGAAGGAAATTTATTTCCTTTATTGGAAAAGCTGGTTTAGGGTCTCTTATTTTACCTCAGTTTTTAATGAGTTGTGGTAATACAACTACACCAACTAAAAGTTTTAAAACGACATCTAAAAAAAGATTAGATGAATTAAAAAAACTTGTTTTAGAAGGTTTAAATCCATCAGATAAAGATGATTTGTTATTAGCTAATGGATTAGATTATCATCCTATTATAAAATGGGGAGATAAAATTAGTGATACAGATACTTTTGGATTCAATAACGATTTTACTTGCTTTATTCCTTTTGATGAAAATAATCCAAAAGATGGTTTATTATGGGTAAATCACGAGTATGTAAATTCACTTTTTGTTTCAGACTTTAATTATAGAGATTATAAAAATCCATCAGAACATCGAACTAAAGAGCAAGTTGACAAAGAAATGTATAATGTTGGAGGAACTATTGTTCGAATTAAAGAAAATAACGGAATTTGGGAAGTAGTTAAGAACGATCCGCACAATAGGCGAATTACAGCTAAAACTCCTATCAAACTAAATTGGGATACTCCAATAAAAGGAAAAAAGACAGTTATTGGAACGTTAGCCAACTGTTCAGGTGGAATTACACCTTGGAAAACTTTTTTAACTTGTGAGGAAAATTACGATGGTTTTTGGGGAGAAACTGAATATGATGAAAATAATAATGCTACTCATAAACCAAGTTTTCAGCAGTGGGAAAATTTTTATGATTATCCGCCAGAACATTATGGTTGGGTTGTAGAGGTAAACCCTAAAGATGGAACTGCACAAAAACATATTGCTCTTGGAAGATTTGCCCACGAATGTTGTACATTATATGAATTAGAAGATAAAAGGGTAGTGGCGTACACAGGAGACGATCATAACAATGAGCATTTGTATAAGTTTATTTCTTCGAAGCCAAGTTCTTTAAAAGAAGGAACTTTATATGTTGCAGATACAATTAATGGAAAATGGTTACCATTAGATTGGGAAACTCAGCCCATTTTAAAGAACAAATTTAAAAATCAAACAGAGGTACTAATAAGAGCAAGAGAAGCATCAAAATTATTAGGCGCAACTGAATTAAATAGACCTGAAGATATCGAAATTGATCCAATAACTGGTCATGTATTTGTTTCGTTAACAAACAATAAAACTAAAAATGATTTTCATGGTTCAATTCTAAAACTTGAAGAGACTAATGGAGAGTTTGATTCATTAACTTTTAAAGCAACTACTTTTAAAGCGGGTGGTGAAGAAAGTGGATTTTCTTGCCCAGATAATTTAGCATTTGATTTATCAGGCAATCTTTGGATGACATCAGATATGTCAGGTAGCTCAATGAATAGACCTGATAAACCCTATTATATACCTTTTAAAAATAACAGTTTATTTGTTATTCCACGTTTAGGTAAAGATGCAGGGAAAGTAATAAGAGTAGCAACAGCGCCAAATGATGCTGAACTTACCGGTCCTTGGTTTTCTCCAGATGGTAAAACCTTATTTTTAAGTGTTCAACATCCAGGAGAACAAACAAAAGATATCAATAATACAACGAGTAAATGGCCTTTTGATGAAGATAATATTCCAAAATCTGCTGTTGTGGCTATTACCGGAGATTTAATTGAAAAAATGAACAAACTAAATCAAATTGAAGTATAAGTTTTATATACATATTTAGAAAATGAAAAAATTACCCGTAACTGTATTAAGTGGTTTTCTAGGAGCTGGAAAAACAACACTTTTAAATCATGTTCTTCATAACAAACAAGGCTTAAAAGTAGCTGTAATTGTAAACGATATGAGTGAAGTTAATGTTGATGCTCAATTTATAGAAAATGAAAACACTCTTTCTAGAACCGAAGAAAAATTAGTCGAAATGTCTAATGGCTGTATTTGTTGTACCCTTAGAGAAGATTTAATGGTAGAGGTAGAAAAGTTAGCTTTACAAAATAAATTCGATTATTTATTGATTGAAAGTACAGGAATAAGTGAACCAATTCCTGTAGCACAAACTTTTACTTTTGAAAGTGAAGATGGTAAGATAGATTTAAGTAGATTTAGTTATATAGATAACATGATTACAGTAGTTGATGCGTTTAATTTTTTGAAAGATTTTTCAAGTCCAGATTACTTAACAACACGAGAACTTACAAATATAGAAGGAGATGATAGGTCTATTGTAAATTTATTAACAGATCAAATTGAGTTTGCAAACGTTATTATCATTAATAAAATTGATTTGGTTACAGAAGATCAAGTTGAAGTACTTCGAGCAATTTTACAAAAATTAAACCCAGAAGCTAAAATCATTTTATCAAATCAATCTAAAGTAAATCTAGAAAATGTAATTAATACAGGGTTATTTGATTATGAAAAAGCAGAAGCTTCTGCAGGTTGGATTAAAGAATTAGAAAATGAACACGTGCCTGAAACAGAAGAGTATGGTATAAGCTCCTTTGTTTTTAGGAGTAAAAAACCATTTCATCCAGAACGTTTTTTAAACTATTTAAATGAAGACTTTCCACAAAATATTATTAGAAGTAAAGGTCTATTTTGGTTGGCTTCAAGATCTAATCAAGCATTAATTTGGAGTTCTGCAGGAGGAGCTTGTAAAGCTGATTCTGCTGGAGTATGGTGGGCTTCTATGTCTTTGTCAGAGAGGATTAATTATGCTGCATTTGCAGAAAATAAAGATCAAATAGAATCTGACTGGGATACAATATTTGGCGATCGAAAAATAGAGTTAGTTTTTATTGGACAACATGTAAGTAAAGAAAAAATGATTGCTGATTTAGAAAGTTGTATTCTTACTGAAAAAGAAATAGAAATCTGGAAAAATAAGTTATTCCCTATAAAAGATCAATGGCCAATTGCGGTTTAAAATATTTATTTATATTTAAGCATTCTATTTTTATTCAAATCGATTAATTTAATGAAACGATTACATTTTATTTTAATTCTGTTATTTATTATTTCTTCTTGTAAGAAAACAAACAAAAGTCTTGTTAAAATTACAGGAAAAAATATTGCTATCGATGGTACAATTCCCTCCTCTAAAAAAATAGATAGCATTGTTGCTCCTTACAAGGAAAAAATAATAGGTGAAATGGCGAAGGTAATGAGTTATGCTCCTAAAGATTTTACCAAAGAAAATATTCAAATGCAGAGTATTTTAGGAAATTTAATGGCAGATATGTGCTTTGAAATGGCTAACCCAATTTTTAACGATAAAACAAAAGCCTCAATCGATTTTTCAATGTTTAATAATGGAGGTTTACGAGCTTCAATTTCTGAGGGAAATGTAACCAAAGAAAATGCATTTAAATTAATGCCTTTTGAAAACGAATTCGTTGTTGTTGAACTTTCAGGTGAAAAAGTAATTGAATTAATAAATTATTTTATTGAAGGTAAAAAGGCACATCCTTTATCGAAAAATATACTTTTAAAAATTAAAAAGGATGATTACTCTCTTAAAATCAATGGAAAAAAGTTCGATAAAAGTAAAACATATTCAGTATTAACTTCAGATTATTTACAAAATGGAGGCGATAGAATGTATTTTTTTAAAGACCCAATAAAACTAACAAAACTAGACTATAAAATAAGAGATGCTATTGTTGATTATTTCAAAAAAGTAGATACTTTAAAAACAGTTATAGATAAACGTGTAATAATCGAGTAATGAAAAGAAGAAATTTTATAAAACAAATAGGAGGTGCATCTGCACTTGCAATGGTTGGCGGTTTAACACTTCCATCATACGCTGATAAACAAAAGCGTCATATTACAATTCTGCATACCAACGATACACATAGTCATATAGAGCCTTTTAAGGCAAATCATAAAAGAAATGCAAATAGAGGAGGAGTAGCAAGAAGAGCAACTTTAATTGAGCAAATAAGAAGTGAAAATAAAAATACATTATTGTTAGATGCTGGAGATATTTTTCAAGGAACACCTTATTTCAATTATTTTGAAGGCGAACTTGAATTTAAGCTAATGAGTATGCTAAAATATGATGTAGCAACTATTGGGAATCATGATTTCGATAATTCTATAGAAGGTTTATATAAACAATTACCAAATGCAAAATTTGATTTTGTTGTTGCCAATTACGACTTTAAAAACACAGTTTTAGATACTCATATTAAACCTTATAAAATCATCGTTAAAGATGATATTAAAATAGGAATATTTGGTCTTGGTATTGAATTAGAAGGTTTAGTAAGTAAAAAAATGTATAAAGAAACTGGTTATTTAGATCCTGTAGAAATGACTCAAGATATTACTAATGAATTAAAGAATACAGAAAAATGTGATTTGATTATCTGTTTATCTCATTTAGGATATTACTATAAAAATAATCCAAACAAAATCTCTGATTTAAATTTAGCAAAGCTTACAAAAAATATTGATTTGATAATTGGCGGCCACACACATACTTTTTTGAAAAAGCCAACTGTTGTTAAAAATATAGATGATAAAAACTTATTGGTTAATCAAGTTGGTGCTTACGGAATCAATTTAGGTAGAATAGATTTTTATTTTGATGAAGCAAACAATAAAACTTCAACTAGTACAACAATTCTAGTTTAATTTCCGATAATTAATCTGTTTTTAATAACTATAAATGGCTTTCTTACAAAGCTAAAATTTCAATTTCACGACAAT
>JBELHK010000026.1:0-25231 GCA_042091415.1 Polaribacter sp. | reverse complement strand
AGAATAGCATTTAATATTTTTTCACTTCTTTGTTTAATAATCTCTTTATCTAAAGAAGCTTCTTTTATTATTTGCTTTGATAAATCATTTTCATTGCCTTTAGAGAAGTCTTCGAGATTTTTTAAAACTCGTTCCTTCATTTCTCCTGCAGCTTTATTTGTAAATGTAACCGCTAAGATTTTTTGAAAAGTATAAATATGTTCAGTTGATAATAAAACTTTAATGTACTCTTTAACTAGCGTAAAAGTTTTTCCACTACCTGCAGAGGCATTGTAAACTTTAAATGTTGAGGCTTTTTGCACAGAATAATTTTATTGCAAAATACAAAAAGCCAAACAGAAATCTGTTTGACTTTTTAAAATAAAATATCAATAATTTTTATCCTAATCCTACATCTAAAGACATCATTACAATAAAACCTCCTATAAAGCCTAATGTAGCAACATCTGTAAATTTATCTCGTTGTGTTTCTGGAATCACCTCTTCTACCACAACAAATATCATAGCTCCAGCTGCAAAAGCTAAAGCATAAGGTAAAATTGGGGTAAAAAAAGACACTGCTAAAGCACCAAAAACAGCTGCAACTGGCTCTACTATTGCAGATAACTGACCATACCAAAAACTTTTTAATCGACTAACTCCTTGTCTTCGTAAAGGCATTGCTACTGCAAAACCTTCTGGGAAATTTTGAATTCCGATACCAATCGCCAAAGAAACTGCGGCAATAATCATTTCAGTTTGCTCAACCCCTACCAAAGTTGATGCAGCTCCAAATAAAACACCAACTGCTAGACCCTCAGGAATATTGTGAAGTGTAATTGCTAAAACCAATAAAGTCGTTTTATGCCAATTTGTTTTCACTCCTTCTGCTTCAGTTTCTTTAAAATTTATATGCAAATGAGGCAACCATTTGTCCATACCAAAAAGAGTTAATGCTCCCAATAAAAAACCTATTGCAGAAGGAAGCACTTTTAAAAATCCTTCTCCAGGGCTGTTTTCAATTGCAGGAGATAATAGACTCCAAAAACTCGCAGCCACCATAACTCCACCTGTAAAACCTAACATTCCGTCTAAAACGGCTCTATTCATTTTTTTAAAGAAAAAAACTAATGCCGCACCAGCAGCAGTTAAACCCCAAGTAAATAAGGATGCATAAAGCGCCGCTTGAATCGGGTGCTCTTTACTAAAAGCTACAATTTGATCAAATAAGCTCATTGTTTTTTATATATAAATTATTTGCAATTTTGTTTGAAATTGAAATTTCCTCACCCTCAACTTCTATTAATAAAGAATTATCAAAATCTTCTTTCTGTACAACTTTTATTGTTTTCCCTAATTCAATCCCTTTATTGTCTAAAAACCTAAGAAAACTCGATGAAGAGTCTTCAACACCAATACAAATACCACTCTCATCAACATGCAAAGCAGATAATAATTTTTTTTCTATGGTATTAAAATTTCCATTCTCATCTGGAATTGGATCTCCATGAGGATCATACTTTGGAAAACCTAATAATGCATCTAGCTGATTAATTAATTTTGGCGACTTAATATGTTCTAACTGCTCTGCTACATCGTGAACTTCATCCCAAGAGAAATTTAATTTTTCAACTAAAAAAACCTCCCATAATCTGTGTTTTCTAACAATATTTGATGCAACTTTTTTCCCTAGGCTAGTCAGTTTTACGCCATGATATTTTTTATATACAACGAGTTCTTTATCAGATAACTTTTTAATCATATCTGTTACTGATGATGCTTTTGTTTCTAAGCTTTTAGCAATAGCATTTGTTGGTATCCCTTTATTTAAAGGAGCCTCTAAGTGATAAATAGCTTTAATATAATTTTCCTCAGACTGACTAAGCATCATAATCGTTTATAAATACAAACATACAAAAATTTGATATATAAAAAAGTATTTTTAGCCTTGTCTAAATATTATTTTATATTTGCAAAAAACATTATAATGAGCTTTAGATTTTTTTCAATTCTATTTTTAATTTCTACAATTACTTTAGGTCAAAATATAAAGGGGAAAATAACATCAAAAGAAGGAGAAATTATTCCTTTCGCAAATGTTTATCTTAAGAAAACTAAAATAGGAACATCTACAAATGAAAAGGGCTTATATGCAATTAAGAATATACCAAATGGAAATTACACTTTGATTGTAAGTAGTATTGGCTATAAAACAAATTCTTATAAAATTACCATTGAAAAATCTAAAACTCTTACATTAAACTATAGTTTAGAGGAAGACGATTCTCTAGAAGAAATTGTTATTTCAGGAACTCTAAGACCTGTTTCAAAAAGCATGAGTCCTGTTCCTGTAGAAATTTACAGTGAAACTTTTTTTAAGAAAAACCCTACTCCGTCTGTTTTTGAGTCAATGCAAAACGTAAACGGAGTTCGCCCTCAATTAAATTGTAATGTTTGTAACACTGGAGATATTCATATTAACGGATTAGAAGGACCTTACACTTTTGTATTAATTGATGGGATGCCAATTGTTAGCGGACTTTCTACGGTTTATGGTTTAACAGGAATCCCTCAATCGTTAATAGAAAGAGTCGAGATTGTAAAAGGACCTGCATCAACCTTATATGGCTCTGAAGCTGTAGGTGGAATTATTAATATAATCACCAAAAAACCATCAAGCTCACCTAAATTATCTACAGATGTTTTTGGAAGTTCTTGGGGAGAAATAAATACTGATATTGGATTAAGTTATAATTTATCAGAAAAAATTGAAGGATTGTTAGGTATAAACTATTTCAATTATCAAAATACAATTGATAACAATAATGATAATTTCACAGACCTCACTTTACAGAATAGAATATCGGTATTCAACAAATTTAACATCAAAAGAAAAAGTAATAAAGTATTTACAATTGCAGGTAGATATGTTTATGAAGATAGATGGGGAGGTGAAATGAACTGGACTCCTGAATTTAGAGGAACAGATATTATTTATGGCGAGAGCATTTACACAAACAGATGGGAAACATTCGGAACTTATCAACTACCAACCTCAGAAAATATCAGTTTTCAATTTAGTGCTAACGGTCATTATCAAGATTCTTTTTACGGAACTGATGCCTACGACGCAGAACAATTCATTGGTTTCGGACAATTTATTTACAATAAAAAAATTGATCAAAAGCACGATTTATTATTTGGCTTAGCTTACAGATATACTTTTTATGATGATAATACTTTCGCTACATTAGATGAAGAAGGCGTAAACAATCAACCTTCAAAAATACATTTACCTGGTATTTTTGTTCAAGATGAAATTAGCATTAGTGAAAGAAAAAAATTATTGCTAGGTATGAGAATTGACCACAACAGCCTTCATGGAAATATTTTTTCTCCTCGTATAAACTATAAATGGAATTCTAAAGACAATTCGAACATTATAAGAGCAAGTGTTGGTAACGGTTTTAGAGTTGCAAATGTATTTACAGAAGATCATGCAGCCTTAACAGGTGCCAGAGATGTAGTTTTTGAAGGAGATTTAGACCCTGAAACATCTTGGAATGCAAATTTAAATTATGTGAAAAAAATAAATACCGAAAACTCATTTATAACCATTGATGCAAGTGCCTTCTATACATATTTTAACAATAGAATTTTACCTGACTATGAAACTGATCCAAACAAAATAATTTACTCTAATTTAGACGGCTATTCAATATCGAAAGGAATCTCTATAAATACTGATATTGTATTTACAAATGGACTGTCTATAAACACAGGAGCTACTTTAATGGATGTTTCAGTAACCGAAAACAATATAACAAGACAACAACTATTAACTGAAAGTTTTAGTGGAGTTTGGTCTGTATCCTATAGATTTCAAAACAACTTTGTTTTAGACTATACTGGAAATCTTTACGGACCTATGAGACTTCCATTATTAGGACCTAAAGACACAAGAGACGAGTATTCTCCATGGTATAGTATACAAAATATTCAGCTTAGTAAAAAGTTAAATAATACATGGGAATTTTATGGCGGCGTAAAAAACCTTCTTAATTTTACACCTCCAGCAAATAGTATTTCTAGACCTTTTGATCCTTTTGATAAAGAAGTTGATTTTAGTGACCCTGATGCTTTAACTTTTGACCCAAGCTACGTGTATGCATCAAATCAAGGGATAAGAGGTTTTATTGGAATAAGGTATACTTTATTTTAATTTGTAAACAAACGATGAAATATACTTTTCTACTTTTTATTTTTTTGATTGAATTTACAACGATTAGTGCACAAAATAACAAGCTAAAAACATATACATTTTCTGAAGTTGAAAAACTACAGAACCAAAACCCAAAACCATTAATTGTTTTTACTTATACAGATTGGTGCAAAATTTGTTTAGGAATGAAACAAACCACATTTAAAAATAATGAAGTAGTTTCTATTTTGAACAACAATTTTTATTTCATAAAATTAAATGGGGAAGAAAAAAAGGACATCAGATTCTTAGGAAGGACTTTCACTTATGAACCCACAGGAAACAATACAGGAGTTCATCAATTAACAAAAGAACTAGCTTCTGTCGAAAATAAAATTAGTTACCCTACAATAACAGTATTAAACTCAAAATTCGAGATTGATTTACAGATAAGTGGTTATATCAAAAGCGAAAAGATGAAAAACTTACTAAATAATTATTTAGCAAATTAATGCTTCATTTCCCAAAGACGCTTTCTTCTTCTATCTTTTCTAATATTAGGTGTACTGTAAGAATTTGAACCAAGAGAAAAACGATAAACAAGACCTCCTGAAGCGTATATATGAGAAGCTTGCAAAGAAAGACCTATAAAATCGATTTTATATATCATTTGCCCATTAAGACCAAATCTATCAGAAATCCAGAGAGTTCCACCAAGACCGAGATTTATAAAAGGCGCTACATAATCTTTCGATTCAACTAAACTACCTCCTAAAATGCTGTAAATAGAGAGTGTATTTTCAGAGGTTCCAAAATCATATCTTATTTCACCATCTAAAGTAGTGTATTTTTTTCCCTCTTCAATAGATGCTGATAATGACCCTGCAAAAGTTACATTCGGAAACATGTATCTAGCAAGAGATAATCTTGGAAACTGAGGAGAATACCTAAAACCTATAGCTGGCCCATCACTTTCAGAGTAAAGCAAACCTGCAGCACCAATACTAACAGCCCACCTATTGTTGTAATCTTGTGCGTTTGTATAGTTCTTTATACCCAATAAAAAAATTAGGATTATTAAAATCTTGAGCTTCATAGAATATTTTTCGATTAATTTTATGTTTTTTTAGATAAACAGCCTTTTTTCTTAGACTAACAAATGTATTAAATTAACTGACATCACAAAAAAATATTTTACTGATTTTTACAAATGATTTTTGAAATTTGTTTTTTTTTAATTAAGATACTTACATTTGTACAAACTTTTTTTAATTGAGTAAGCAGAACATTGTAAATCAATACCAAAAATCTGCAAAGGTATTGCAGGTTATTGAGAAGCTTCAAAAAGAAAATGCCAACTTACAAATATCAGGTTTGGCTGGGTCTTCTTTTTCTTTTGTTATTTCAGAAACTTTCAAAAAATCTAACAATCCGTACCTATTAATTCTTAACGATAAAGAAGAAGCGGCTTACTATCTAAATGATCTAGAACAACTTTTAGGTGTAAAAAATGTACTTTTTTTTCCAGGATCGTATAGAAGACCTTATCAAATCGAAGAAACAGACAATGCGAATGTGCTATTGCGTTCTGAAGTCTTAAATAGGATCAACTCAAGAAAAAAACCCGCAATAATTGTTACTTATCCAACAGCTTTATTTGAAAAAGTTGTTACTAAAAAAGAATTAGAAAAAAATACGCTCAAAATATCTGTTGGCGAAGAAGTGTCTCTAGATTTTGTAAATGAAATTTTATTTGAATATAAGTTTAAAAGAGTCGATTTTGTCACTGAACCTGGAGATTTTTCTCTCAGAGGTGGTATTATTGATGTTTTTTCCTTTTCGAATGATGAACCTTATCGGATTGAATTTTTTGGTGATGAAATTGACAGTATTAGAACTTTTGATGTAGAAACTCAACTTTCAAAAGAAAAACTAAAAAAAGTAGCTATAATTCCAAATGTAGAAAACAAAACCCTTCAAGAAAACAGAGAGAGTTTTTTAAAGTACATACCTTCTAAAACTATAGTTTTTCTAAAAAATTTAGATTTACTTGTTGGTAATTTAAATACTTTCTTTAAAAAAGCAGAAGATGCGTTTGATGATTTATCAAAAGAAATTAATCACGCAAAACCAGCTGAATTATTTTGTAACGGAGAATTTATAAAAAATCAAATAGAAGATTTTAGCTTGGTGAATTTTGGAACTTCAAAAAGCTCTGAAAATTCTGTAAAAATTGATTTTAATACAAACCCACAACCATCTTTTAATAAAAAATTCAATCTTTTAATCGAAGATTTAAATGAGAACCATAAAGCCGGATTTGCAAATTATATTTTTTGTGCAAATGAACAGCAAGCAAATCGTTTTCATGATATTTTTAATGACCATGAAAAGGAAGTCTTTTATGAAACTATTGTCTTTCCTCTTTACCAAGGGTTTATAGACATAGAAAATAAAATAGTTTGTTATACAGATCATCAAATTTTTGAGCGATATCATAAATTCCGTTTAAAAAATGGCTATGCGAAAAAGCAAGCAATTACTTTAAAAGAGCTTAACAAACTAGAAATAGGAGATTATGTAACCCATATGGATCATGGAATTGGAAAATTTGGAGGGTTACAAAAAATTGATGTTCAAGGCAAAAAACAAGAAGCTATAAAACTAATTTATGGTGAGCGCGATATTTTATATGTAAGCATACATTCTTTACATAAAATTTCGAAGTTTAATGGCAAAGATGGCAAACCTCCAAAAATTTATAAATTAGGTTCTGGAGCTTGGAAAAAAATTAAGCAAAAAACAAAAGCTAGGGTTAAACACATTGCATTTAATTTGATACAATTATATGCGAAAAGAAAATTACAAAAAGGCTTTGCTTTCGGCCCAGATACGCATATTCAACACGAATTAGAAAGTAGCTTTATTTATGAAGACACTCCAGATCAATTTACCGCAACACAAGCCGTAAAAATAGATATGGAAAAAGAACAACCAATGGATAGATTGGTTTGTGGTGATGTTGGTTTCGGTAAAACAGAAGTTGCTGTAAGAGCTGCTTTTAAAGCTGTTGATAATGGCAAACAAGTTGCTATTTTAGTTCCTACAACTATTTTAGCTTTTCAACATTTTAAAACATTTTCTGAACGTTTAAAAAATTTCCCGATTAAAATTGATTACTTAAATCGTTTTAGAACGGCGAAACAAAAAAAAGAAGCAATTGAAGGGGTTAACAGCGGCTCTGTAGATATTATTATTGGCACACATCAGCTTACGAATAATAAAATAAAATTTAAAGATTTAGGATTACTGATTATAGACGAAGAACAAAAATTTGGAGTTGCTGTTAAAGACAAACTAAAAACTATAAAAGAGGATGTAGATACATTAACTCTTACGGCAACACCAATTCCTAGAACTTTACAATTTAGCTTAATGGCGGCAAGAGATTTATCAGTAATCAAAACTCCGCCTCCAAATAGACATCCTATTGAAAGTAACGTCATTCGTTTTTCTGAAGAAACAATCAGAGATGCGATTTCTTATGAAATTTCTAGAAGAGGTCAAGTTTTTTTCATCCATAATAGAATTGATAATATAAAAGAAGTTGCTGGACTATTACAAAGACTCGTTCCATCAGCAAAAATAGGGATTGGTCACGGACAAATGGAAGGCAAAAAGCTAGAAGAGTTGATGCTTGGTTTTATGAATAATGATTTCGATGTTTTGGTTTCTACCACAATTATTGAAAGTGGTTTAGATGTTCCTAACGCCAATACAATATTTATTAACAATGCCAATAATTTCGGTTTGTCTGATTTACATCAAATGCGAGGAAGAGTTGGTAGATCAAACAAAAAAGCTTTCTGTTATTTTATTACACCTCCGTATCATATGATGACTGATGATGCTAGAAAACGAATACAAGCTTTAGAATTATTTTCAGATTTAGGAAGCGGAATAAATATTGCCATGAAAGATCTAGAAATTCGTGGCGCAGGAGATTTATTAGGCGGCGAACAAAGCGGATTTATTAATGATATTGGGTTTGATACTTATCAAAAAATATTAAAAGAAGCCATTGAAGAACTAAAAGAAAACGAATTCAAAGATTTGTATAATACTGATGAAACAAAACCTAAAGAATTTGTAAAGGAAGTTCAAATTGATACAGACTTTGAAATTTTATTTCCAGATGATTATGTGAATTCTGTTTCTGAAAGATTAAGTTTATATGAAAATTTATCAACCTTAATTTCTGAAGAAGAACTTTTAAAATTTGAAACTGAAATTATAGATCGTTTTGGTGAAATACCAACACAAGTTGAAGATTTATTAGACTCTGTTAGAATAAAATGGCTAGCTAAAAAATTAGGATTAGAAAAAATAATCTTAAAACAAAAAAGAATGATTGGTTATTTTGTTTCTGATCAACAAAGTGATTTTTATCAAACAGAAGCTTTTACAAAAGTTCTTAAATATGTTCAAATAAATTCTAAAAGTTCCGTTATGAAAGAGAAGCAAACAAAAACAGGATTGCGTCTTTTAATAACATTTATAAAAATAGATTCTGTAAAAAAAGCTTTAGAAACTTTACAAAAAATCTAATGCAAAACAATCATTTTAAAAATATATTAGGTCTTTTATTAGCGACACTATTTATAAGTACTTCTGGGGTTTTAGGAAGATATATTGCATTACCAACAGAAGTAATAATTTGGTTTAGAGCATTTATTGCCGTTTTTTTTATTTATGGATTTTGTAGATATAAAAAAATAGATTTAAGAATAAAATCGAAAAAACACTACAAATCTTTTTTAATTGGTGGTTTTTTAATGGCTGCACATTGGGTAACTTA
Source organism: Polaribacter sp. (assembly GCA_042091415.1). GTDB lineage: Bacteria > Bacteroidota > Bacteroidia > Flavobacteriales > Flavobacteriaceae > Polaribacter. The sequence goes on along the minus strand of JBELHK010000026.1, from coordinate 16,193 downwards.
TTTTTATGCTCTAAAACTATCTAATGTTGCTTTAGGCGTTTTATCTCTATATACTTTTCCTATAATAATTGCACTGTTAGAACCTATTTTTCTGAAAGTAAAATTTAATCCTATATATATTTTATTGGGTTTAATTGTAATTGCAGGTTTGTATATTTTAACTCCAGATTTTGATATAGAAAGTACGCAAGTAAAAGGAATTCTCTTTGGAATATTTTCTGCATTCTGTTATGCGATTCGAATTCTAATTATGAAAAAACACATAAGCAATTACGACGGTTCTATGTTGATGTTTTATCAGGTAGTAATAATATCTATATTACTATTTCCTGTATTATTTTTTATGGATTTGTCGAATCTACAATCTCAAATTCCTTACTTAATTTTATTAGCAATATTAACCACTGCCATAGGCCACACTTTAATGTTACATTCTCTAAAATTCTTCACGGCGTCTACAGCAAGCATTATAAGTAGCTTACAACCCATTTTCGGTATAATTTTGGCGTATATTTTTTTAAGCGAAATACCCAGCTTAAACACTTTTATTGGTGGAAGTCTAATTGTTTTGACTGTTATTATTGAGGGATTTAGAAGTAAGAAATAAAGATTACTGATTGCTAATATCTAAATAATTTCGTTTCACAAAGGAAAGAATCGCTTCTAAAATTTCACCCATATTTTTACACTCTTTAAACGATACATCGTTTGCATACTTTACAACATGTGACTTTAGCAAACTTATATTTTCTGGATAAGAAATTGTATCGTGTTTCATGCAATCTATTAAATGAGCCATCCTTTTGGGAGTGGTAATCATCCGTTTTGCCATATAAGAACGTTCTTCTATTTTATATTGATTGATAGAACTATTTTGCAGCTTTCGGCTTACCATTTCTACCATTCTGAAATTCTCTTTTAAAAACTGAAGGTCATAAACTTTTAGATTGCCTTCAAAGGATTGCTGATCAAAATCGATGGCTCTAATTTTATAAACAATATGATCAAAATCGTGTGTAGGAATAACTACATAATTATAAGAACGCATATCCCCTAATAAACGAACCAAACAACGTTCTTTAAATTTTACAAACTCTTTTGCTATTTGCGATTTTTCTGATTCTGAACACTTTGGCAAAAAATCCTTTATAAAATCATCTCCTGGAATTCCTGCAATATGCTCTTCAATCAAGGTGTCTTTATAAACTAAGTAATTGATGTTATAAGGTGATAATAAATGCTCTAATTCTAAACCATAAACCCTTGAAGCATCTGCTTTTTTTACATAAAAGTAGATATAATTATCATTTAAAATATTTCTTACTTTAATTCTAAATGGCTTTGAATTACCAAAAGTACAGTAATCAATCGCATCAATATTTAAATAGGGTATTGTGCTATCACTACCGTCTGAATGCAATAAAGTATATATTTTTTTTAGGCTATTATCAATCTCTTTTCTATCAAATTCAGAATAATACGTTCGAATCCAAAGTGTATCTTCATCATTTTTATCATAAACAGTTACGCAACCCTGAAAACGCAGTAAATCTTCATAAAAAATTGGAATCTTAGTATTTCTTCCATGTTCTTTTAAATACTCTTTTAACCTACTATTAATTGGAAAAGCAGGCTTTTTTTTTGACATTAATTTTTTTTCTGATCGCATTCGAAGAATTTAGCTCTTTCCAAAAATAAGGATTATCTAAATACTTTCGAAAATTTTACCTGGCAAAGGATTTATAACCCCTTTTAATTCCATTTGCAATAAAATAGACGAAAGCTGATACAGAGGAATATTACACTCTAAAGCTATTATATCAAGCAAGGATTTTCCTCTTTTTTGAAGGAAATCGTATACCTTTTGTTCTTGCTCATCTAATTCAATAAAAAGTTGTTGTTGAATATTTTTTTTCGGCTTTTCTTTAATATCCCAATTCAGTTGTCGTACAATATCTTCTGATGAAGTTAACAAATGAGCTCTATTTTGTTTTATTAAATTATTACATCCTTTACTAAATAGATCTGTTGTTTTACCTGGCAATGCAAAAACATCTCTATTGTAAGAATTTGCAATATCTGCAGTTACTAAAGACCCTCCTTTTTCAGCACTTTCTATAATTATAGTTGCACTTGAAATCCCTGCTACAATTCTATTTCTTTTCAAAAAGTTTTCTCGTAAAGGCTGTTCATCACTCCAAAACTCAGTAAAAAAACCACCATTTTCATTAACTTTATGAATATACTTTTTGTGAACTTTAGGATAAATCTGATTAAAACCATGTGCTAAAACAGCTATATTTTGCAAATTATGTTTTATTGCCGCTTTATGAGCACAAATATCTACACCATAAGCAAAACCACTTACAATTATAGGGTTATAAACGGCTAATTCTGAAATTAATTTATTGGTAAAATCTTTTCCATAAGCACTCATATTTCTTGTACCAACAATAGAAATAATCTTTTTATTTTTAAGGTTTATAGTGCCATCTTCAAACAGTAAAATAGGGCTATCTATACAATTTTGTAAATTTTCAGGATAGTCATCATCTAAAAAATAATTGAACCGTATTTTATTGCTTTTTATATAAGTTAACTCTTTTTCGGCTGATTTTAAATTTTCGGAGTCAAATAAGTTTTTTAAAACATGAGTGCCAACTCCATTTATTTTTTGAAGAATTGCTTTTTTTTCTTTAAAAATCTGCTCTTCATCTCCAATTTTTGCCAGTAATTTTTTCGCCAAAATAGGCCCTATTGATTTAGCTTTTTGCAAGCGAAGTATCGCAAGGAGTTTTTCTTCTTTCAATTTAGATGCAATTTTTATACTAAATATAACAATTTTTGTTAATAAATTATGTGCAACTAAAGTTGCAGTTGTTATTTTAAAATATATTTTTGTTTATATGGAGATTATAGAATATATAAGTGATTTATTATACAGGTATGATTGTGTAATAGTTCCTGATTTCGGTGGATTTATTACAAATAGAATTGGAGCCAAATTAGATGAAAAACAACAAGTATTTTATCCTCCAACCAAACAAATTTCATTCAATAGCCATTTAAATAAAAATGATGGCTTGCTTGTTAATTATATTGCTTCTTGTGAGAATATCTCTTATGATAATTCTTTAGAAAAAATAAAACGAGTTGTTTCTAAATGGAATAACGATTTACAAAATAGTTCTTTAGAGCTTGAAAATATTGGTTCTATTAGATTAAATGAAAACAAAAAAATCATTTTTGAACCTATAAACAACCTAAACTATTTAACTGAATCTTTTGGTTTGTCATCAATTTCTGTTAAAGAAACCGAAGAAAGAACTCAAAAAGTTATACCAATAACATCTGCACAAAAAGAAAGTAAAAAAACGATTCCTTCGTTTATAAAATACGCAGCTACAGCTGCAATTCTTTTAACTTTAGGAGTTGCGGGTAATAATTTCTTCGAAGAAAACAAACAAAAAGAAATTATTGCTAATCAAGAAAAAGCCATTGAAGAAAAAATTCAATCTGCTACTTTTGTAATTTCAAATCCACTTCCTACAATTGAATTGAATGTTGTAAAGGAAACAAAAAAACCTTACCATGTTATTGCTGGAGCTTTTCAATTCCCAGAAAATGCTAAAAAGAAAGTAAATCAACTCAAAAAACAAGGATTTAACGCAAGTGTTTTAGGAATTAATAAATGGGGATTAACTGAGGTAGCTTTTGCTAGCTTTTCAGAAAAGAATGATGCTATTAATCAACTTTACAAGATTCAAAAAAGTCATTCTAAAGACGCTTGGTTATTGACAAAAAACTAACCTAGTTAAACTGACTATTCTTATCTTTGCAAAAATTTTTGTAGATGGAAGTTAAGACACCCAAAGAATCTTTAACTGTACTTACTGATTTAGTTTTACCTGGAGAAACCAATTATTTAGACAATCTATTTGGAGGGGAATTGTTAGCAAGAATGGACAGAGCTTGTAGCATTGCTGCAAGAAGACATTCTAGAAGAATTGTTGTAACTGCATCTGTAAATCATGTTGCATTTAACAAATCTGTACCTGTTGGAAGTGTTGTTACTTTAGAAGCTAAAGTTTCAAGAGCTTTTAAATCTTCTATGGAAATTTATGTTGATGTTTGGATTGAAGACAGACAATCTGGTTTAAGAACAAAGGTTAATGAAGGTATTTATACTTTTGTTGCTGTTGATGAAACAGGGAAACCCGTTCAAATACCACAAATAAAACCTGAAACTGACCTTGAAAAAGAACGTTTTGATGGAGCTTTACGCAGAAAGCAATTGAGCTTAGTTTTAGCAGGGAAAATGAAGCCAGAAAATGCTACAGAACTAAAAGCGTTATTTAAATCTTAATTAAAAATTAGATTTAACCAATTATTATATTTCTACTAAGTAAGTTAAGCAAGATAATTTTTGCCGCAATTAGAATCAACAATAATTAAAAAATACGAACCTTTATTAACGCCTTAATATCCAATATGAAGGGTTTAATCGTGTTGTATTCTTAAATAATGAAAAGATTAAGGTTGTTTTGCCAGAAACTTTATCTGTAAATATTTTACCTATTTTCTGATCGGTTTTAATTTTATCTCCCTTTTTTACATAAGTATTTTCTAAATTATTATAAGAAGATATGTAATTACCATGTCTAACCATAACATTTTTAATACCGCCAGAACTAACTAAAACATTTAAAACCTCTCCGTTAAAAATAGCCTTTGCATCACTTTGTTTAGCAGTTACAAAATGTAAACCTGTACTATTAATTGTAATTCCGGGAAATGTAGGATGCGGTTGAACTCCAAATTTTCTAGTAATAAGGCCTTGTTGAATTGGCCATGGTAGTTTTCCTTTATTACTCTCAAAATTTGCAGCCAGTGCTTTTGCTTCCGGACTTAGAATAAATTCATTTTTCTTTATAAATTTTGGTTTGTCTATAACTTCTGTATTTGCTCTAGCAATCTCTTCCTTTATAAGCTTATCAATTCTTTTAGCAATTTTTTTCTCTTCTTTTATCTTGTTTCGAATCTCACTTTTATACTTACTCTCTTTTTTCTTAATTGCACTTATTAACTTTTCTTGATCAACCTTATCTTTTTCTATCGCTTCTTTTTGATTTTTCTCAAAAAGTAAAAGAGTATCTTTTTCTTGTTTTAAAAGGTTTAAAGAATCAATTGTTTTTTCAATAATATTTGTTTGATTTACAATTTCATCACCTTGTTTTTTTCTAAACTTGGTATACTGTTTCATATACTCAAACCTTTTATAAGCTTGATAAAAATTGTCGGATGACATCAAAAACATTAATCTGCTTTGTTTTGATTTACTTTTATAAGATTTGTAAATCATTTCTGAATAATCCTTTTTGAGTGAAGCTAAATTTGTATTTAGTTTTGTTAGTTTACCATTATTTTTATTGATGTTTCTTGACAATAAGTTTGTTTCAGATTTAATGGTTGAAAGAAGATTATTTCTTAATTCTATTTTTTGATTTAAATCTTTTAAATCTTCCAAGGCATTTTTACCTTTTTTTTGTTCAGAAAAAAGAAGTCTATTTAGCTGAGTAATTTCATTCTTGTATTTTTTTCTTTGTTTTTCTAATGCTGCTTTTGTTTGGCTTTGCAAACCAATATTCGACAAAAACAATAGAAAAAAGATAATATGTGAGAAGAAATTTTTCATTAAAATTCAAGTCTTTTATAAGCATTTGGTATTTTGAAAGACATAAAAATATCAGAATCAAAAATTATAGATTTATATTCTATATCTATATAAGTAGTTCTTTTTTCGTTTTTTGCGATGATGTTTATTTTTTTTGGAAAAACAATATCATCAACCAAATTATATTTAGGATAATTAATGTCTAACCTCATTTTATTTTCATCATTTACAATTGATTGTTGATCTAGTTTAAAATGAGATGGATTTATGCTATAAAATATATCATATAAAATATTCTGTTTCTCTGGAGAAAGCACATAAGTATTGTTTTCTATATAAACATCGTTTTTTTCTTTCTTTAAATTTTGGAGTGATTGCCCTAAAAACAGGTTTTGTAATTGCTCAAAATTTATTTCTACACCCAATAATTCTTTAATCATAGAAAAATCTCCTGTAAAATAGTTTTTTGCGATAGGAGAATAATAACTCACAGAATTAGGAGTAATTTTCGCCTTAAAAATTGTTATAAGTTTTGTTCCTCTAATATAAATAACCTCATCTTTTTTAATTTTTAGTTGAACAGATAAACTTTGTTTAGATTTACCATTGTTAAAATTTACTTTTAACTTAGAATCTAAAGATTTATTTTCAAAATTGGCTGCAATATGCTTTTTAGCAACTTTTCTAGCAGACATTTCTTTTGCTATTGCATTTGCATCTATCATATTTTTTTTTGCTTTACAAGAAAGAAAAAATAATGGAAAAAAAAGTACATATTTAAAATACTTCATCAATTAACCTCTTAGCTTTTTTATTTTTTGATTGTAATAATTTTCTTCCTTACCATTTCCTAATCCTTTGTATGCTTTTGCAATTTCCTTAAAAAAATCGATCTCCATTGTATCTTCTAAAACAAAATCAATACCATTTTTTAATGTATCTAAAGCTTTGGCATATTCCTTTTTAGAGTTTAAATATTTCCCTTTTATAAGATATAAGAAAGGCTGAGAAGGAAATAATTCTAAACCAATATTACTATATTTAAATAGTGTATCTGGTTCATTTTGATATTTTTTTAATAAATTTTCTAAAGATGTATACGATTTTTCTTTTTCAAATTGCGCTATTAAAGAAGTCTCTTTTGATAGTAAAGTAACTTTTCTTTCTGTAAATCCTCTTTTTTCTAGGTTTTCTTTCACCCTCTTTAGACTCTGCGATAAAGCTTGTTCACTTTCTAAAGTATATATTAGCTCTAAAGCATTTTCGTAGTCCCTATTATATAAAAACAATCGGACTAAATGTTCTCTTTCTTTAGCATTTAAATTTACAACGCTTTGTTGCGTTTCAATGGCTTGATTATAATTTTTCTCTTTTACATAAACGTTCACTAAATGTTTAAGCATCCAAATATTACTAGGCTCTTTTTCAAGTGCCCTTTTTATGTATTCTTTTGCTAAAAATGTTTTATTGAGCGCTAAATAATTTTTTGAAAACTCAAAAAAAACGATTTCATTTTCTTCTAAAATCTGATTACAATTTTCTAAATTTTCTATAGCTCTTGAATAATTACCAATAGCTTTATCAGAAAGTGCCTTAAAAAAATATTGTTGAAATTTTAATTCAGATTCTTCCGTTAAATCTTTCTTTTCAGGAATACTATCTTGTGCAAACGTATTGAATGAGCAAAAGGAAATAAACAAAAAAGCAAGAAAAAATATGCGTTTGTTAGATAACATATATAACTCTTGCTTTTTCATTCTATAAATTAAGTCAATTCTGTATAATCGCCAATACTTACTGAAGTAAATTGCCCATTATACTTTGCGTGGTTTCCTATCATTGCATTGTCTAAATTTGCTTTTAAAATAGAAACATTCGTTTGTATTAAAGAATTTTCTATGGTTGAATCTTCTACAGTACTATTTTCTCCAATAGAAACAAAAGGACCAATTTTAGAATTTTTTAAAACAACATTTTTACCAATATAGCAAGGCTGGATAATTTCTGAATTTTCTAATACAACGTCATCAGAAACTAAATTATTACCATCAGCTTCTTCGAAACCTAAAATAATTTTATTTGTTTCTACTGTTGGGTCTTTTTTACCGCAATCCATCCAAGTAGAAACTTTACCAGGAATAAACTTAGCTCCTTGTTGTTTTAATGATTCTAAAACATTTGTTAATTGATATTCATTGTTTTCCTTCAAATCATTATCAATTAAATATTGAATTTCGTCCAACAACTTCTCACCACTTTTAAAGTAATAGATTCCAATAATTGCTAAATCTGAAACAAATTCTTTAGGCTTCTCTATAAAATCTTTAATATATCCATCTTCAAGCTTTACAACTCCGAAAGCACTTGGGTTTTCAACTTGTTTTACCCAAATCGCTCCATCTGCATTTGCGTCTAATTTAAAATCGGCTTTAAATAAAGTATCTGCATAAGCAACTACACAAGGCCCACTTAAAGACTCTTTCGCACAATAAATTGCATGTGCAGTTCCAAGAGCTTGTTCTTGTACATAAACAGAACCTTTTGCGCCTATTTCTTTTGCTATTTGTAATAGTTTTTGTTCTGTATCAGACGGAAAGCCTTTAGCCAAAGGGCCAATTACAAAAGCAATTTCATCTATATCTTCTTCAATAACAGAAGCAATATCCTCAACCAAACGCTGTACAATTGGTTTACCAGCAATAACAGTTAATGGTTTCGGAACTGTAAGTGTATGCGGCCTCAAACGAGAGCCAATACCTGCCATAGGTACAATAATTTTCATAATTTTTTTTATTAGGATTGCAAGATAATATTAATTAAGAGATTCTAAAAAACTTTTGATATCATAAAAAATATAATTGATTGTAATATTTAATCATCTTTTTTTTCTTTAAAATTTGAAAAGAAAATCTCAGTATTATTTTTTGTTTCTTTGCTAAAAATAAAATTTATTGTGAATTATCTTTCTGTAGAAAATATTTCGAAGTCGTATGGTGAAAGAATCTTATTTGAAGACATCTCTTTTGGAATAAATAAAGATCAAAAAATTGCTTTTGTAGCAAAAAATGGTTCTGGTAAAACATCTATTCTAAATATTATTGCAGGTTTAGATCTGCCTGATACAGGTCAAATTGTAAGCAGAAAAGATATTTCTATTGCTTATTTGGCTCAGAAAGATAATTTGAATCCTGATTTAACTATAGAAGAAACTATTTTTACTACTGATAACAAAATACTATCTATAGTTAAGCAATATGAAAAAGCACTAGAAAATCCTGAAGAAACAGAGGCTTATCAAACTGCTTTTGATTTAATGGATCAATACAATGCTTGGGATTTTGAAACACAATACAAACAGATTTTATCGAAATTAAAACTCGATGATTTATCTCAAAAAATCTCATCATTATCTGGAGGACAAAGAAAACGACTTTCTTTAGCTATCGTTTTAATTAGCAAACCTGATTTATTAATTCTAGATGAGCCTACGAATCACTTAGATTTAGAAATGATTGAGTGGTTAGAATCTTTCTTTGCCAAAGAAAAAATAACCTTGTTTATGGTTACACATGATCGTTACTTTTTAGAGCGAGTTTGTGACGAAATTTTAGAATTAGATCAAGGGAAAATATTCAAATACAAAGGAAACTACTCGTACTATTTACAAAACAAAGAAGAACGCTTAGCCTTAGAAGCTACAAATTTAAGCAAAGCAAAAAGTCTCTTTAAAAAAGAATTAGATTGGATGCGAAAGCAACCGAAAGCAAGAACGACTAAATCTAAATCTAGAATTGATGATTTTTTTCAGATTAAAGAAAAAGCCCATCAACGAAGAAAAGATCATAAAGTTCAATTAGAGATAAATATGGAGCGCTTAGGAAGTAAGATTCTTGAACTTCATAAAATCCACAAATCATTTGATGATAAAAAAATTCTAGATGGCTTTGATTATGTTTTTAAACGCGGAGAACGCATTGGAATTATTGGTAAAAACGGAACTGGTAAATCGTCATTTTTAAATATTATAACTCAAAAAGCACCCGTTGATGGCGGTAAAGTTGTCGCTGGTGAAACCGTTAAATTTGGTTATTACACACAAGCAGGAATTACCATAAAAGAAGGGCAAAAAGTAATTGAAGTTATTAAAGAGTTTGGAGAATTTATTCCATTAACAAAAGGAAGAAAAATATCTGCTTCTCAACTTTTAGAAAGATTTTTATTTGATAAGAAAAAACAATATGATTTTGTAGAAAAACTCTCTGGCGGTGAGCAAAAAAGATTGTATTTGTGTGCGGTTTTAATTCAAAATCCTAATTTCTTAATTTTAGATGAGCCTACAAACGATTTAGACGTTGTTACGCTAAATATTCTTGAAAACTTCTTACTAGATTACCCAGGTAACTTATTAGTTGTTTCGCACGATAGATATTTTATGGATAAAATTGTAGACGCTCTTTTTGTTTTTAGAGGCAATGGTATTGTAGAAAATTTCCCTGGTAATTACTCAGATTTTCGAACTTATGAAAACTCAAATCCTATTGAATCTGATCATCTTAAAAAGGAAGTTAAAGAAGAAAAAAATAGTAGTTCAAAAAGCTCTTTAAGTTACAACGAAAAGAGAGAGTTTGGTGCTTTAGAGGATGAAATCGAAAGATTACAAAGTAAAAAAACTAGAATTGAACAACAGTTTTTAAATGTTGAAATTGATGCAGAAGATATCGAAAAGAAATCTCAAGAATTAAAACAAATCATTGAAGATTTAGAACAAAAAGAAGAACGTTGGTTTGAACTTTCTATGAAGTTAGAAGAAAACTAAACCTTTACAATATCAACATCTTCTAATAATTTCTCATTATTCATTTTTAATACTATTTGTGCGACTGCAATTGTGTCTTTTTCGCAATAAGTTACTATTCTATCAATATTTTTTTCTTTGTAATATACGTTGGCAACTTCACTGCCATCAATATCATCTTTAGGAGAAGGAATGTTTAACACATGGGTTAATAATTTAAGTGATGTATAATGCTTATAATCGCCAAACTTCCATAATTCTAAAGTGTCTAAATGTGGAATTTCCCATGGCTTTTTACCAAATAAATTTAATTTTTTCGGCAATTCTATTTGATGAATTATCATTCTTCTACCAATAAAAGGAAAGTCGAATTCTTTTCCATTATGCGCACATAATACGTATTCATCTTTAGAAAAGTGAGCTTCTAACAAATCTTTAAAATCTAGCAATAGTTTTTTCTCATCATCACCAAAAAAAGACTTTATTCTAAATGATCTATTTTGATTTGTTCCTGAAAAAAAACCAACAGATATACAAATAATTTTACCAAATTCAGCCCAAATTCCTGCTCTTTCGTAAAATTCTTTTGCTGAAAAATCGTCTTTTCTTTGGTATTCTGTTTTTTGAGCAAACAATGCTTGTTCTTTTACATTTAGGTTTTCCCAATCTTCATAAAGAGGCACCGTTTCTATATCTAAAAATAGAATGTTTTTTAGACTTGTTTTTAAATTCATAATAGCAATTTTATATAAATATAAAAAAAGCCCTGAAAAATCAGGGCTTTTTTAAAATATTATAAGAAAATCTTATTTTATAATTAATTTAGAAGTAGCAGTTTTTGTTCCTTCAACTACTTTTAAAATGTAAACACCAGATGACATTGATGTAACATTCACTTCAGAATTTGTTCCTGAAATAGTTGTATTAAAAACATTTTTTCCTAAAATATTAAAAATAGCAACTTGTTTTTTATCTGTATTGTTACTTGTAATTACAAATTTACCATCGTTTACAGGGTTTGGATATAAAGCAAAACCTTCGATATTTACATTTTTAACACCTAGTACAATATTTGATAAAGAAGTTCCAAAAACTTGAGGAGTTCCGTTAAATTCTGCTGCAGGCCCAGTAATATTAGCACTTGATGAAGGTATAATTTCACCTATTAAATCTGCATTACTAAAAGCAGTTCTAAATACTAATGTATTTGTTCCATCAGTTATATCATAATTTTGACCTGATGCAAAAACAGCAGAACCATCTGCAGCTGTAAAAGTTACATCGTTAATAGTTACCCATTCTGATTCATAATCTTCAAAATTTGCTGTTAAATCAGCAATAGTAACAACTTGAGAAGAAATAGCATTTCCTGTACTTGAAGCATTTCCTGGGTCTTGCACTGGAATAAGCTGAAGAACACCTCCGTAAGAATCTAGCTTTCCTTTAATACCTGTAATACCGTCGCCTACACTATATGAGGTTGTAAAAACTCCATCACTATCATCAATTAAAATAGCACCCGTTGCATCTTGAATGTATTTCTGATTTCTAGAATTACCCGCATCGTATGTTAAAATTACTTCACCTGATAAGTCATAATAATTACCTTCTGTACCGCCTCGTAAGTCTGCTAAAGAAGAAACTTGAGAATAAGTTGCAACTGAAAATGAAACCGTAGAAGATACTGCTGGAGAAAGTGAATTACCGCTATTATCAACCAACTCCATTGTTAATGTATATTCGCTACCTGGAGTTACCTGAATTGCAGGGAAATCAGTTGTAAAAAACGGACTAACATTAGTAGACTGACTTGAATCTTCTAAAGTTGCTTTTATATAGCCATCTCCAGAACTATCACTATTTCCAGAGCCGTCATCTTGTGACAATACAAAATTGTTGATATTTACAGACACTGGAACTTCAGTAGTAGAAGGATCTAATTCAGTATTATTTGATGGAGATGCAATATTTATTGATGGCTCAGAGGTTGCATTATGAACAAAAGAAAAATCATCCCAGTATACTGTTGAATTTGAATAAGATCTAACCTCAAAGAAAAAAGCATCAGCAGCAGCTGGTGCATTTAAAGTAACAGTATATTGTGACCATTGATTACCATTATTATCAAGATACTGATTATTTGGCCCTCTCAATTCAGCAGTATTTTCGTCTTGAAGATTTGATGTACCTGTTCTCCAAAAACTCCAGATTCTTGCATCAGTTCCATCACCATCAGCTTTATACCATATACTTATTGTGTAGCTATCTCCTCCAATTATACCTGTTATATTTTGGCTTAAATCTTTAGTACTACTTCCTCCATTTCTTAGAGCAGAGAAATTACCACCTCTCACCTCTGTTGATTCCTGAGTTATACTTTCTGATTTATCCCAACCTGTAGGTGTTGTAGTATTATCCCAAGACTCGAAATCTCCATTAACGAGCATTTCTTGCCCATTAGAAAAAAAAGCAAAACAAAGCGTTGCTAATAAAGTAAAAAAGTAATTTTTTTTCATGTTTTGATTGAATTAAATTAATAAATGTAAAAGTATAAAATATATGTTAACTTGTTAGTTACTCCATAGATTAAGTAATTGTTAATTAAAATCTATTTCTGTAAGTTAAAATTAAATGATTGTTAAGTACTTGTAATTTTAAACGAATTATCGCTACTTTTGAATAAATGAATCATCTTTAAGCATGGATAAAAACGACATAAAAATACTTTTGGTAGACGATGAACCTGATATTTTAGAGATTGTAGGTTACAATTTAAAAAATGAAGGATATGAAGTTTTTACTGCTGATAACGGTTTAAAAGCTATTGAAATGGCTAAAACACACATGCCACATCTTATTTTGCTAGATATTATGATGCCCGAAATGGATGGTATTGAAGCATGTGAAAAAATTAGAAAAATACAAAAATTAGAAAATGTAATTATTGCATTTTTAACTGCAAGAGGTGAAGACTACTCTCAAGTAGCAGGTTTTGAAGCTGGTGCTGATGACTATATTACCAAGCCTATAAAACCCAAAGTGCTTATTAGTAAAATGAAATCTTTACTTCGTAGACTCAATACAAATTCTAAATCTGAAGAAGCGCTTACAATTGGAGATATTGTTATAGACAAAGAGGAATATGTTGTATATAAATCTGGGAAGAAAATATCATTACCTAGAAAAGAATTTGAATTGTTTTCTTTATTAACATCAAAACCAAATAAAGTATTTAAAAGAGATATCATTTTAGATACCGTATGGGGAAATGAAGTTGTTGTTGGCGGAAGAACTATCGATGTTCATATTCGAAAACTGAGAGAAAAGATTGGAGAAAATCATTTTAAAACTGTAAAAGGTGTTGGTTATAAATTTGTAAATGCAGATTCTGATAAATAAAACCTTTGAAAATAAAAAAAACATATTCCTACGCAATTTGGTCGGCTGCATACTTAACATTTTTATCTGTTGTATTAGCTGGTGTTTCTTACTTGTTGATAATTAATAATTACAGCTTTAAAATTGTTTTATTAGCTACGGTATTGCTTTTTATCATGTCCTTTTTCATCATTCAATATAGAGTGGAGCATTTTATATACAGAAGATTGAAAAAGATTTATGAAGAAGTGTCTGTATTAGATGTTAATGATTTAAAAAAAGAAACTGCCACTACAGATATTGATGAAATATCAAAAAAAATGAAAAACTATGTAGAAGGTAAACGACTTGAAATTAAAAACTTAACAGAAAGAGATTCATTTAGGAGAGATTTTATTGGAAACGTAGCTCACGAACTTAAAACTCCACTTTTTACCGTACAAGGTTACATACTAACATTACTTGAGGGCGCTATAGACGATAAAGACATCAGAATCAAATATTTAGAAAGAGCAAACAAGGGTGTTGATCGATTAACTGCGGTTATTAAAGACCTTGATATGATTGCTAAATTAGAGAACGAAGGAACCAAATTAAATATCATTAGTTTTAATATTATAGAATTGGTTCAAAATGTTTTTGACTTACTAGAAATGAAAGCAAAAAAAAGGAATATTTCGCTTCTTTTTGATAAGTTTTATGAGTTTCCGATATTCGTGAAAGGTGATATAGAAAAAATCGAACAAGTATTAATAAATCTAATTGTAAATTCAATTAAATACGGTAAACCAAACGGAACTACGGTAATAAGTATTGAAAATTATAATAACAGAAAGTTAATCTTTAAAGTTACTGACAACGGAGAAGGAATACAACAGAAACATTTATCTCGTTTATTTGAAAGGTTTTACAGAGTAGACCAAAGTAGATCGAGAGAACAAGGCGGTTCTGGCTTAGGGCTTTCAATAGTAAGACATATTGTTGAAGCACACGATGAAAATATTTTTCTAAAAAGTACTTATGGAAAAGGATCTGAATTTTCTTTTACTATAGAAAAAGATCTTAAATTATAAAAGATCAAAACCAATGTCTTTTCTGTAATTCATTTTATCGAAATGAATTTTTTGTATACTATTATATGATTTTTTTAATCCTTCCTCAATCGTTTCTCCAAATGACGTTACAGCCATAACTCTACCTCCGTTTGTAACAAGATTACCTTCATTATTTGTTGTACCTGCGTGATAAACTAAAGAGTCATTTACATTTTCTAAACCGGTAATTTGTTTATTTTTTTCATAACTTTCAGGATAACCTCCAGAAACTAACATTACGGTTGTTGCTGTTTTTGAAGTTACTGAAAAAGATTTTTCATTTAAAGTTTGATTTGCAACACCTTCAAATAACTCTAATAAATCTGATTCTATTCTAGGTAAAACTACTTCTGTTTCAGGGTCTCCCATTCTAACATTGTATTCAACAACTGAAGGGTTTCCGTTATCATTCATCAAACCGATAAAAATAAAGCCTCTATAATCTATTCCTTCCTTTTGCAAACCGCTAATTGTAGGTTTTACAATCAGTTCTTCAACTTTATTTATAAATGACTCATCTGCAAAAGGCACGGGTGATATTGCTCCCATTCCTCCTGTATTTAAACCCGTATCACCTTCTCCTATTCGTTTATAATCTTTGGCAGAAGGTAATATTTTATAACTTTTACCATCTGTAAGCACAAAAACAGAAAGTTCAATTCCTTTTAAAAATTCTTCAATAACAACAGTTGAAGAAGCATCACCAAATTTTTGATTCGAAACCATTTCTTGTAACTCCTTCTTTGCTTCATCTAAAGAATTTAAAATCAGGACTCCTTTACCAGCTGCCAAACCATCCGCTTTTAAAACATAAGGAGGGTTTAGAGTTTCTAAAAAATCATACCCTTCTTCTAAATTCTCATTTGTAAAAGACTGATATTTTGCAGTAGGAATACCATGCTTTAACATAAATTGCTTCGAGAAATCTTTACTACCTTCTAATAAAGCACCGTCTTTTTTAGGCCCAACAACTGAGATATCTTTTAAATCGTTATCAGCTAGAAAAAAATCATGAATCCCTTCTACTAAAGGCGCTTCAGGCCCCACAACTACCATGTTAATTTTTTTGCTTAGCACAACTTCTTTTATTGCAGAAAAGTTAGTGGGACTTATCGATATATTTGTTGCTATTTTTGAAGTTCCTGCGTTACCTGGCGCAATAAAAAGCTGATCAATTTTTTTGCTTTCAGACAATTTTAAAGTAAAAGCGTGTTCTCTACCTCCAGAACCTAAAATAAGTACATTCATTTTT